>JAHDBC010000011.1 GCA_020630595.1 Planktomarina sp.
ATGCCGCATGCCTGGGATGGCGAATTCGCCGGTCAGGGAATAGCGGATGCCAGCGGCGTTCAAGCGATCCACGACCGTTTGCAGGTCATCGACGGTGACGGCGAAGTGGCCGCCCAAAGATGGGTTGTGGGTCATTCCGTTCTTCGTCGCGAAGTCCGGGTCAGGGGCGATCAGGTGCAGGCCTGAGTGGGAGTCTCGCCCATCCGCCAACAGCGCGAGCTTATCGTCGCCGCCGGGCAAGTAGCCGCGGGATGCGGGGAAGATCCACGGTTTGCGGTCCGTGCCCAGCAGCATTTCATAGAACTTTGCCGTCCCGGCCACATCGCGGGCCTGCAGGTTCACGTGGTGGATGGTCCATGTCATGGCCCGCTCCTTCTTTCCAGTTGGGGTGTGATTATGGGACAGCATGCCCTGACCGGCGGGCTTTTGAAAACTGTCAGATTTTTTGTGATCCAAACTGTCATCCAAAGCGTACAGAAAATCGGTACACAATAATATACCGAGGGGAGGAATGGTGAGATGGCATCAAGATTATCACACCTGTTGACCAAATTTGACCAACGCATGAAATTGCGCCGCCGGATGATGGAACGGTTGGGCGTTCAACCCAGTGCCGAACAGGCGCCGCAGGTTCACGCCGAATTGAAAGCGTCGCTTTTGGCCTGTGGCAGTTGCCAGAATACGGATGTGTGTGAAGCGTGGTTGGACGACCACGATACTGCGGAACCCTTGTTCTGCGCGGCGCGCCCGGCGTTGCAGACCATGGCGGTCAAGCTTCAGGCGTAACCCACCACGCAGGCCAGCCCGGCGATCACGCACATATGCCACAGGGCCATGTGGCAGGGCACACGGGATTGGTTGAACAGCACCAGCCCCGTGCAAAACCACGCAGCGCCCCACAACACCGGTGCGGCGGGGGCATGAATGGCGATTGTAGCGGCCGCCCATCCCCCCAGCGCCACATAACACATCTGGCTGATCCAGCCGGGCCAATGGCCGACGGTCAGTTTGAACCATGCCCCCGTCAGGCACAGCCCCCACAGGCCCAACATCACGGCCGGGTTCTGCGTGACAAAGGGCGTGGTGACCGCCGCAATCGTCAGAAAGATCAGGCCATGGTCGGCCCGGCGCAGGTATTCGCGCAGGGCTTCGATGGGGGTCAAATGGTATGCGGCTGAAACGGAAAACAGCGCCACAAGAATTGCAGCGCACAGAACCTGAGACGGGGAGGACGCAAGGCTTGCCTGCCAGATCCCCCACCCAGCACCAGTCCCATGCACCAGGCCATCGACCCAGTTTTCAAGCCGGGTGCGCGTGGGATAGGTGTATCTGTACGCAAGTGCCATGTGCATAGGCTAGTGCACAAATGTAACGATCTGATTGCGAAGTTCGTTCGCTTTGTTTCGAATTTGTTTAGGGATTTGTGACAGGTGCCTTGTGGCCGGGCCGATCAGACGGACAGGGCGATCGCGCCGAAAAAGCAGGCTGATGCGGCCAGAACGAACCCGTGCCAGATCGCGGTTTGATAGCGCAGTTTTTCCCACACATAAAAGATCGTGCCCAATGAATACAGCGCGCCGCCAAGGGCGATCAGGATCACTGCCGCGGTGTCCAACGTGCGCACCATGGGCACGATCAGGATCAGCGCCGCCCACCCCAGCAAAAGATATGTGGCCAGTGAAAGTTTCTTTGGCCAGTGGGCGAATATCAGTTTTGATGCGGCGGCAGTCAGGGCGATGGCCCAGATGATCCCCAAGGTGATATAGCCGAACATGGAACCGATCACGACCACAAGGGGGGTATAAGTGCCTGCGATTTTTAGGAAAATCGCCGCATGATCGACCCGGCGCAGTGTTTCACGCATCCGCCGCCAGGGCCAAAGGTTGTAAACGCCCGATACAATGAAAGAAAAGACGATGGCCGCCCCATAAAGGCTGGTGGCCGCGATTGTCAGGCCAGACTGCATCTGGGCCACATGCAGGATCAAAAGAACCGTCGCAAAAACAGACAGGACAATGCCAGTCAGGTGCACCGCACCATCAGCAACGGTTTCAGCGATATCTGGATGTTGGGTCATAACCAAAAGGTGGCCCATCGGACGATGGTTTTCCAGCACAGCGTAGGGTCAACCATATGCATCTTTGCGTGATGGGCCGTGATTTCGGGGGTCAGGCGTCAGCAGACAATTCGTCTGCCATCGTACGACCATCGCGTCCTTCGATCACTTCGAACGAGACTTTCTGATCTTCGGTCAGCCCCTTCATCCCTGCGCGTTCAACTGCAGAGATATGGACAAAAATGTCTTTGCCGCCGTCTTCGGGTTCAATAAATCCGTAGCCTTTGGTCTGGTTGAACCATTTGACTGTTCCACGTGCCATGCGCCAACTCCTTCACACGTTTTGGGGCGACAGGCTGGCTTGCGCATGACGCAAACGCATGTCACCTGTCGGAAAGATAGCGCAGTCCGCGCAAAAACAAGGGGGCAAGGGTGTGAAGGTATATGGGCTGAAAACCTGCGATAGCTGCAGAAAAGCGGTGAAGGCACTGACAGATGCGGGCGTGGATCACGACTATGTCGATGTTCGCGGCGCGGGCGTTCCAGCAGATGTGATGGCAACCGCCTATGAAACTTTTGGCGCGGCGCTGGTGAACAAATCGTCGGCAACCTGGCGTGGGTTTTCGGATGCGGAAAAGGCATCAGACCCTTTGGCGTTGTTGCAGGCCAATCCAACACTGATGAAGCGGCCTTTGATTGTTCGGGGCGGTGACATGACATTGGGTTGGAAAGCCGACGCGCAGGCGGCTTGGTTGGGATAGCGGTGCGGGCATGCGCCCGCCCATGATGCTTGCAGGCCCCATCCGGGACCTGCGGTTGATGCCGCCGGCGGGAGTGTTTTGGGCAAACTGAAGGGGCGGTCCGGTCAAGGGCCGCCCGTTCGTGTCAGCGTCGCAGATCGGGCGGCGTTGCGTCCTGCGCCAGATCTTGAACCACCTGCGTCATGTCGAGAACCTGACTTTGCTTTTCGCCCAGTCGCCGCATGGACACAGTGCGGTTTTCAACTTCTTTCATACCGACAGCGAGGATTACGGGCACCTTGCCCACCGAATGTTCGCGGACTTTGTAGTTGATTTTTTCGTTGCGCACGTCGGCTTCGGCACGCACGCCCGCAGACCTGAGCGCGGCCACGGTTTCCAGCACGAAATCATCGGCGTCTGACACGATGGAGGCCACCACGACCTGACGCGGGGCCAGCCAGAACGGAAGTTTGCCCGCGTGTTCTTCGATCAGGATGCCGATGAAGCGTTCGAAGGATCCAAGGCAGGCCCGGTGCAGCATGACAGGGCGGTGTTTGTTGCCATCTTCGCCAATATAGGTCGCGTCCAATCGTTCGGGCAGGACGAAATCCACCTGATGGGTGCCGCATTGCCAATCCCGACCGATGGCATCGGTCAGCACGAATTCCAGTTTCGGCCCATAAAACGCACCTTCGCCGGGGTTCATTTCGGGTTCGATGCCTGCCGCGCGTGTGGCCGATAAAAGTGCGGCTTCGGCGCGATCCCACACATCGTCGGACCCGGATCGTTTTTCGGGGCGGTCGCTGAATTTGACGCGGAATTGATCAAACCCAAGGTCTTTGTAAACAGAGGTCAGATAGTCGATGTAGGTTTTGGTTTCTTCTTCGATCTGGGATTCCATGCAGAAGATGTGGCCATCGTCTTGCGTAAAGCCACGCACCCGCATGATGCCATGCAGCGCGCCCGAGGGTTCATAGCGCGCGCATGATCCGAATTCAGCCATGCGCAGCGGCAGGTCGCGATAAGACTTCAAACCCTGATTGTAGACCTGCACGTGGCAGGGGCAGTTCATGGGTTTCAGCGCATTCACGGCCTTTTCACGGGCGTGGTCTTCATCGACTTCGACGATGAACATGTTTTCTTGGTATTTGTCCCAGTGGCCGGAGTCTTCCCACAAGCGGCGGTTCACCAGTTGCGGGGTGTTGACTTCGACATAGCCACCCGCGCGTTGCTTGCGGCGCATGTAATCTTGCAATTCGGTATAGATGGTCCAGCCGTTTGGGTGCCAGAAGACTTGGCCCGGTGCCTCTTCCTGCATGTGGTACAGATCCATCGCGCGGCCCAGTTTGCGGTGGTCGCGTTTTTCCGCCTCTTCCAGGAAGGTTAGATGGGCTTTCAGCTTTTCCTTGCCGGTGAAAGCGACGCCATAGATGCGTTGCAACATCGCCCGGTCTGAATCGCCGCGCCAGTATGCACCTGCAACCGACATCAGCTTGAAGGCGTCGGCGGGCACTTGGCCTGTGTGCTGCAAATGCGGGCCACGGCACAGGTCCTGCCAATCGCCATGCCAATACATGCGCAGGGGTTCATCGCCCGGGATCGCGTCGATCAGTTCGACCTTGTAGGGTTCGCCACGGTCTTTGTAATATTGCACCGCCTTTTCGCGCGGCCAGACTTCGGTGGTGACGGTGTCGCGTTTATTGATGATCTCTTTCATCTTTTTTTCGATCACGCCCAGATCTTCGGGGGTGAACGGTTCTGCGCGGTCAAAATCGTAGTACCATCCGTTTTCGATCACGGGGCCAATGGTGACCTGCACATCGGGCCAGATTTCCTGCACCGCACGGGCCATGATGTGCGCCAGATCGTGGCGGATCAGTTCGTTGGCCTGATCTTCGTCTTTCATGGTGTGGATTGCGATATCGGCGTCTGCGTCGATCGGCCATGCCAAATCCCAATGCTGGCCGTTCACAGTCGCACTGATGGCTTTCTTTGCGAGCGAGGTTGAGATGTCAGCGGCGACGGCGGCAGGGGTGATGCCCGCGTCATAGCTGCGCGCATTGCCATCAGGAAGGGTAAGGGAAATCTGGGTCATGGCCCGATCCTCTCGTCAGTTTGGCGCCCACGGAACGCCCGGTTGCAAGGTATGTGGTATCGGTCTTTTGACGCGGCAGGGCAGGCGGGTCAACGGGGCTATGCTGCGTGTGCACAATCGTACACTTAAAATTCAATTCAACGCATTGTTTTTATGAATTTTCTTTATGTGGACATCCCGGGGAAAGTTCCTATATTTAACAGTGTTCACTATCGGAAACGTCGCAAAAGACTTTGAAAGGATCGTTTTTATGCCGCAACCGAACACCCAGTTTGAATTGTCTGTCAATGATCTTGACCTGATCGAAGCCGCCCTGCGTGAAAAAAAGGCTGGCGTTTCAATGGCAAGCGGTGGTGAGTGCGAACAGACCCGCAGCCTGCATGATCTGTTGGGGCGTTTGCACAATCAGAAAGAATTCTTTCGGCCCAAGACGGGCGTCTTTGTTGGCGGCTGATCCCCCGAATTTCGGTTTATTTGAAAGGTCCCGTCATCGGGGCCTTTTCTTTTGCCAGCATTCGTCAATATCCTAACGACAGATACTGAACGGACTTGATTTCATGACCCCCCAATTTTTTGACGCCCCGTCTGGGCGCCGACTTGCGTATCATAAAACCGACGGCCGTGGGCCGGGCGTTGTGTTTCTGGGTGGTTTCATGTCCGACATGGATGGGACCAAAGCCGTGCATCTGGAAACATGGTGCAAGGATCAGGGGCGCATGTTTTTGCGGTTTGATTATTCGGGCCATGGCAAATCATCGGGCGCATTCACCGACGGGTGCATTGGCGATTGGGCGGACGATGCGTTTCAAGCCATTGATGCGCTAACCGATGGGCCGCAGGTTCTGGTTGGATCGTCCATGGGCGGGTGGATTTCGCTGCTGTTGGCCAAACGCATGCCAGACCGGATTGCCGGGCTTGTGACCATCGCGGCGGCCCCGGATTTCACCGAAGATGGATTTTGGGCAGGGTTCAACGAAGGCACGCGCCGCCATCTGGCGAAAGAAGGGGTGGTGAACATCCCGTCAGATTATGGGGACCCTTATCCCATCACCAAACGCCTGATCGAAGATGGGCGCGACCAGCTGGTGTTGCGGTCCCCGCTGGTGTTGCCGTTTCCGACGCGGTTCCTGCAAGGGGAAGCGGACGCGGATGTATCCGTTGCGACCGCGAACAAGCTGTTTGCCCACGCCAAAGGCGACGACATTCGTTTGCTGATCGTGAAAGGCGCGGATCACAGATTTTCGGAACCCCGTGATCTGGCCACGATCGAAGCGGCGATTTGTGACGTTTCGCCAGTCTGATGGACCATCCGCTGCATGATCTGATCGAAGCGCAACTGGCAAAGGCCCGAAAGGAAGGCGCATTCGATGATTTGCCGGGACACGGCAAGCCGCTGACCCATCTGGGGTCGCGCCACGATGCAATGAACATCAAGCTAAAGTCAGCGGCCGAAGTGGCATCGCCGTTGACTGTTCTGCGCCAGGACATTGCCGCGCAACAGGCCAAATTGGCGCAAATCACCGACCCTGATGCCCGCAAGGCGCAGATGAAGATCATCGCTGATCTGAAAACCAGACTTGCCATCGAAATCGAAACCGTCCGCCGTCAGGGGTGAACTGACGTACGGAAGTGCTTTGTGAAAGTCCCGATCTCTTTTAAGCCTTGGCAAAACAAGAAGGGGAGGGGACCACATGGCACTGTCTATGGGTCAAAAGGCGGGCTGGGGCCTGGCCGATATGGGGATCGTGGTGTTTGTTGTGGTCAAACAGCTGCTGATCTTTGCGTTTTTGACAAATTATCTGGGCGTTCCGGTGGGCACAGCCGGATTGGTGACAACGGGCATTCTTGTGTTCGACATCATCACCGACCCGGTGCTGGGCTGGTTGTCTGACCGCACGAATTCCAGGTGGGGGCGTCGTGCGCCTTGGATGGTGATCGGTGCGCTTGTTCTGGCCGGGGGAACGGTCGGATTGTTTTCCGTTCCAACGGGCATGGATCCATCGGCGGCTGCGGTTTGGGTGGGTGCGTTTTTCGTTGTTGCGACCATCGGCTTTACCATGGTGGCGATCCCCTATGGCGCAACCGCCGGGGAAATGACGCAAGACCCCAAAGAACGGTCTGCGATGACCGCGTGGCGGATGGGTTTTGCAAGCCTTGGCATTTTGATCGGTGGGGCTGTGATCCCAGCGTTGGCGGGGGACAGTCGCGAAGGATACGCCTTTGCCGCGACGGCCGTTGCCCCATTGATCGTGGGTGCAATCTGGCTTTCGGTGTTCATCACGCGCAAAGCGCCCCGCATCGATACGCCCAGTTCGATTTCGCCGGTGCGTATGCTGTCATTGGTGTTTCAGAACAAGGCCTTTGTCTTTCTGACGATCCTGTACGGGGTGATGACCCTGTCTGTGGCATTGATCACGGCGGGTCTTCCGTTTGCGGCGCTTTACCTGATTATGGATGATGGGGCGACGCCGTTGTCGGGAATGGCGTCCGGTTTGGGCGTTTTGTCCACGATGTTTGCGATGTTCGTGATTGGATCGATCCTAAGTCAGGCGTTTTGGGTGTTCGCATCGGCGCGCTTGTCCAAGGCGGGTGCGTTGGCCGTGGGGCTGACGCTGTATATTGCGCTTTTGATTGGGCTGTATGCCGCGCTTCCATCCACAAATGTCACCACCATCGCCATCCTGTTCATTATCGCCGGCATGACCAACGGGTCCTATCAACAGATCCCATGGGCCATGTATCCCGACCTGATGGATGTCACGCGCCGTGACACGGGCGAAGCCATCGAAGGGGCGTTTTCCGGATTGTGGTTGTTTGGTCAAAAAGTCGCCAATGCCTTTGCGCCGCTGTTGTTGGCGGGGATCTTGGGGGCCTATGGCTGGAAAGAAACCACCGAAGGGCGAATCGATCAGCTGCCAGAGGCAATCACCGCCCTGCATTATTCCATGACTTTGGTGCCTGCGGCGATCTTTGCGGTCGCGATTGTCGCGCTTTTGGCCGTCTATCGGCCCATGGCGAAGCGCGCGCTGGGCTGACATTGCACACGTGTGCAAAATTTGCTTGAGGGTTTGGGCCGTGGCGGTATGCTGCGGCCCAAGTTCTATGTGCGAAAGGCGAAGACGATGGCGGAATATCTGAAACGTGGCAAACCAGCCGCAGAACGGGCCGAAGATGACGCAAAAGTGCGCGGCATCGTCGAAGGCATTCTGGGTGATATCGAAACGCGTGGCGATGCGGCTGTGCGCGATTTATCGACCAAGTTCGACAATTACACGCCGCAAGCATTTCGCCTGACCGACAGCGAAATCGAAGCCGCCATGCAGCAGGTCACGACCCGCGAAATGGATGATATTCGTTTTGCCCAAGCGCAAATTCGCACTTTTGCCGAACATCAGCGCGCGTCCATGACCGATGTAGAAGTCGAAACCATGCCGGGCGTGATTTTGGGCCACAAGAACATCCCTGTGAATTCTGTGGGCTGTTACGTGCCGGGCGGCAAATTCCCGATGGTGGCATCGGCGCATATGTCTGTGTTGACGGCCAAGGTGGCCGGCGTGCCGCGCGTGGTTGCCAGCGCACCGCCCGTGAACGGCAAGCCGCACCCAGCGATTGTTGCCGCGATGAAAGAAGGCGGCGCAGATGAAATTCTGGTGCTGGGGGGCGTGCAGGCCGTGGGCGCCATGGCCATCGGCACCGAAAGCATCAAACCGGTTGATATGCTGGTAGGGCCCGGAAACGCCTTTGTGGCGGAAGCCAAGCGGCAGTTGTTTGGTCGCGTTGGCATTGACCTGTTCGCGGGTCCAACGGAAACCTGCGTGATTGCGGATGAAACCGTGGACGGCGAAATCTGCGCGACTGATCTGCTGGGGCAGGCGGAACATGGGTATAATTCGCCCGCCGTGCTGATCACCAATTCGCGCAAACTGGCCGAAGATACGATGGCCGAAATCGACCGCATTCTGGGCATCCTGCCAACGGCGGAAACCGCCCGCGTGTCTTGGGAAGATTACGGCGAAATCATCTTGTGTGACAGCTATGACGAAATGCTGGCCGTTTCCGAAGATATCGCATCAGAACATATTCAGGTCATGACAGACCGTGATGATTGGTTTTTGGACAACATGACAAACTATGGTGCCTTGTTCCTTGGCCCCCGCACCAACGTGGCCAATGGCGACAAGGTGATCGGCACCAACCACACCCTGCCCACCAAGAAAGCAGGGCGGTACACCGGCGGTCTGTGGGTCGGCAAATTCATCAAGACGCACAGCTATCAGAAAGTCGTGACCGACGAAGCGGCGACATTGGTTGGTGAATACGGATCGCGCCTGTGCATGCTGGAAGGGTTCGTGGGCCACGCAGAACAATGCAACGTCCGGGTGCGCCGCTACGGGGGGCTGAACGTGCCCTATGGCGAAGGAGCACCCTACCGCGACGCTGCAGAATAGCGGTTGGTTGGGTGGCGGGGCGATGCCCCGCCCACCCACCCCTTTTGGGGGCTTTGCCCCCGCCACACACTGCGTGTGTGTCCCCCCCAGAGTATTTGAGGCAAAATGAAAACCACGGTTTTGGGTGAATGGCGTCAGGCCATGTATGACGATCCGGCATCCGCTGACGGGGGATGTTTTGCCGATGACGCGCTGATCCGCCTGATGCATCCGATTGGGGATGTGACGGGGTATCGCGGTTTGTGGGACCGCCTGTTGCAGCCCCTGGTCGCGGCGATGCCCGATGTGGAACGCCGCGAACAGATCGTTATTCAGGGCACGGACAGCGCTGGTGGGTTCTGGGTTGGCTGCGCCTGTGTTTATCTGGGGACGTTTCGGGCGCCCTTCATGGGGATTCCACCGACAGGGCGGTTGGCCCACATCCGCGCGCATGAATTTTTTCGCATTGCCGATGGCAAGGTGGTTGAAGTGCAGGCGCTGTGGGATTTGCCTGAACTGATGATGCAGGCAGGGGCGTGGCCTTTGGGCCCGTCTTTGGGGCGGGATTGGCATGTTCCGGCACCCGCCAATCAGGGTGGATTGGGGCCCCATGACCCGGCCACATCGCAAGCCGCACACGACATTGTTTTGGATATGCTGATCGACATGGGCAAGCACCCGTCCCAAGGCGGGCCAGAGGTGATGCAGCTGGAAAAATACTGGCATCCGAAGATGAATTGGTATGGCCCTGCCGGGATTGGCACCGGGCGCGGGATTGATGGGTTTCGCCGGGTGCATCAAATCCCGTTTTTGAAAGCCGTGCCGGATCGTGGGCAATACCGCGATCTGGCCAATTACCATTTCATGGCCGAAGGTGATTTTGTTGGTGTCACGGGCTGGCCCAACATGGTGCAGACGCTGACGGGGTCTGGTTGGTTGGGTGTCGCGCCAACTGGCACACGGATCACCATGCGCAGCCTTGATTTCTGGCGCATCGAAGATGGGTTGATCCGCGAAAACTGGGTTCTGGTTGATCTACTGGACATGTACGCGCAAGTTGGTGTCGATGTGTTTGAACGCATGGGCGAAGTTGCGCGGGGGGGCGCGGTGTAGATGGAACAGCGCATTTCCCTGATCACGTTGGGTGTTTCGGACATGGACCGGGCCGCTGCGTTTTACGACGCCTTGGGTTGGAAGCGGGTGGAAACGCAGGACGGTGTGATCGCCTATGATCTGATTGCGCAGACGTTGGGCCTGTACCCGTTGGACAAGCTTGCCGAAGATTTGGGATTGCCCGCCGATGCGTTGGGGCATGGGGCCTGCACCCAAGGGTACAACGCCCATGATCGGGCCGAAGTGGATGCGGTGATGGCGGCGGCGGATGCTGCGGGGGCAAGGGTCATCAAACCTGCCACCGAAGTGTTCTGGGGCGGCTATCACGGGTATTTCGCGGACCCGGACGGGCACATCTGGGAAATCGCGCATAATCCGTTTTCGCCGCTGGGACCCAAGGGTGAATTTCAATGGAACGGTGCGGGATGAGACGCCCCCAAAGCATGTGGTCGCTGGAAACGCTGGGCCGTGTGCGGTTGTCGAAATATTTTTACATGCGCGATTTTCTGTATTCGGAAATTGGCAATTTCCATGAAATCCAGAACATCCCGGATGATGTCGATTTGGCGCTGGATGGTGGGCGCAAGTTTTGCCGCCTGATCCTGGACCCACTAACCGAAACCTTTGGGCGGATCGCCGTGCGATCGGGGTATCGGTCGCGCCGGTTGAACCAGTTTGGCAATGAAAACCGGTTGAACTGTGCCCGCAACGATTATCCGCAAGAATGCCATATCTGGGATTATCACACCGGCCCGCGTCAGGTGGCGGGCGCGTCGATTGTGATTCCGTGGTTCGCGGATCGATACGATCAAGGGCGTGACTGGCGCGATCTGGCGTGGTGGATCCATGATCATCTGCCCTATTCCGAACTTTGGTTTTTCCCAAAGCTGTGCGCGTTTAACATTGCGTGGCGGGCGGAACCTGTGCGAACCATTTCCAGCTATATCGCCCCCAAAGGGATGCTGTTGCGCGGGGGGGATGACCCTGCCGAAGACAGCGCCACCCGCCGGGGCCGTTATTCAGATTTCCCGCCGTTTCGCGGCATATCTTATCCGGAGTGATCCTATGACCCTGCCCAAGACACCTTCGTTTCGTTTGGATGGCAAACGCGCCTTTGTCCCCGGGGGCAGCCGGGGGATCGGGCTGGGGTGTGCGGTGGCCTTGGCCGAACAGGGGGCGCATGTGGTGATTGCCGCCCGGTCCAAGGATCAGGTGGACGACGCCGCAGGTGCCATGGCCGATGCAGGCTTCAGTGCCGAAGGGATGGCGCTGGATGTCACGGATCTGGACGCGATCAAGGCGTTGATGGCGGACGGTGATTTTGACGTGGTGTGCAATTCCGCTGGGGTCGCACGGCACATGCATTCCGAAACCGTGGTGCCAGAAGATTTCGATTTCGTCGTCAGCCTGAACATGAAAGCGGCCTATTTCATGGCGGTTGAAGCGGCGCGCAACATGGCGAAACGCGGTGGCGGATCTGTGATCCAGATCAGTTCCCAAATGGGCCACGTGGGTGGGATTGACCGGTCCGTTTATTGCGGCACAAAACACGCGGTCGAAGGGTTCAACAAGGCGCTTGCGATTGAATGGGGCGCACAATCGGTGCGGTTCAATTCGATCTGCCCCACCTTTGTGCGTACACCGTTGACGGCGCCGACGTTTGCCAACCCGGAACGGCTGGCATGGATCATGGATAAGATCAAACTGCCCCGTGTGGGCGAAGTAGAAGACATTATGGGCGCTGTGGCTTTCCTTGCATCGGATGCAAGTGCGCTGGTCACGGGCACATCCATTCTGGTCGATGGCGGCTGGACAGCGGGGTAAGACTGATGCGCGGTTTTTCGAACGAATTTGAAGACTTTCCGGATTACATCATCAAAATCACCAAACAGATATGGGAAGATCGTGGTCTCGGTGCACGGATGCGCGATTATTACCACCCGGACGTGATCGTGCGGATGCCGGGCGGGATTGCGTTTGGCGAACCGGGATCAACGGCCGCAACCATGGGGACGCTGACACAATTTCCTGATCGCACGTTGCTGGGCGAAGATGTGATTTGGTGCGGGGACCCCGATGCAGGGATGTTGTCATCCCATCGCATCCGGTCGACTGCCACGCATCTGGGGGATGGGCCATTTGGCCCGGCCACAGGGCGGCAGATCACATCACTGGCGATTGCGGATTGTTACGCCAAAGACAACATGATCAGCGATGAATGGTTGATCCGCGACAATGGCGGGATCCTGCGCCAGATGGGCACGGACCCGCGCGATTGGGCGGCAGCCCAGTTGGACATGAACCCCGATTTCAAAGTGTTTACGCCTGATCAGGATGTGGATGGCCCGTACATGGGGCGGGGCAATGACAATGAATGGGGTGCAAAACTTGCTGACCTGTTGACCCGCATCCAATCAGCTGAATTTTCGATCATTCCCAAAGAATGGGACCGGGGCTGTGTTGTGGAATATGCGGGCAATATCCGGGGTCACAGCCATGGTGCGGCGGATGCGTTCTGGCTGGGTCTGCGGTCGTCTTTCCCGTCGGCCACCTTTACCTGCCATCATGTCATGGGGCGGGAAGATGCGATGATGTCGCCGCGTGCTGCGGTGCGATGGTCGATGCAAGGCACGCACGACGGGTGGGGCACCTACGGCGCACCAACCGGGGCACAGGTGCATGTCATGGGCATCACCCATGCCGAATTTGGCCCATGGGGTCTGCGCCGGGAGGTGACGTTGTTGGATGAAACGGCTGTGTGGGCCCAAATTCTTGCAAGTATGGGTTGATCTGACGTTCCTTTTCCGGTGGTCTTGCATCACCAAGAGGAGGATTTTTATGAAACGAATTTTTGCAATTGGGGCCGTTTTGGCCCTGTCTGCCTGTGGTGATGCAATGACCTATACGGGGTCATTGGAAGATCAGGCAGCGGCGGCGGCCGCCACGGCGTCAACGCCCGTAGATCAAATTCAGATCGTCGCGGCGGACACCGTGAATGGTGGAAATTTCACGGTTTTGGGTGACGTCAAAGCGAATGTCGGTAAGTTGACCGCGTTCCATCCAAACCCAACTGAAGATGATGCCCGGGCAAAGCTGCGGATCGAAGCGGCAGAATTGGGGGCCGATGCCGTGATCAACGCGGTGATTGGTGACGTGGGCGTTTGCGCATTAAGTTGGGGGTGTCGCGTGTCGACCGGAACGGCGGTCAAGTTCACAAATTGATACGTGTCGGCGGGCGGGCCCACCCCTGAATCGGTCCGCCCGCCGTCATCCCTTGGGTTTGATTTTCAAGGGAACGGAAATGATTCTGGAAATTTGCTTTGGTTGTTCTGGAATCGTCACCAACGATGCCCACTGCGAAAAAAATGTGCGTTCAGGGGCATGCGGCTTTTGGCTTTGATTTCGCCAATTAATTCAACTGCTTCGATCCTGCACACTGTCGGTTTTCCACCCATCCGTGCCTCAATTGTCCACAACATATTGTTTCTGCGTTGACCCAGTTCACCGCATTTGCGTTAATCATGTTAGAACAATCAGACACAAATGGGATTCAAAACGGCGGGTTTGGGACAGGTCGTTTTGAAACAAGGGGGATCAATGATCACACGCATCACGCAACTTTTGGCAGCAACAGCCCTGTGCGCAGCGGGCACGCAGGCCTTTGCCCAATCATCAGACGAATTGACCTGTGGCGGCACATATCGCGTGCAACCGGGTGATACGCTGTCTGGCATCGTGGATTCGCTGTACGACAACAGCACAATCTGGAGCCGGATTTACCAGGCCAACGCATCCACGATCGGAAGCAACCCGAACCTGTTGCGCGTGGGTCAGCGCCTGACCATGCCGTGTATCGACAATAAACCCAACGGCCTGCCCGGTGGCGCGGCAATTGATGCTGAACGGCCAGAGGTTGTGCAGTCTGAAACCATCACAACAGCCACGGTTGCCGCAGCCACGCAAGTGGGGTCTGAACTGAACATCCGCGTGTTGACCGCGGGGGATTACGCGCCCTTCACACAGCGCGGGATTTTGAACGACGGGATGCTGACAGACGTTGTGCAAAACGCCATGGCCGCATCCGATCTGGTGGATAACTTCAAGATCCACTGGGTCGAAGACTGGTCTGCCCATTTGGACCCATTGCTGACGGAATCCATGCTGGACATGGGCTTTCCTTGGTTCAAGCCTGACTGCGAAGGCGACCCCAGCCAATACCGCTGTGAAAACTTCTATTTCACCGACCCGATGTTCGAAATGCTGATCTTGCTGTTTGCGCACAAGGATCGCCCGATGTTGTTCCGCACCGACAACGACATGCTGGGGAAAACCTTGTGCCGTCCGGCGGGCTATTTCACGCACGATATGGAAAAGAACGGCCGCAACTGGGTCAGCGAAGGCAAGATCACGCTGGAACAGCCTGCAACGATCAAGGAATGCTTTGATATGTTGGAAGCCGGCACGGTTGACGCGGTTGCGATCAACGAATTCACGGGCCGGACCGCGATGAAGGATCTGGAACTGTCAGACACGGTTGAAATCGTCGGATCCCGCCCATTGTCGATCGAAGGTCTGCATGTTTTGGTCCACAAATCACACCCACGCGCCGAAGAAATGCTGGAAGCGGCAAACGCAGGTTTGCGCGAAATTCAGGACAACGGCGTGTATCAACGGATCATCGACGAACACATGACGTTGATCTGGGAATCCTTTTAAGGGGGCATGAAACCAATGAAACAGCTGATCGCTGCACTTTTGTTTCTGGTCCCGGGGGCTGTCGTCGCACAAAGCTGTGACGACAAGACCCACACCGTCAGGGCCGGGGAAACCATCTTTACCATCGCTGAAACCTATTATGGCAGTCAGGAACGCTGGTCGCTGATCTTTTACGGCAACCAAAGCACCCTGTCGGGTTCGGTGTTCGAAGTTGCCGCAGGCACAGAACTGACGATCCCGTGTCTGCCGGGTGAAATCGTTGCCGATGCGCGCCCGTTGGAAGACGACACCGCTGAAATGCGGCTGGTCACAGGCAGCAACTATGCGCCCTTTACAGACCGCAATTGGCCCGGGGACGGGATGATCACGGAACTGGTGAACGCCGCCATGGAAGCGACAACCGATCCGGTGTCCTATTCGATTACATGGGAAGACGATTGGTCCAAACACCTGTTCCCGATGTTGGATTCCAAGGAATTTGATATGGGCTTCCCGTGGTATCGGCCCAACTGTGAAGAAACACCGGATCAGGAACGTTGCAAGAATTTCCACTTCAGCGATCCGATTGTTGAACTTTTGGGCCTGTTGTTTGTCAAACAGGGGTCTGATTTCACCTTTAGCCAAGACAGCGATGCCCATGGCCGCACCCTGTGCCGCCCAGCCGGGTACTTCACGTTCGATATGGACCGCGAAGATCGGCAGTGGCTGGAAAAAGGGTTGGTGCAACTGGCACAGCCAGCAACCCCCAGCGATTGTTTCCAGCTGTTGATGGACGGCGAAGTGGATGCAGTGGCGCTGAACGAATTCACAGGTTGGACCACGATCAGCGATATGGGTTTGCGCGGTCAAATCGCCCCGCTGCAAACACCACTGTCGGTTCAGGGTCTGCACATTATCATTTCGAAACGGCATTGGCGCGGGACGTCGCACCTGTACCGGATCAATGCCGGGCTGCGTGCTTTGAAAGAAACGGATCGCTATGACCAGATCGTGTCGCGCCACCTGTCAGAATTCTGGCAACGGGTGAACTGACCCGCCAATCGTGACTTGAAAGCGCCATCTGATCCAATCAGGTGGCGCTTTTTCATTGCGGGCACAGGCTGACAAGTTAGACTGCCGCGCACAGGACACAGGACATTTACCATGATCAAAACAACGCACGTCGGGTCATTGCCGCGGACGCAAGAAACCGTCGATTTCATTTTTGCCCGCGAAAATCAGCAGCCCTACGATCAGGCCGCCTTTGACGCCGAAATGACATCGGCCTGCGCAGAAACCGTGCGCCGCCAGGTTGAGGCGGGTGTGGATGTGGTGTCGGACGGCGAAACCTCTAAGATCAGCTATGCGACCTATGTCAAAGACCGCTACACCGGATTTGACGGCGATAGCCCCCGCAACACGCCGGGCGATCTGAAATTGTTCAAAAGCTTTTCAGAACGCCTGTCAAAAGATGGTGGCGCGCCAACCTACAAACGCCCCATGTGTGTGGGGCCGGTCCAGTCCAAGGGGCAGGGCGAATTGCAAAAAGACATCGACAACCTGAAAGCGGGCATGGCCGCCCACGGTGCCGCCGAAGGGTTCATGAACGCGGCGTCGCCCGGTGTGATTGCGCTGTTCTTGCAAAATGATCACTACAACACCCGCGAAGAATATCTGGCCGCGCTGGCGGATGCGATGCGCGAAGAATATCGTACAATCGTGGATGCGGGGCTGTATCTGCAACTGGATTGCCCCGATCTGGCGCTGTCGCGTCACATGCTGTTTCAGGATTTGTCGGATGATGAATTCCTGAAAATCGCGGCCACCCATGTCGAAGCGTTGAACCACGCGCTGGACGGGATCGACCCATCCCGGGTGCGGGTCCACATCTGCTGGGGCAACTATGAAGGGCCGCATGTCTGCGATATTGATATGGCAAAGGTGTTTGACACCTTTATGTCGGTTGGCGCGTCCCAGCTGTTGTTTGAAACATCGAACCCGCGCCACGCCCATGAATGGACCGTGTTCCGCGACCGTGCTGGCGATATTCCAGACGGCAAGGTGTTGGTCCCGGGCGTTGTCGATACAACCACCAACTTTGTCGAACACCCCGAACTGGTCGCAGAACGCATCCAGAAATTCACCAACATCGTTGGGGCGGACCGGGTGATCGCTGGATCTGATTGCGGGTTTGGAACATTCGCCGGGTTTGGGGCTGTGGATCCCGACATTGCGTACGCCAAACTGGCCAGCCTGTCAGAAGGGGCCAAGCGCGCATCCGCCCGGATATGAGCCAGACCCCCCTTGTGATGTTGCCGGGCATGATGTGTGATGCCCGGCTTTTCGCCCCCCAGATCGATGGGTTGTCGCGGGACCGCGCGGTTATGGTGGCACCCCTTCATCAGGCCGAACGGATCGAAGATCTGGCGTCGATGACCCTTGATGTTGCGCCGCACAGATTTGCGCTTGCCGGGCTGTCGATGGGGGGCATCGTGGCGTTGGAAATCATGCGACGTGCGCCAGACCGGGTGTCGCATTTGGCGTTGATGGATACAAACCCCTTGGCTGAAACGCCGCAACGCGCGGCGGACCGGGAACCGCAAATCGTTGCCGCACGCGCGGGCCGCATGAAAGATGTCATGCGCGATGAAATGAAACCCGCATACCTTGCCGAAGGTCCATATAAGGCAGAAATCCTGAACCTTGTGATGGACATGGCCGAAGGTCTGGGGCCAGACGCCTTTGTCCGCCAGTCGCGGGCGTTGCAGCGCCGGCGGGATCAGCAAAGCACACTGCGCAAGATCAAATGCCCCACATTGGTGATGTGCGGGGCCGAAGATACGCTGTGCCCACCGGAAAAACATCAGTTGATGGCGGAAATGATTGACGGGGCAGATTTGCATATCATTGCGGGGGCAGGGCATCTGCCGACGCTGGAACAGCCGCAAACAACCAATGCGTTGTTGCGCAAATGGCTGGCGCGCCGCCCCGGCTAATCGTCTGGACGATCCAGCGAAAAGACCTGATCAATCTTTGCATAATCGCGGTAGCCCAATCGGGCCAAAGGTTCGAACCGTGTCACGTCGACCTGACCGTCGGACAGGATATCGTCGCGAATGTGAATTCCAACGACCTCTCCGAACACCACGAAATTCGCGTCGCCCAGGATTTGCGTGATCTGCACAAGCCGACATTCAAGTGCGGCAGGCGCGTCCTTGACCCGTGAACAGGGAATCGTTGTGCATGCGTCGCGGTCAATCCCTGCGTCCGTGAATTCGTCCACATCGCGGGCCCATGCACCGGATGTTCGGTTCATCGCATCGCGTGCCGCGTAAGCGACGATGTTCACACAAAAGACCCCCGTATCGCGAATGTTTGCGACGCTGTCTTTGGTATCTGCGCGGTCCGGTTTGGCGGATGTGGATGCAAACATCACCTGTGGCGGGACATAAGAAACCGCGTTGAAGAATGAATAAGGGGCCAGATTGTCCTGCCCGTTTGTGCCGCGTGTGGAAATCCAACCAATGGGCCTTGGGGTGATCAAGGCGTTGAATGGGTTGTGTTTTAAGCCGTGTCCGTTTTTAGGTTCGTAAAACATCATATGCCTTTCGCTGTGATCCAGATGTAGCGAGGCCAACGGCAAAGGACCAGTCGCACCCGTGCTGACCATAACCCCGGAACACCCAGACGACACATGGGAGGTCGAAGCCCTGTATGATCTGTGCTTTGCACCGGGGCGCGAAGCGCTGTCGTCGTATCGGTTGCGCGACGACGTTGCACCAGTGGCGGGCTTGTCCATGGTGGCGCGGGACGGTGATGGTATTTTGGCAGGGGCCATCCGGTTCTGGCCGGTCACAGTGTCGGGCCATATTTGTTTGTTGTTGGGCCCGATTGCCGTGCACCCAACCCGGCAAGGCGAAGGGTTGGGAGGGCTGTTGATCCGGGAAAGCCTGTCGCAGGCGAAAATCGCAGGCTGGGATCGTGTTATTCTGGTGGGGGACGCGCCCTATTATGGCCGGTTTGGATTTCAGCGGCTTGATGATGTGCAGATGCCGCCACCTACGAACCCCAACCGGATCCTTGGCCGCGCCCTGACCGCCGGTGCGTGGGACGGGATCACCGGTCGGGTTGTCAAAGCCGCATCAACCCTGTGATTGAAGCCACGCCGTAACCGCAGGGCGCACGGTCTGCATGCCCGCCGCACGCGCGCCATCGATCACGGTTTTCAGCTCTTTCAAATTCGTCTGGCAAATTTTGTGTTTCACCGGCCCGATGGACGCAGGGCGCATGGACAGGCAATGGATGCCCATCGCGGCAAAACACAGGGCTTCGACCGGGCGCCCCGCATCTTCGCCACAAAACGAAAGCCGCGTCCCGCTGGATGCGCAGCGGGCGACGATGTGTTCCAAAAAGGTTAGAAACGATGTGTTCAAGGTGTCATACCGCCGACGCACCCGTTCATTTTCGCGATCAGCCGCAAAGAAGAACTGTTTCAGATCATTGCCGCCAATCGACAGGAAATCGACCTGTTGAAAAAAAGTGTCAGTGGCAAAGGCCAGCGATGGCGTTTCCAGCATGGCCCCCACTTCGATTTGGGATGGAACGGGGTGGCCCAGCCGGCGTTCCCGGCCCAGTGCCTTGTCCAGTTCGCGCCGCGCTTCGACAAATTCGTTGTACTGCGCAATAAACGGAAACATCACGGAAAGTGGTGCGCCGTTCGCGGCCCGCAGCAGCGCCTGAAGCTGCATACGCAGCACGCCCGGTTTATCCAGCCCCACACGAATGGCACGCCAGCCCATCGCAGGGTTTGGTTCATCTGTCGGCTTCATGTACGGCAGCACTTTGTCTGATCCGATGTCCAGCGTGCGAAACACAACGCGTTTGCCATGGGCGGCGGCCATGACCCGGGCATATTGCGCGCTTAGCTGAGATCGTCTGGGCATTTTGTTGGTCGTCAGAAACTGAAGTTCCGTGCGAAACAACCCCACGCCTTCGGCGCCGGAATTGTCTAACGATGGAAGGTCCGCCATCAGCCCGGCATTCATCAGCAATTCAACCCGCTGGCCACAGGTGCCAATCGCCGGCTGATCGCGCAATTCCGCATATTTCGATGCGGCCTGACGGGCCATGACGACCTTGTCGCGAAATGCGCTTGCGACGGCATCATCGGGACGCAGGTGCACCTGCCCACCGTCCCCATCGACCAGAATATCGTCACCGTTCAGCGCCTGATCGGTGATGCCCTTGACCTGAACCAAAAGCGGGATCGCAAGGGCACGGGCCACGATGGCCGCATGGGATCCGTTTGATCCTTCTTCCAAAACGATTGCGCGCAGGTCGCGGCCATAATCCAACAGTTCGCCGGGCCCGATGTTGCGCGCCACAAGGATCGGCGTTTCGGGCATTTCTGCGCCCGTGTCGTTGCCTTGCCCCGTCAGGGTCCGCAAAAGCCGATTTGAAAGATCATCCAGATCTTGCAGCCGTTCGCGCAGATAGGGGTCTTTGGCCTGTTCCATCCGGCTGCGGGCGACAGACTGTTCCTTTTCCACCGCCGCTTCGGCGGACATGCCGCGCATGATGTCCGCTTCCATGCGGCGGCGCCATCCTTTGGAATTGGCAAACAGACGAAACGCTTCCAGCACTTCGGTCTGTTCTTCCGATTGCGCGTCTGTTTCCGCCAGCATCCGGTCCACGGAAATGCGCATCTTTTCCAATGCTGAATCCAGCCGGGCCAATTCCACGTCGGGATCATCGGCCACCGGATTCGTCACCATCACCCGGGGTTCATGCAGATAAACGCGGCCTTCTGCGACGCCTTCTTGCGCGACTTGCCCTGTCAGAACGACCGGACCGTTGCGCTGGTTGGCCCACGCCCCATCATCGCTGACAAAGGCACCCAGTTCCGCCATTTCCGCCAGCACCATCGCGACGACTTCCAACGCATAGACTTCGTCTTCGGTGAATGTGCGGGCGTCTTTGGATTGAACGACCAAAGTGCCCAGGGTCTGGCCCAAACGCTGAATGGGCACCCCCAGAAAGGATGAAAACCGTTCTTCGCGGGTTTCGGGCATATACCGGAATCCGCGCGTCGATGGGGCATCGGCTGCGTTGATCACGCGGCGGCGTTTGGCCACGCGGCCCACAAGACCTTCGCCCAGACGCATGCGGGTTTTGTGAACCGCGTCGATATCCAGCCCTTTGGTCGCGCACAATTCCAGCGTATCGGCATCGCGCAGAAGATACAGCGAACACACTTCGGTCGCCATGGAATCCGCAATCAGCGACACCACTTTATCAAGCCGTTCCTGCCCGGTGTCGCCTTGTGCCAGCGCGTCGCGCAAAGATTGCAGCAACCGCCGGCTGTCTGTTTCGGGTGAATGTTTCATTGTGTCACTGCCCCTGTCCGCGGCAGTTTACACGATCACCGGGACCGGACCAAACCTTTGTTCAGGCGGCTTTTTCCAATTCGAACGCATCATGAAGGGCCTGCACGGCCAGTTCCATGTATTTGCGATCGATCAGCACGGAAATCTTGATTTCGGACGTTGTGATGACCTTGATGTTGATGCCTTCATCTTGCAGCGCCTTGAACATTTTTGCCGCCACACCAGCATGGGACCGCATCCCGATGCCCACGACCGAAACCTTGGCCACGGCCTGATCTGCCACCAGATCATGGAAGTTGATGTCGCCATTGGCTTTTGCATCCTGCATGGCCTTTTCTGCGCGCATCACCTGATCGGTGGGGCAGGAAAATGTCATGTCTGTCCGCCCATCTTCGGCGATGTTCTGCACGATCATGTCGACGTTGACGCCTGCATCGGACAACGGCCCAAAGATTGCCGCTGCGATGCCGGGACGATCAGCCACGGAAATCAGCGTCATTTTCGCTTCGTCGCGGCTGAAAGCCACACCGGATACTACGTTGGATTCCATGATTTCCTCCTCATCACAGACGAGCGTTCCGGCTTCGTCGGATTGTTCTTCGAAAGAGCTGAGCACGCGCAGCTTTACCTTGTAGCGCATGGCCAATTCAACGGATCGCGTTTGCAGAACCTTGGCCCCCAGTGATGCCAATTCCAGCATTTCTTCGAACGCGATTTTGTCCAGTTTACGGGCCTTGTCAGACACGCGCGGGTCTGTCGTGTAAACACCATCCACATCGGTGTAGATGTCACACCGTTCCGCTTCAAATGCGGCTGCAAACGCGACCGCCGTTGTATCGGACCCACCGCGCCCCAAGGTGGTGATGCGGCCTTCGGGGCTGATGCCCTGAAATCCTGCGACCACGGCCACCTTCATGCCTTCGGCGAATTTCGCGTTCAGGTTTGCGGGTGGGATGTCTTCGATCCGCGCGGCAGCATGGGCGCTGGTCGTTTGGACGGGCACTTGCCACCCTTGCCAGGATCGCGCGGGAATATCCATTTCCTGCAGTGTCAGGGCCATCAGGCCCGCTGTGACGTTTTCACCGGATGAAACAACGGCGTCATATTCACGTGCATCATACAGCGGCGACGTTTCGTTGACCCAGCCCACCAATTCATTTGTCTTGCCCGACATGGCAGACACGATCACGATGACTTCGTACCCTTTCGCCACTTCAACGCCCACACGTTTGGCAGCGCGACGAATCCGATCCAGATTCGCAACAGACGTTCCACCAAATTTCATGACCAAGCGCGGCATATCAGACATCCTCGGGGTTAACCGCGGGTCTGTTAGGCCGGTTAGGTCCGAAGGGCAAGGGGCTAGGTGGGTGCGTCGACTTCCTGACCGTCCCCATCCAGCCAATAAGACGTGGTGCTGCCGTCAGAATACAGCCGCTGTGTGCAGGACTGCCAAGTGGATCCATCCGACATGGCATAGTGCTGACAATTGACCTGTGCATACAGCGATCCGCCCTGCGACACATTGTATGCGCTGGATCCTGTAAGTTGAACTGTGGTGGGGGGCGGGTTCAGGTTCATCAGATCCATTGAAAACGGCATGAATGCCCCATCAATTTCGGAAACTAGGCTGTCTGTCCCCCGATCGACAGACATTACAACGGCCATTCCCAACGTCGCAATCGCGGCAACGGCCACAACCCAATCGATCGAAATCGCCCCATCTTGGCTTTTCAGAAACTCACACACGCAACAAAACCCTTGGTAAAAGCAGACATCACTTTGCTGAACAAGGAATGCGGCGACGGTGAGGCACAATCGGGAAAGTTGCGGGGCTAGTTGCTGTTTCGCTTTGGGATAAATGGCAAAGGTGCAACAGGCACGCCATCTTCGATCAGGGATTTCGCGTCTTCGGGTTTTGCTTCGCCGTAGATGGCGCGTTCGGGTTTGTCGCCCAAATGCATCGCACGCGCTTCGGCTGCGAAATTCATGCCCACGTAGTCCGAATTTTTTTCCACCTCTTCGCGCATTTTGGTCAGCGCCTGTTCCACATCTGGCGCAGGTGGCGATGCTTTCTTTCGGCTGGTGGAAACCGACGGTGCCATGATGCCGCGCGACACCTGATCACTGCCGCAAATCGCACACGATAAATGCCCCGCCCGGGCCAGCGTTTCGAATGCATCAGACGATTGAAACCAGCTTTCGAACTGGTGGTTCTGGTCGCAATTCAATGTGTACTTGATCATTCCACAACCCCTTGGGCCATGTGCAAGACTAATTCATTCATTCGGCAACAAACAAGGTGCCGGGATCAAAGGATTTCAGGATTTTGCGCAATTGCGGTTCATCGACCCGTGCGGCCGCGGCTTTGCGGCCAAACCATTTGCGCCGCCGTTCGTTGGCTTCGGGATAAGATTTCACCAACTTGTCAACGGCGACGGGAAACACCATCACAACCTTTGGCATGCCTGCCATTGGCCCACGGATTTTGGAATAGTTGTAAACGCCGACACAGGTATCAATGGCCGTGCCTTTGACACCCCCTTCTTCGAAGGCTTCGCGCAGTGCTGCCTTTGCGGGGGTCAGTCCGTTTTCGGGCCATCCTTTTGGCAGGATCCAGCGCCCCCTTTGACGGCTGGTGATCAGCAAGACCTGCAGCTTGTCGTTCTTGTAACGATAGCACAAGGCAGCAAACTGAACCCGCGTTTCGCGTTTCAGGCCGCGTCGAATTTTCATCGGCAAGGGCTTCATGACAGGCGCGTTCATCGCAGCTCTTTCAGAACAATATGTTGTGAACATAGTATGCTTCTGGCACTTATTCCACAAGGTTTGGCGTAAGTTCACTATAGAATGTCGTTTAAAGGGTTTATCAATCGTGATGCTTCGAAGGGCGATCATCGGGTCAATCATGGCTGCCTTGTGGGCAGGGGGGGCGGCTGCCGACAAAATATCGGTTTTTGCTGCGGCCAGTTTGCGCCCGGCGCTGGAACGGATTGCGGCAGACGGTGATCACGATTGGCAATTCGCCTTTGCGGCCAGTTCGACACTGGCGCGCCAGATCGAATTTGGCGCACCCGCAGACCTGTTTGTTTCGGCCAATCCTGATTGGGTGGATTATCTTGCCACGCGCAGCATCAGTTTCGAAACACGTGCCGCGATCCTTTCAAACGGTCTGGTCCTTGCTGGCCGGGTGGATGCACGTCCGGTGCCATTCACCGTGGCGGGTCTGACCCGGGCGCGGGATGGCGGGCGCATTGCGGTGCCATTGGTGGATGCCGTGCCCTTGGGCCAATATGCCAAAGCAGCGCTGCAAAATCTGGGTCTTTTTGACGCCATCGCCCCACATCTGGCACAGACAGACAATGCCGCCACGGCCCGAACACTGTTGGAAACGGGTGCGGTATCAGCGGCATTTCTGTATGCCAGCGATGTCACCGGGGCGCAGCTGTCCATTTTGCATCAGATTGATCCGGCCCTTCACCCCGACATTCGCTATATCGCGATGTCGCTGACGCCACGTGGGGATGCGGTTCTGCAGATTTTGCAGTCAGAAGACGGGCGCGCTGTTTTTCGATCCTTTGGATTTCGTGATGTGGACTGACGGGTTAACGGTTGCGGAATGGCAGGCCATTGGCTTGTCCATCAGGGTCGCGACGATTGCCACCTTGGTCAGTCTGCCCCTTGCAGTGGCAGTTGCATTGGTTTTGGAACGATTGCGGTTTTGGGGGCGCGGCTTGCTGTCGGCCGTTGTGTATCTGCCGCTGGTTTTGCCACCCGTTGTGACCGGATATCTGTTGCTGATCAGCTTTGGCCCTGCCGGGGCGGTGGGCCAATCGCTGGCGGTGTTTGGGATCAGCTTTGCCTTTAACGCAGCGGGTGCTGCCCTTGCTGCTGGGGTAATGGCGTTTCCGTTGATCGTGCGCAGCATACAATTGTCGTTGTCTTATGTGGACCCCGGGTTGGAAGACGCCGCACGCACATTGGGGGCAGGCCCGATCGCCGTGTTCCGCACCGTCACGCTGCCCTTGATCCGGCCCGGGCTTTTGGCCGGTGCAGTTTTGGGGTTTGCCAAGGCCATGGGTGAATTTGGGGCCACCATTACATTTGTTTCAAACATTCCCGGGCAGACGCAAACGATTCCGTCCGCCATTTATGCGCTGTTTCAGGTGCCGGGGCAGGACGCCGCTGTTGCCCGGCTGATCATCATATCTGCCGTTTTGTCATTGGGTGCGATTGCCGTGTCCGAAGCCGTGGCGCGGCGGCAAAGATGACGCTGGATATTCACATAACGCATCGGCGCGGTGGGTTTGCGCTGGATGTGGCGCTGACCTGTCCGCCCGGGGTGACCGTGGTATTCGGGCCTTCGGGGTCTGGCAAAACAACCCTGTTGCAATGTGTGGCGGGGATTATCCGCCCTGCATCAGGCCATATTCGATTGGGCGACCGCGAATGGTTCGGGGCAAAGACGCAAGCGCCTGTTCACAAGCGCAAAATTGGTTACGTGTTTCAAGACGGTCGCTTGTTCCCACATCTGACTGTGCGCCAGAACATCCATTACGCGCAGCGCTTTGGTCCCGGCCAACCCCCTGAAACCATTGAACATTGGTGTACGGTGCTGGGGGTTTCAGCTTTGCTGGACCGCATGCCCGCGACCCTGTCGGGGGGCGAACGCCAAAGGGTGGCCTTGGCCCGCGCACTGGCCCGCACGCCGGATGTTTTGTGCCTTGATGAACCCCTGTCGGCGCTGGATGCGCCCCGGCGCCGCGATGTTCTGGATGATCTGGAACGTGTGATCGCGGATGCGAAAATCCCTGTGTTGTACGTGACCCACGACATTCAGGAACTGACCCGGCTGGCACACCGCGTTGCGTTGATTGATGATGGAAACATTGTTTTGTCAGGACCGGCGGCTGATGTTCTGACGGATCCGGTGGCGCGTCCCTATTTGCCGGGGCGCAATCTTGGCGCGCTTGTCACTTGCAAGGTGGGCCCCACGGCCCAAGGCGTCACGGACCTGCAGTTCAACGGCGGCACGATCCGGCTTGCCAATGTGGCGGCGCAGGAAGGGGGAGAATTGCGTTTGCGTGTGGCAGCGCAAGACGTGATCTTGTCACGGGAAAAGCCTGCGGGCCTGTCCGCCCTGAATGTGTTTCAAGCCACTGTCACAGACATCCGGCCAGATCAGGCAAGCGTTGTTGTGTCCATCGCTGTGGGGGATACGACTTTGCTGTCACGGATCACGCGGGTGTCTGCACAGACCATGGAATTGCAGATCGGCGCAACCGTTCACGCAATCATAAAGGCCACCGCAACAGATGCGATGGCCTAATAGGGATCAGCCCTTGGCGGCGATTTGTTTTGCCTTGCCCACCAGGTTTTCGGCCTGCCGGATCGACGCATAATCGATCAGACGACCGTCCAGGGATACGGCGCCCTTGCCCGCTTTTTCCGCTTCGGCCATGGCGACCAAGATGCGTTCGGCGCGGTCGATGTCAGCGGCAGATGGCGACATAACCTCGTTCGCCAGTGCGATTTGCGATGGGTGGATGGCCCATTTGCCTTCGCAGCCCAATGTTGCGGCGCGGTTGGCTGCGGCTTTGTAACCTTCGGGATCCTGAAAATCGCCAAAAGGTCCATCGATCGGGCGCAATCCGTTGGCGCGTGCGGCGACAACCATCGTGGCCAGCGCGTGGTGCCACATATCGCCCCAATGTGTTGCACGTGAACCGTCGTCCGCCGGGTCTGTCAGCACGGAATAGTTCGGGTTTACACCACCGATCTGCGTCGTGCGGGCCCGGGTCGAAGCGGCATAATCCGCCACGCCAAAGTGCAGCGATTCGTTACGCTTGGACGCTTTGGCGATTTCGCCAACATTCTGCATGCCAAGCGCCGTTTCGATGATGTGTTCGAACCCGATCCGCTTTTTGTAGCCCTTTGCGTCTTCGATCTGGGTGACAAGCATATCAACGGCATAGACGTCTGCGGCGGTTCCAACCTTGGGGATCATGATCAGGTCCAGCTTGTCACCGGCCGCTTCCAAAATTTCGACCAGATCGCGATACATATAGTGCGTGTCCAGCCCGTTGATGCGGATCGACATGGTCTTTCCGCCCCAATCCAGATCATTCAGCGCCTGAATAATGTTGGATCGTGCCCGTGCTTTGTCGTCCGGTGCAACGGCGTCTTCCAGATCAAGAAAGACGACATCAACATCAGATTTTGCAGCCTTTTCAAACATTTGGTCTGCACTGCCTGGGACAGCCAGTTCAGAACGGTTCAGGCGGGCAGGGGCCTGTTCGATGGGGTGAAAGCTCATGTTTACTACCTTTGTGTCAAGCGGACTTGTTCGCGTGGTGACCGCGTTGACGCCCGACTGTCAAGGAAGAAAATTGCGTGAACGCTAACGTATGCGAAAGAATACTGCGCTTTCAGGGCGCACTAATCCGCCATACGCGCCGCCGGTGACGCATAGTAGACGGCGACCGCCTGGGTCCGGGAATTCACGTTCAGCTTTTCGTAAATCGACCTGAGATGGTATTTGATCGTGTTCAGCGAAATCTCAAGTTCAGTTGCCAGTTTTTGGTTTGAATATCCCTTGGCCAGCAAATCCAGAACCGCGCGTTCTTTGTCAGACAGGCTGTCCAATGGATCACGTTGTAATGAACGCACATCCAAAAACGGAAACACCATCCGGCCTTGCGCGACTTCGGCCACGATATCCAAAAGCTGTTCGGTGCTGTCTTGGCGTGAACAGAACCCTGCGGCCCCGGCTGCCATGGCCTTGCGTGCCGCAGCGGGGCTGCCGTCGTGGCTGTAGACAACGACGCGCAGATCATTGCGCTGTGCGCGCAACACTTCCAGCAACCGTTCGCCGCCCAAATTCGGTATGGCCCAATCAATGATGCCCACTTGGATGTTGGCGCGCAGCGCGACTTCCAGAAATGCTTCGGCAGATTTGGCCGTTGCCACCAGCGACAGCCGTGGATCGCGGTCGATCACATCAGACAATGCCCCCAGCATCAGGGGGTTCCCATCTGCGACTGCAATATCAATCATTTCCGACATTTCCCACCCGTTTGAACAATGTGCGCGATTGTATGCGCAAAAACCATCCTTATGGGTGGGTTATAACCTATCTGAAAAACAAACAAAAGGGTGGGGAGTGGGCGTTGTTGCCCTGCGCCACTGCGCTATTTTGCCCATCAACACGCAAATTGCATCGCTGGGAGGCACCGATGACCGAATTCCAAATCCCCGAAACACTCGAAATTCCGCACACATTGGCCGCGGGCCCGGGGCCGGGCAACACAGACGCACGTGTGCTGGCGCGTTTTGCGGCCTCTGGCGTTGCGGACCACATGCACCCGGCGGTGTTGCAGGGCATGGTGGAATGCAAAGAAATGCTGCGCGAAGTATGGGGAACCAAAAACACCTATACGTTCGGCGTTGCTGGCACCGGTTGGTCTGGATTGGACATGATGTTCACCGCTGTCTTGCCGGGCGACAAGGTTGTGATTTTCGCCAATGGTACATTTTCGGGGATCGACGCGCTGTCTGTTCGGATGAAGGCCGCAACCCGCGAAGAACTGGCCGCAGACAGCCTGAACCCGCAGGCCGCATCTGTCACGGTGATCGAAGTGCCCCATGGCCAGTCTGTCACGGGTGACATGGTGGAAAAGGCGTTGGCCGAACACAAGCCCCGCTTTGCTGCGATGGCCCATTGGGAAACCGGTTCGGGCCGCGTCAATGACATTCAGGGCTTTAGCGATGCGTGCGAAAAGCACGGTGCGATGGGCCTGATTGATGCGGTGTCCAGCTTGGGTGTGGGCGATTTCCGCATTGATGATTACCCCGGTGTCCATGGTTGGGCGTCTTGCCCGCAAAAGGGCATCTGTGCGCTGCCGCTGACCTATGCACCTGTTTCGTTCACGGATCACTATATCGCAGAACTTAAGGCCCACGGGGCGCCGACGTTCTGCCACCACCCGATTTTGGAGGCCCGCCATTGGGGCATCATCGACGGGAAAGATGTGGAAAAGGGCACATACCACCGCACACACAGTGCCTATGCCGTGTGTTCATTCCACGAAGCACTGCGCCTGACGTTGCAAGAAGGCGTCGCCCAAAGGGCCGCATCGTATGAATACCACGAAGCCGCATTGAAACAGGCGGTTGCGATGATGGGCTGCGATGTGACATCCAACATGACTTCGCTGGTTGTTTTGAACCTGCCGGGTGACCTGGCGGGGCGCGAAATGGAACTGGTGCAGTCAGCCCGCGCCAAAAACTTTGGCATCTGGCCAACGCTGTCCGAACCCGTGCAGGTCCGCATCGGTATTTTGAACCAGCTGACCGAAGCGGCCATTCGCGAAATCGTGGAACGCTTTGGTGCGGAAATGGCCGCAATGGGCGCAGACATCGATATGCCGGCAATCATGGCATCCCTGGATGATCACTATCGCCCGGCTGTGGCTGCTGAATAACCCATACCAAAGGTCCGCATGACCAAGGGAGGAAGGTCAAAATGGATATCCATGAATACCAAGCCAAGGACATTTTGTCAGGCTTTGGCGTGCCCGTGCCGCGTGGCGGTTTGGGGTACAGCCCGGAACAGGTGGCCTACCGCGCCCGCGAAATCGGCGGGGACACTTGGGTTGTCAAAGGCCAGATCCATTCTGGCGGTCGCGGCAAAGCCGGTGGCGTGAAGGTCTGCAAAGACGAACACGAAATCTTTGATGCGGCCAACGATATGTTCGGCAAAAAACTGGTCACCAATCAAACCGGTCCAGAAGGCAAGATCGTCTATCGTGTGCTGGTGGAAGAAGGCGTCGACATCGCGCGGGAAATTTACCTGGGTCTGGTGTTGGATCGGTCCACGGAACGGGTGATGGTTGTCGCTTCTGCCGCTGGTGGGATGGAAATCGAAGAAATTTCCGCTGAACAGCCGGATTCCCTGATCCGTCAGGTGATCGAACCTGCTGTTGGATTGACCGCGTTTCAGGCGCGCGAAATCGCCTTTGCCTTGGGGTTGGACCCGGCGCAGATCCAGCAAATGGTGAACGTTCTGAACGGATGCTACAAGGCATTCACCGAACTGGACGCGACAATGGTTGAAATCAACCCGTTGGTGGTGACCGGCGACAGCCGCATCATCGCGCTGGACGCCAAAATGTCATTCGATGACAACGCCATGTTCCGCCGTCAGGATATCGCTGAATTGCGCGACAAATCCCAAGAAGACAGCCGCGAAACGCAAGCCGCCGACCGGGGGCTGTCGTATGTGGGCTTGGAAGGCAACATTGGCTGTATCGTGAATGGTGCAGGCCTCGCCATGGCGACGATGGATATGATCAAGCTGGCCGGGGGCGAACCTGCCAACTTCCTTGATATTGGCGGCGGTGCAAGCCCGGAACGCGTGGCCAAGGCGTTCCGCCTGGTCCGGTCTGACGCAAATGTCGAAGCGATCCTTGTGAATATCTTTGCGGGCATCAACCGCTGTGACTGGGTGGCCGAAGGCGTTGTGAAAGCGCTGGAAGAAAACCCGGTGGATATCCCCGTGATCGTCCGCCTGTCGGGCACAAAGGTGGAAGAGGGGCGCAAGATCCTGTCCCAATCCGGCCTGCCCATCATCCGCGCCGCAACGCTGGAAGAAGCCGCAGATCGCGCCGTCAATGCATGGCAGCGCGATCTGACCCATGCAGCCAAAATCGTAGCGGAGTAAGTGATATGTCCATTCTTCTAGATCGCAATACACCTGTCGTTGTGCAGGGCATCACTGGCCGCATCGCTGCGTTCCACACACAAGAAATGATCGACTATGGCACCAACGTCGTGGGCGGCGTTGTGCCCGGAAAGGGCGGCACGACCGTGCACGGGCGTCCTGTCTTTGACACCATGAAAGAAGCCGTGGCCGCCACAGGCTGCACAGCATCGCTGGTCATGGTGCCGCCCCCCTTTGCGGCCGATTCCATCATGGAATGTGCCGATGCGGGGTTGGACCTGTGCGTATCGATCACAGATGGGATCCCTGCGCAGGATATGATGCGCGTCAAACGGTACATGATGCGCTACAAAGGTTCGTCCAAGATGCGTCTTTTGGGGCCAAACTGCGCTGGCATGATCACCCCGGGTCAGGCCCTTATGGGCATCATGCCGGGCCATATCTATGAACCCGGCCGGGTTGGCATTGTTGGGCGGTCAGGCACTTTGGGCTACGAAGCTGCATCACAAATGAAAGAACTGGGCATCGGCGTTTCGTCGTCTGTTGGCATTGGGGGCGATCCGATCAACGGTTCGTCGTTCAAAGACGTGCTGGCCCTGTTTGAAGCCGACGAAGATACGGACGCTGTGGTCATGATTGGTGAAATTGGCGGCCCGCAAGAAGCGGAAGCTGCCGAATACATCCGCGATCATATGACCAAACCCGTCATCGCCTATGTTGCCGGTCTGTCTGCGCCAAAGGGCAAACGGATGGGTCACGCCGGTGCGATCATTTCTGCGTTCGGGGAATCCGCGCCGGAAAAGGTGGAAATCCTGCAATCGGTGGGGGCGACCATTGCGCCGAACCCGTCCGTGATTGGCACAACTGTTCAATCCACATTGAAGGCCGCCTGATATGACCAAAGCCCAACCAAAAGCAAAATGGATCAGCATCAGCCATCCGACCTGCGTGTTGGAAATGGGCTTTGGCATGCGACCAAAAATCGAAAACCGCCCGCGTCCAAAGGAATCGCGGGCGGTGGTTCTGACCATCGACCTGATGAAACAGCTTTCGCCGGAATTGAAAGGCAAAACGCTGGGTCTTGTCGGGTTTGGACGGGTGGCCCAGCGGGTCGCCGGGCTTGCCGCGCTGCGCTATGGGATGAAGGTCATCGTGGCTGATCCGTCTGCCATACCGGGGGCGTATTGCAAAACATTGGGCGTTGAACAGGTGACGCTGGATCATTTGATGCGGCGGGCCGATGTGGTCAGCCTGCATTGCTGGAACGCCGCGGATACGCGCGGACTGATCAGCGGGCCACAGCTGGATCTGATGCAGGACCATGCCATTCTGATCGATACAGTTGGCGAAGGTGTTGTGGACCGTCAGGCCCTGTTTCATGCCCTGTCGTTCGGCATGTTGGCCGGTGCGGGCGTCGATGTCGCGTTGGACAAGGGGCGTTTGCCCACCGATCTGATCCACAGTGGCGCGTGTATCGTTGTGGATGCCTAGCCGTCGAATACGCCTGCCTGTTCAAGGCTGACCCCCACATAAGCCGCCGCTGCCATGACGATCAACGCGATCAGAATCGCAAACAGGATTTTCCAGATCGAATAGGGTCGTTCCCCCTGCACACGTCCGGTGTCGCCATTGACGACAAACCGGTATGATTTGCCCCGATATTTGTATGCTGCTACCCAGACCGGAAGCAGGATGTGTTTGAATGTGACATTGGACACATCCGTTTTGACCTGATGAATGCGCTGCGCGTCCCCGCCGATATCGAACCGCACATCGCGCAAGATCACTTCGTGCATTTTGCCGCGTGCGTCGTCGTATCCGTCGACAAGTTCCACCCCGTATCCTTCGGCGCGGAACCCTGCCAGATATTCCGGCGTATAGGGGTGCAGATGGGACAGGTTCCATGGTTCCAACGCTTCGGTATATTTTCGCGGCAGTGACTTTGATGCCAGAACCAATACATCGTCAAACCAGCGCTGCACGCGTCCCTGCACGCCGCGCCAGCGGGTTTTTCGCACGCGGCGGGTGCGTGTGCGCCCTTCGCTGTCACGGTAGGACTGGTTGACGTAATAATGGGTCCCGCGTTCGCCCGAATAGGCCGTGCGTGTATCGGCATCGAACGTCCAATAGGGCACGTAAATCCCATTCATCTTGCGCCCCTTGCGGGCGTATTCTTTCAATCCGTTGGGGGCAAACCACAGGCTGCCCAACCAACCGTTCATCGCACCCCGTGCGGCCTTTTCATCCAGATTGAACGGCAACACGGCCTTTGGCTTGATATGCCGGTGTGCGCCGGTGGATGTTACAACGGGTGTCGCACAAAACGCGCAATCCTTGGCGTGGATGTCGGCATCAAATTCGACCTGTGCCCCACAATTGGGGCATTGGGACACACGGGTTTCTTCGATTTCCGCTTCGGGCAGGCGCGCCTGAACCGCGGCCCGGAAATCCAGTTCAACAATATCGCGTGCCGGAAACAGCACCGCTTCGGCATTGCCGCAGTGGTCACAGACCAATTGTCCCTGATCCGGGTCGAACCGAAAATCAGACCCGCAGTTATCGCAGGGAAAGCGGTGGTCCAAAACCTCTGCCATGGGGACTCCGTTCGTGATTTGGGGCTTTGTAGCCAGATTTGAAATCTGGTGCCATGGGGATCATTCTTGAAAGAACGCGCAGGCCGTGCCAGCGTTCCGCCATGAAACGATTGATTTGCCTGTTTATCCTGATTGCAACGCCGGTTTTGGCGGATCCTGCGACCTTTGCCTTTTCGTGGAAAGGGGCGGGCGGATACAAGGTGCGCGGTGCGTTCACCTATGATCCGGTCACGGTCCCTGATGGTATCGTTCAAGGACACGACCTGATCTGTTTCGAAATGTTTGGCACGCACAACGGCGCATCCATTGGCACGTGGGCGCTGGACCAATTGACCCCGGACACCCCTTGGATTTTCACGTTCGACGCCCTGAATGAACGTCTGCTGGTGCCCGGCGATGCGGGCATTTCCATGCCACAGGCGTGGAATATGGGCGGTCGTGGTGATGATTGCGGGGTTGGGGGCTTTGGTTTGAATCTGGGTTCAGCGTTTCAGGATGTCTGTATCAACAACACGCTGATATTCGACAGCCAGATTGACCCGTTCACGCCGTTTTGGTCCGGTAAAGCTGACGGTTATGCCTACACATTGATGGACTGTCAGACGGTCCAGTTGTTCAGCCTGCTACAGGAACCGATGTAATACCTTGGGCGCCATGATGCGCAGAACGTTATCGCGCAGCCAGAAATGCCGCCAGATGTGAAACAGCGCATGTCCGATGATCAAAAACCCCAGCGCATAGAACTGATAGATATGCAGCTTGCCGATAATGTGATTGGCCTGTTCCCAATCCATTGGCGGTGCGATGGGCAGAAACCCCCCGGCCTTTAACAGCTTGTGCGATGTCAGGCCCAACAGGAACCCGCCAAGGGCCACCAGAAACAGACCCCAGATGATCGTCTTGTGCATGATTGGATGAATCCATCTGGCCCACCCTGTCAGCTTTGGCCCGGGGCGGCTGGCAAGACCGCGAAAGATGTGATCGACCGTCCAGATCAGGCATCCGGTCACAAAGATCAGCGCCAGATTGGAATGGACCATAAACGCCCAGTTGCCGATGGGCACGACATCATCCGGGGTGACCAAGACAAACCAGATAAACAGCGGAATCATCAGCAGATGACCCCACTTCAGCAAGCTGCGCCGGTTGGGAATCCGGCGACGCCATGATGTTTGGGAACGCAACACGTTTGTCTGATCCTGTCTTGGCTTTCGCAGACACGTAGAACGGGATCAGAAAGTTTCACGTGCCTGCGATTTTTTACGCAGGCGGCGGTGGTGGCGGCAGGATCGTGAACAACTGCGCCAGTTCCTGCACATCTTCCGCCTTAAGCCATCCATCCTGGCCCGGTGTCCAAACATGGGTGTCGCGGCTTAACGAACCGTCTGCGGCCATTTGGCCCAATGTTGCCTTGGAAAACGGGCCTTTGGTTTTGCCGTTTTCAGCAATGTGCCAGACATGTTCCACCGGTGGGGGCGGCGGCGCCATCGGCGCGGCGGGGGCAGGGCGTGCGCCCCATGGTCCGGGTTGTGCCATTTGGTTCATCATCTGCATGCCCATCGCAGCCCCGACGCCCATGCCCATGGCGTCACCTGCAGCACCGCCTTGGCCCATGGATTCGGCGGCTTTCCATTTCAGATGATCATCCAGATTGCCTGCAATCCCCCGGCTGGTGCGGTCGTCCAATGCGGATTCGACAGCCGGTGGCAGGCTGATGTTTTCGATATACAGTTCGGGCAACGACAGCCCATAAGCTGCAATTTTCGGGTCAATGGCTTCGGCGACAAGCTTGCCCAGATCGCCCGTATTGGCCGCCATATCCAAAACCGGAATGCCCGACGATGCGATGGCCTGGCTGAACTGTTGCACGATGATGTTGCGGATCTGGAACGTGATTTCATCGGCAGTGAATTCACCATCGGTGCCCACAATTTCGCGCAGGAACAGGGCGGGGTCTGCGACCCGGACCGAATAGGTGCCGAACGCGCGCAAGCGGACAGCGCCGAATTCTGGGTCGCGGCACATAATCGGGTTTTTGGTGCCCCATTTCATGTTCGTCATACGGGTCGTGTTGACGAAATAGATTTCGGATTTGAACGGCGACTGGAACCCGTGATCCCAATGGTTCAGCGTCGTCAGGATCGGCATGTTGTTGGTTTCCAACATATACAGCCCCGGCGTGAACACATCAGCCAGCTGTCCTTCGTGGATGAACACCGCCGCTTGCCCTTCGCGTACCGTTAGCTTGGCCCCGTATTTGATTTCATGGCCTTCGCGTTCAAACCGCCAGACCATGGTGTCACGGGTGTCGTCTGTCCAATGAATGACGTCGATGAATTGGCCGGACAAAAAATCAAAGATACCCATGAGTCAGGCTCCTTCGTTAGTGAGTTGCATTGCGATACGGTCGATGATCGGACTTGCTTCAGCCAATGTCATACCGGGCTTTAAGTCCGGGTGATAGAGCATCTGCAAAAGCTTACGGTCCAACGCCGTCAGCGTGGCGTATTGATCGTCGTCGTTAAAGATTGATGGATTGGCCACGGGGCTGTCATTTGTCAGGCCAAGCGCTTGTGTGATTTCTTCCTGAATGCAGGCCAGTTGCAGGATCGGAGGCAATTCTTCGCGGATGATCACCATGCCAAATCCGCGCACATCCTGCTGATCGTACGTGATGACCATGCATTGATCCGTGCGCCGCATCTGCTGGATCAGTTGAATGTCAAAGCTGCTGGGTCCGGGTGCCACTATGCCTGCGGGGGTCGGTGCCAAGGCCATGCGTTCGCCGTCGTTCACAACATAGACGATCAGCTGGCGGCCAATCCATGGGTGCGTTCCGGTCTTCAGGCCCGTTAGATCCGTCACGGTGCCAAGCACCGATCGGACTTGGGATTTGATGCGGTCACGCGACGCTTCACTGACTGATGGGCCGAACTGCAAAACGACACCCAGCGATTTATCCCACCGCTGCAGCGCACGGGTTGTTGTGGAAAATTCATCCCGAAATGCAAGTGATTTGAATATGCGGGCGACTTGATCAGGGGATGCGTTCGCACCAACCGTTGATCCGTCGTTCAGCAGCCCGGCGGATTGCTGTGTCCGGGCGATGCGGGCGTAGTATAGCCGCAATTCATTGCTGGTGGGCGATGCAGCGACCGGGACAGGAACAGGTTGCGGCATGGGGATGCCGGGATTTTCCGGCACGATCAATGGGCCGGATGGGGGCGGCGGTGAAACTTCGGGGGCGCCGCCACCGATAAGACCGGACGGAATGTAAGAACAAGCGGCGACCGAAAGGGCCGCCGCCATAAAAATTGCAGGGCGCAAAAGCGCCAAGTTACTTTTGGTCCACAGATGTGCCGACAGAATATCCGTCGGAAGACCCCGATGCCTTGGCCGCAGCCAACACATCGCGCAGTTCTTTTTCCATCGATTGCAGTTCGCTTTCGGCTTCGGCGCGTTTGGCCTTGCCTTCGTCTGCGATGCGCAGGCTGTCTTCGACGGTGGCGATCAGTTCGGCATTGGCTTTCTTGATGGCTTCGATATCAAACACGCCGCGTTCCATTTCTTCGCGCACCACTTTGTTGGCTTCGCGCAGGTTGGTGGCGTTCGCCGTCAGCAGTTCGTTGGTCAGATCAGACGCTTCGCGCACGGCTTCTGCCGCTTCTTTGGACCGTTGAATGGTCACGGCCTGCGCCAGTTGGGTTTCCCACAGCGGCACGGTGTTGACCAAGGTCGAATTGATCTTGGTGACCAGCGATTTGTCGTTTTCCTGCACCAGACGGATCGACGGCAGGGATTGCATCGTGACCTGACGGGTCAATTTCAGATCATGCACCCGGCGTTCCAGATCATCACGGGCCGACCGCAGATCGCGCAATTCCTGCGCCTTGATCACCTGATCGTTTTCCGGCGCCTTTTCCACTTCTGCTGCTTTGGCAGGAATGGTTTTTTCGTCCAGTTCTTTCAGCTTGGCTTCACCGGCGGCGATATAAATCGCCAGTTCGTCGTAAAATTCCAGCGTCTTTTCGTACAGGACATCCAAGCTTTCGATGTCTTTCAGCAGGGTATGTTCGTGGTCCAACAGGTTGGCCGTGATCTTGTCGATCTGGCCCTGAACGGTTTCAAACCGCGCCACGAATTTCGCCATCGGCGCCGCGCGGCCCAAAAGACGTTCCCACCAGCTTTGCTTGCGGCGCACGTCCAGTTCAGACACGGAAAATCCGCGGATGGTGGTGACCATGTCGCGCAAGGAATCCCCTGCAGGGCCAACATCCTTGTTGCGCACACCTGCCAGCATGGATTGTGAAATTGTTTGCAGTTCCGCTTGGGCGGCGGACCCGAAAGAAATGATCGACTGGGTGTCGGTCATATCGATTTCGTCGATGCGTTTCTTAATGTCTTTGGCAACGGCTTTCGGGGCCTCTTCATAAACCACCAGGGCGGTCGATGGTTCGGGCAATGTCACAGCGGCGCGTTCTGCCACTGCGGTCGTTTCGGCCGCGGCCTTTTTTGCGATTTCTTCAGACATGGTGGTCCCCTCTATTGTTCTGGTGTCAGCCCTTCGCGGGCCAGACGGTCCCGCAGGACCTTCATTTCGATATCCAGATCGGTTTTGTTGTTGGCCAAAAGCGTTTCGGTTTTGGCGGCAAAGTTGCCTTCTAGATCGTCCAGAAAGGCTTCAAATTCCGCACGCACCTGCGGGTCACGTTTACGTTTGTACAAGGCCGCAAATTTCTGTGTCGCGTCTTTTGCGCCTGTCAGATAGACCGACATGAATTTCCGCGCTGCGGTCAAATCTTGCGGATCTTCTTCGACCCGACGAAACAGGGTGCGGGCGCGGGCGGTGAATTTGCCAATCCGCGCTTCCATCGGTCTGTCGCCCAGATCTGCGGCGGTGGCTTCCATGATGGACAACGATTTTTCCGCTTCTTCCACAACGGCAGCAACGCGGTTTTGTTGGAAGGCGTTCACCCCATCAAAGCCCTTGTCCTTCATCGGGTCGGGACCAAAGGCGAACAGGTGCAGCCCCATGCCCACCAGCGCGGGGATGACACCCAAAACACCGCTGTCAGTGAAGGCAACAAGGGTCAGCCCCAGTGCAATCAGGACGGATGCAAAGATTTTGCGCGGAATGGCCGGGCGACGGGCAACAGTGCGGGCATCATAGGCTTCATGGGCCAGCACCCCTTCACGGGTCAGCCATGCAGCCAGCAAAAGCACGGCACCGCCAGCGGCCTTCAAGCCGAATTCGATTTCGCTGCTGCCCCAGATCGTGCCCAGCAAGGGCAGGGGGGCCAAAAACAACATGTTGACCCGGGCCCCCGCCTTGCGCGGTGTGGCATCCGTGTAAGGTGTGGGCGTGGTGTCATCGGTCGGTTGCGAACCATCCGGGCTGAATTTGCCGCCAAAACGTTGGGCCATTTTAGAACCCACCCGTTGCGCAAATGTAAACGATGAGTACGAACAAAGCCGTCCCCGCCATTTTCTGCAGACCTGTTCCCGACACCAAATTCCCTTTCACCGTTTCGTGATCGATATGGGGACGCATGCGCCCCCATGCCAGTGTTTAGTGGCTCTTTTGTTGCGCCATGCGTTCCGCATCCAGTTTGCGGCGGTAGCCGGATTGGATGATTTCCACGGCGAACAGAACGATCACAGCGAAATAGAACGTCGTTTTGGACATGGGCACCAACGGGTAGCCCAGGATTTTCAATGCCAACTCATCATCGTGCATCGCATGGGATGCGGCAACGCCCGCCTCCCCGATCAGCACGACACCCACGATCAGCAGGATGAACAGGCCCAGCACTTCGTACATGCGGTTCTTTTCCAAAAAGCGCGTGACCCCATCGGCCAACAGCAGCATCGCAAGGCCCGACAACAAGATTGCCGCCGCCAAAATCGGGAACACATCCGTGATCGCAATGGCCGACAGGACGGAATCAAAGCTGAAGATCAAATTCATGAACACGATCAGCGCAATCACCTTAGCCGCTGATTTTCCTGACTTATTTTCGATGTCGTTGGACAAATGATGCACGGTCAGCATGTGGCTGATTTCTTTGACGGCCGTGTACATGATGAATATGCCACCAAACAGAAAGACCACCGTGGCAAAGTTGATGCCGCCGCTGATGTAGTCGTTGTTCAAAATCAGGAACGGATCGGCCAGCGCGTCGATCAGGTTGACCATCGCAAACAGCAAGATCACCCGCAGCGCGACGGCAATGATGATGCCCCAAAACCGCACCGCGCGTTGTTGCGCCACAGGTGCGCGTTGGCTTTCGATTGAGATATACAACAGGTTATCAAATCCCAGCACAGCCTGCAAAAAGCACAGCATCAGCAGGTTGCCCAGATTTTCCAGTGTGAGCAGGTCAGCCATCTTCGGTCCCTCAGTGTTCTTTGTTAACGCATGTTTGCGCCAGTGGGCGCGGGGGATCAACTGTTTCTAGGGCGTTTGGGTCGCTTTGACTTGGGGGAAAGTTTTGGTTTTTGGGTCCATCCCATCTGGTCGGCCAGAACCCGGGGGCGAATTTCTTCGACTTCACCCGCCTTCAGGTCGCGCAGCTGGAACGGGCCATAGCTGATCCGGATCAGGCGGTTGACGCTGTAGCCCAGATGTTCCATGGCGCGGCGGATTTCGCGGTTCTTGCCTTCTTTCAACCCGATGGTGGCCCAGGCGTTGGCACCCATCTGCTTGTCCAGCGTCACCTCCATCGGGCGGAACCGTTCGCCGTCAATGGTCACGCCTTTGGTCAGGGGGGTCAGGCTGTCGTCTTTCAGATAGCCCTTGATCCGCACGCGGTAACGCCGGGTCCAGCCTGTGTCGGGCAGTTCCAGCTTGCGTTTGACACCGCCGTCGTTGGTCAACAACAGCAACCCTTCGGAATTCAAATCCAACCGCCCCACGGTCATCACGCGGGGTAAGTCATTGGGAAGATGGTCAAAAACCGTCTCGCGCCCTTTTTCATCCTTGGTCGTTGTGACCAAACCGACCGGCTTGTGGTACAGCCACAGGCGGGGCTGTTCGGGTTCTTCGATTGGTTTTCCATCCACGGTGATCTGATCGGCGACGGTGACGTTCAGCGCGGGGGATATGATCTGTGTGCCGTTCACTGTCACGCGCCCGGCTTCGATCATCTTTTCCGCTTCGCGCCGGCTGGCGACCCCTGCACGGGACAGGACTTTGGCAATGCGGTCGCCTTTGGGGGTGTCGGTCATTTCAAGTCTCCGCCGTGGGGTGTTGTCTTGCACTAAGGGTTGCGAAGCGAAAATCCAACGGGCAAACCGATCCTATGACATTTGCCCCCCATATGACCATCGCCCTGCAAGAGGCGCAAAAGGCCGCCGATGCGGGCGAAGTGCCCGTGGGCGCGGTCATTCTGGACCCCGACGGGCAGATCGTGGCGCGGGCCCATAATCTGACGCGCTGGGGCAATGACCCGACGGCCCACGCGGAAATCAGGGTCATTCGTGCCGCGTCACAGATCTTGGAACAGGAACGGTTGGAAGGCTGCACGCTGTTTGTCACTTTGGAACCCTGTGCGATGTGTGCAGGCGCCATTGCCCATGCCCGGATCAAGCGGGTGGTTTATGGCGCGGCGGACCCGAAATCGGGGGGCACGGATCACGGGGCGCGGGTGTTCGATCATCCCCAAACCCATCACAAGCCAGAGGTGATCGGCGGCATCAACGAAGCAGCGTGCGAGGCGATATTACGCGACTTTTTTGCCGAAAAACGGTGATGCACCCCCCGTACACCCCCTGTACACCCCCCGTACAGACAGCACGTGCAGCGAAACGGGTGAACAGGCGGTGGGTTGCACCCACCCTACGGCAGCGGGACCAAGGGATCTGGACATGAATTGGACCGAACAATTCGATGGGTATTGTGAACGGGTTGATCTGACCTACTGGTCGGAACCCTTCAACGCGGTGACCAATGCCGCTTTCATCCTTGCGGCCCTGATCATGGTGTATCGGTTGCGCGGCTCTGGCCTGACGGGCGGATATGTTTTGACCGCGATCCTGTTTGCCATCGGCATTGGGTCGTTTCTGTTTCACACCCACGCGACCGCCTGGGCGGCGCTGGCAGATGTGGCCCCGATCGGGATTTTCATTCTGGCCTATCTGTTTTTGGTCAATCGCGATGTGATGGGATGGCCCAGATGGGCGGCCGTGCTGGGGACAGCGGCGTTTGTGCCCTATGCGGCGGCGATGGTGCCGATCTTTAACGCCGTGCCGTTCATGCAAATTTCCAATTTCTATTGGACGGTGCCGCTTTTGTTGCTGATCTACGCGCCATTCGTGCGCCGGGTCCGCCCTGCGACGGCGCGGGGGATGTTGATCGGGGCGGCGATTCTGTCGGTGTCGATCACGCTGCGATCATTGGATGAAATTCTGTGCGATGCATTCCCGATTGGCACGCATATTTTCTGGCACATCCTGAATGGCCTGATGTTGGGCTGGATGATCGAAGTTTACCGCCGCCACATGCTTGCCGAACGGGCAGGGGCGGTCTAAACCGCGCGGGTATTCTGAAAGGGGACAATCCATGGCGATTGATACCGAAACAGCGGCCAAGGTCGCAAAGCTGGCCCGGATCAAGGTGGAAGAGGCTGACCTGCCCGCGCTGGCCGATGAATTCAGCGCGATCCTTGGGTTTATTGAACAGCTGAACGAAGTGGATGTGGATGGGGTCGACCCCATGACATCGGTCACGCCCATGCGCCTGTACCGCCGCGAAGATGTGGTCACCGATGGCGACATTCAGCAAAGCGTCTTGAAGAACGCACCCGACGCACGCGAAGGGTTCTTCGCTGTGCCGCAGGTCGTGGAATAACCCAATCCAGTTATGTCGGGCCGAGGATTTGATCGCCAAGGTCCCAAGATTTTAGGACACACCCATGTCTGACTTGATGAAATTGACAATCGCCCAGGCCCGTGACGCGTTGCGCAAAGGCGATACCACTGCGGTCGAATTAACCGAAGCGGCGCTTAGCGCGGTTGCGGCCTCAAAGCCGCTAAACGCGTTTGTCCACGATACGACAGATATTGCGCACGCCCAAGCGGCCGCAGCAGATGACCGGATCAAGTCCGGGGAAGCACCGGCCATGTGCGGCATCCCGATTGGGATGAAAGATCTGTTCTGCACCAAAGGCGTGAATTCGCAGGCAGCATCGGCCATTCTGGATGGGTTTAAGCCAGAATATGAATCCACTGTGTCCCAGAACCTGTTTGATGACGGGGCGGTGATGGTCGGCAAGTTGAACATGGACGAATTCGCCATGGGATCGTCGAACGAAACATCGACCTATGGCAATGTGGTGAACCCGTGGCGGGCGACCGGATCGAACCAGGATCTGACACCGGGCGGATCGTCAGGGGGGTCAGCGGCGGCTGTGGCGGCCCAAACCTGTTTGGCGGCCACAGGCACAGATACGGGCGGGTCGATCCGCCAGCCTGCCGCCTTTGCCGGGATCACAGGGATCAAGCCGACCTATGGCCGGTGTTCGCGGTGGGGCATTGTCGCCTTTGCGTCATCGTTGGATCAGGCAGGCCCGATGACAAAAGACGTGCGCGATGCGGCGATCATGCTGGAATCCATGTGTGGGTTCGATGCCAAAGACAGCACATCCGCCAACATCCCCGTCCCGAATTTCGAAGCAGCGCTGACAGGCGATATCAAGGGCAAGGTCATCGGCATTCCCAAAGAATACCGCATGGACGGTATGTCCGATGAAATTGAACAATTGTGGGCCGACGGCACCGCAATGTTGAAAGACGCAGGTGCCGAAATCCGTGACATCAGCTTGCCGCACACGAAATACGCTTTGCCGGCATATTACGTGATTGCCCCGGCAGAAGCGTCATCGAATCTGGCCCGCTATGACGGCGTGCGCTTTGGGCACCGGGCCAAACTGGCGGCAGGCGACGGCATCACGGAAATGTACGAAAAAACCCGCGCCGAAGGGTTCGGCGCAGAGGTCAAGCGCCGCGTTATGGTTGGCACCTATGTGCTGTCTGCGGGGTTTTATGACGCCTATTTCAACCGCGCACGGCGGGTTCGGACGCTGATCAAGAAAGACTTCGAAGATGTGTTTGCCGCTGGCGTCGATGCCATCCTGACCCCGGCCACACCGTCGGCGGCGTTTGCGTTGGGCAAAACCGTTGAAGACCCCGTCGAAATGTATTTGAACGACGTGTTCACTGTGACGGTGAATTTGGCCGGTTTGCCGGGGATTGCGGTTCCTGCACGGTTGGACAGCAACGGCCTGCCTTTGGGGCTGCAGCTGATTGGGCGTCCATGGGAAGAAGGCGATTTGCTGAACACGGCCTATGCGCTGGAACAGGCGGCAGGGTTCACAGGCAAAGCGGATCGCTGGTGGGTGTGATCCCATCGGCTGCGCTTTGCCGAAAACATGACAATGGGCCAGTGAATTCGCAATTCCCCTAGTCGTTTTGGGGTGATCTGGCATACATCTGGCCAAAAGCTGGGAAAAGGGCACGGTATGAAACAGGTTTCGATCCTTATTGCTGCGGGTGTGCTGGCCGCGTGCCAACCTGTGACCCCGAACGATTATGCGGGTGCGGGCGATTCCGGATACGTGCAAAGTCAGGCGGCGGCTGCAGCCCGCGAAGCGGCGTTGACGGGCCAGCCGGTGACGCCTGTTGTGGCCCAGCCGTTGACCGCAGACATCCGGTCGGTGCCGATTGATGCGTCCCCCGCGAACCCGGCGCCGGTTCAGGTTGGTGTTGCCCCAACACCAACCGCGTCCCAGATTGGCAGTGATGGCACCATTTCCGACGAACAGAACTTTGACGCTGTGTCGGGGCGTGAAAGCATCGAAAGCGATGCGGCCCGTCTGGAAGCCAACCGCCAGCAATACCGCGTGATCCAACCCACCGATTTGCCGACCCGCCCGGGGTCGCTGCCCAATATCGTTGACTATGCGCTGCGCACGAACAATCCGGTCGGTGCCCAGCTGTACGATCGGTTTTCGCTGTTTGGTTCGACGAACCGGCACCTGCGTGCATGTGCCGCCTATGCGTCCGCCGATTTGGCCCAGCAGGATTTCCTGGCCCGTGGCGGGCCACAAAAAGACCGCCGGGGTCTGGACCCCGATGGGGACGGATTTGCCTGTCGTTGGAACCCGGCACCGTTCCGCGCCGCAGCGGGTGCCGCGCGCGTTCAACCGGCTGTCGCACCGGCACAGTGACGCCGCACTGGCATCCCAGCCCGAACTTTGGCCCCCGCAAGGGCGGGGCGGTCCCGTCCCTGATCGTTGTGCACTACACGGCGATGGATGGGCCAAAACCCGCGCTGGATCGGTTGTGTGATCCAGCGTTCGAAGTGTCAGCCCATTACCTGATCGGGCAGGGCGGGCAAATCTGGCAGATGGTCGATGAAGCGCAGCGTGCATGGCATGCGGGGCGCGGCGCATGGGGCGCCTGCACGGATATCAATTCTGCCAGCATTGGAATTGAACTGTGCAACCGGGGCGATCATCCGTACCCGCAAGCGCAGATTGACAGCCTGATCACGCTGATGCGCGATATCCAAACCCGCCATGACATCCCGCCATCGCGTGTGATCGGCCATTCCGATATGGCACCGGATCGCAAGATTGATCCGGGCCGGTTCTTCCCCTGGTCCCAGTTGGCACAGGCCGGGGTGGCCATTGATGTGCCTGACCCGGATCAGCCGATTGTCATGCTGCCCTTTGGCGAAGCTGCGCGGCGCTTTGGGTATCCGATGGATGCGGGCGCTGATGCGGTGTTGGATGCATTTCGCCAAAGGTTTCGCCCTGCGGTCACGGGGCCCATCACCGACGCGGACCGGCAATTGATGTCTGCGCTTGCGGCCGCCTATCCCGTTGACGCAGGTCAGCGAAGCGCATAACGCTGACGACGCGGGAAGGCCGGGCGGTCGCGGCCCCATCCGGGGTCGAGGAAAGTCCGGACTCACTGAAACATGGGTGCCGGGTAACGCCCGGCGAAGGCAACTTTAGGGACAGCGCCACAGAGAACAGACTGCCATCTATAAGATGGCACAGGTGAAACGGTGGGGTAAAAGCCCACCTCGTTGCGTGCAAGCGTGACGGAGACGGCAAGCCCCACCCAGAGCAATGCCAAATAGGGCCCGCACCGTGGCGCGTTTCACGCCCCGCAGGGCCGGGTTGGCAGCTAGATCCCCGGGGCAATCCGGGGGCCAGATGAATGATCGCCCAGGAACGGCACGCCGTTCTGGACAGGATCCGGCTTACAGGCCTTCCCGCATTTTGCCGCAGTTCGTTGACCGAATCGAAGCTGATGCCTATTTGTCAATCAATTATAACGCGAAGGCGCTTTCCCATGCGGTCAGAAACCTATCAGACAAAGCTGGATACCACCAATTTCCCCGAAGATCTGGGCACGCCCGGGGGGCTGACGCTATCTTTCTTGCGCAATATCGATGATTGCGTGAAGTTGATCGGCACGGATGGTCGTTTGAAGTTCATGAACGAAAACGGCCTGTGCCGCATGGAACTTCCTGACCTGAAGGAAGTGCGTGGATTGTATTGGTGGGACCTGTGGCCGACATCGGCGCAGCAAATGCTGAAGTCGGCGGTTGAAAAGGCCACGGCTGGTGAAATGGTGCGGTTCACGGCGGATTGTCCAACGGCATCGGGCTGGTGGAAAAAATGGGATGTCACCGTAACCCCCATCCCAGACAGTGATGGGACCGTGAATAACGTGCTGTCTATTTCGAAAGAAATTCCATAGCCGAATTTTACCTTGACTCTGCCTGTGTCGCGCATATGACGCGGGTTCATGTTGTTTGCCGAACAGGCGTGTTCGGCCCCGCGAAAGGATTGACCCATGGCGAAGCCAACCACGATTAAAATCCGCCTGAATTCCACGGCGGACACAGGCCACTTTTACGTAACCAAAAAGAACGCCCGCACCATGACCGAAAAAATGGTGGTTCGGAAATACGACCCGGTTGCGCGCAAGCACGTTGAATACAAAGAAGGCAAGATCAAATAAGATCAGCCTGACACGTGCGATTGGCCGTCCTTTGGGGCGGCTTTTTGCGTTTTAGGGGAATGGCAATGCAGCGGATCATGGTGATTGGCGGGCCGGGCAGCGGCAAAAGCACGCTGGCGCGGCGGATTGGGCATCGGTTGGACCTGCCGGTTTACCATCTGGATCAACTGACGTTTGAGTCCGGTTGGGTGGAACGGCCACATGATGTGCGCGACCGGGAACTGGCAAACATCGTGGCCGGCGCGCATTGGGTGATAGACGGCAACTATGCGCGGACATGGCACATGCGGTTGCAGCGGGCGGATGTGGTCGTATGGATCGATATCCCGCTTTGGACGCGGGTTTGGCGGGTGCTGCGCCGATCATGGCAGTTCCGGGGTCAGACCCGGCCCGATTTGCCCGCAGGTTGTCCGGAAGTCTTTGGCTGGCAAACGGTGGAATTCCTGCACTACATCATCACACGGACGCGGACCCGGGGTTTTGGTGCAAAAGTGGATCGTTGGATCCGGCCCAGTGGGGTTCCCGTGCATCGGTTCCAGACAAACGCGCAGGCGGATGCGTGGGTGGACGGCCTGCCCAAAAGAAAGGCCGGGACAAAGCCCGGCCAATCATCTTGAATTTGCAGTGATGCGCTATTCCTGATTGCCCAAGAACATCAGCAGAAACTGGAACAGGTTCAAGAAGTTCAGGTACATCGTCAGCGACCCGAAGACCGCGGATTTGTCCAACCATTCCTGATCGCCATGGTGGGCGTGGGCCAGATACTGGTTCTTGATGTTTTGGGTGTCATAGGCTGTCAGACCCGCAAAGATCAGAACGCCGATGGCGGAAATCGCAAACATCAGGGCGGGGGACTGGATGCTGAAGAATGCGCCCAGCACCAAGTTGACCACCATGGCCACGATCAGGCCGATCAGACCCATCATCAGGAATGTGCCCCAACCGGACAGATCTTTCTTTGTGGTGTAGCCCCACAGGGACAGGCCCGCGAATGCGATTGCCGTGATCAGGAATGTCTGTGTGATCGAAAACGCCGTGTAGACCAGAAAGATGGACGACAGCGACAGGCCGATCAACAGCGCAAAGCCGTAAAAGAACACCCGGGCCATCGGCGCGGACGCACGGTTCATGACTGGGCCCATGCCCAGAAACAGAACAGCCAGCGGTGCAAACATGATCACCCATTTCAGCGGGGTGTTGTAAATCAAGTTGCCAAAGGACGTCAGGAAGACCTGACCATCAACGGTAACAGTCGCAAGGCCCGAAATGGCCCATGCGGCAGCTGCAGTGATCAGCATGCCGATGGACATCGTGCCGTATACTTTGTTCATGTGGGCGCGCAGGCCCTGATCAATGGCTGCAGACCGTGTGCCGGCCGTTGCTGCCATGGTGTTATAGTCTGCCATGATACCTCCAAAATGGTTCCCGGTGGGATTTCCCACACTTGGGTTTGATATTGGCAGGAATGCCGCGTTTTTCAAGCGCAACAGCCGGCAATTTCGACGCAGTTTTAAGGGTTTTCAGCCCCGCCAGTGGGCAGGCACATCCCAAACGGGCCGTGTGGCTTCTGCATGGGCGTCCAACCGGGTGACGCCGATGTCATCCAGTGCCTCGTCCGACAGGGCGGCAAGGGCGCGCCGCTGATGGGAAAGGGCCAGCGCCGCACGGATCCGGGCAACGATAGACGGCGCCCGGCCATGGGCATGGGTGGCGATGCGGGACGGGGTAAAGGATACAGCCATTTCAATCTCCGTTATGAATGGGTTTCGGATCACTGATCACGTTGATTGATGATTTAGCCTTGACGGACAGATTATAAAAATGAATGTTTATGGAGTTATCGTTCAGGAATATTGATATGTCCCGTACCCTTGATCTGACCGCCCTGCGGTCGTTTGTGGCTGTTGCTGAACAGGGCGGCGTGACCCGTGCCGCCGGTTTGGTGCATCTGACCCAATCGGCCGTGTCGATGCAGATCAAACGGTTGGAAGATGCACTGGACGTGGCGCTGTTTGAACGGCGCAACCGCACGCTGATCCTGACAACGGCGGGCGAACAGTTGCTGTCATATGCCCGTCAGATGCTGTCACTGAACGACGAAGCCTGGAGCCGCCTGACCAATGACGCATTCGAAGGCGAAATCACATTGGGCGTGCCCCACGACATTATCTATCCGGTGATCCCGTCGGTTCTAAAAGCGGCCAGCCGCGAATTTCCCCGGGTGCGCATCACGCTGGTGTCCAGCTATACAAAGGCGCTGCACCGATCGTTCAACAGCGGGGCGTGTGATGTGATCCTGACCACCGAAGATGCGATCTTTGATGGGGGGGAAACGCTTGTTGAATTGCCTTTGGTGTTTGTGGGCGCGCCCCAAGGCACCAGTTGGACCGAACGGCCCCTGCGATTGGCGTTTGAAACCAATTGCATCTTCCGGGCCCGGGTGATGCAGCGGCTGGATCACGCGCGCATTCCATGGGAACTGGCCGTAGAATCCAGCGGCACCCGCACCATCGAAGCGTCTGTCAGCGCGGATATCGCCCTGCACGCCATGCTGCGCGGCACCGCACGCGAAGATATGGTAGAGGTTCGCCACGGCGGCGCTTTGCCGGATCTGGGGACGCAAAAAGTGAACCTGTACAAAAATGGCGCTAACATGCCGCAAGTGGCAGACCGGCTGTGCGATTTGATCCGTGATGCCTATCGCAGCCTTGCCGCAGGCGCCCCGGTCAAGCTGGTGGCAGAGGCATCGTGATCACGACCTTGCCCGTCGTTTTGCGGTCTTTCAGCATGGTCAGGGCGGTATCAGCCTGATCGAACGTCATGATGTGATCTGGCTGTGGGTCCAATGCGCCTTGCGCGACCAGATCAAACACCTGTGACAGGCTTTCGAACACCTTGTGCGGCGCGTATTTCAGAACGCCGCCCCAATACAGCCCGTGAATGATCAGGTTCTTGACCATGACATGGTTCGCCGGGATCTGGGGCACATCACCGCTGGCAAAGCCAATCGCCAGAATTCGGCCTTCGGGTGCGGTGCACCGCATCGCTGTGCGGAAAAGATCGCCGCCGATGGCATCATAAACAATGTTGAACCGGTCCATGCCCCGCAAGGTTTCTGTCAGGTTGGGATCGTCGCTGTCGAAGGCTGCATTCGCGCCCAATGCCCGGACCCGCGCGACCTTGTCTGCGCCCCGGGCAATGCCAGTCACGTCTGCGCCCAAGGCGACGCCGATTTCAACCGCTGTCTTGCCGACCCCACCCGCCGCACCGGTCACCAGCAGGCGATCGCCCGGGCGGATGGCGGCGCGATCCACCAGCGCAAGGTGGGATGTGCCATAGGTGATCAAAAGGCCTGCGGCAGCTTCTGTGCTGACGCCATCGGGGATTTTGACGCATCTGTCCGCGGGCACCACGGCCTGTGTCGCCAAACCGCCACTGCCTGCATAACAGGCCACCCGATCCCCAACGCGCAGGTCTTTCACACCCGCGCCAACTTCGACGATGGTGCCCGCCAGTTCCAACCCCAGGGTAAAGGGAAGGGGGGGCGTGTCCTGATATGTGCCGCGAATCATCAGCAAATCGGCAAAGTTCAGGCCGCATGCCCGGGTTTCAATGCGCACGTCGGTATCGCAAACAACCGGAACGGGCATGTCCAAAAGGACAGGTCCTGTGCCGTGATCCAAGACGCGCCAAGCTTGCATTCAACCAATTCCCCCCAATTTCGATGCGTAATTAACCATGTGGCAGATAAGTTTGAAGTCAAATTTGGATTTTTGGATATATTCAGTAGGTCCAATATAGAAACATATTTGGGAATATTCTAAGTCTTATCCATATATTGTGCAATTCTAGAAAAATCGTCAAAGGTTGACGTAGGGTAAGCGCTATCGACCACCGTGTTTTCACATTGGCTGTTCAGCTTTGAATTGTGCTAAGAATTGCGGCATAAGGTAGACAGACCATCTCCTTATGGTTGCGCGAGGGGCAGCGGGAAGAGGTCAAGGAGGTAACATATGAAACACTATGTGGACGTTCACGTTGGTAAGCGGATCCGGCATCGTCGGTGGCTTATGGGCATGACCCAGCAGCAGCTGGCCGAACGGGTCGGGATCAAATTCCAACAGATCCAAAAATATGAAACCGGTATGAACCGCGTCAGCGCATCGCGCCTGTGGGACATTTCGGATGTTTTGGAAGTCCCGGTCAGCTTTTTCTTCGAAGGGTTGGATGCCAGCGATGAAAACGCGCAGGATATGCCCAAGGATTTGCTGGCGGACAAAGAAGCGCTGGAATTGGTGCGGTCCTATTACGCCATGCCAGAAAACCAGCGCAAACGGCTGTTCGAACTGGCCCGCGTCTTAAGCGACGCTGCTTAGGGGTTGACGATCCCCCTTTATCGGTGCCCCTGATGGTCTTGGATCATGGGGGCACGACATGGAACTGCATTGCGAACTTTTGCGCGTGGCGCATTTGCTGGCCGACGCTGCGGATCAGGAAACGCTGAAATGGTTTCGGGCCGCCGGTCTTTCTGCTGACAACAAATTGGATGCCGGGTTTGATCCGGTCACGCAAGCGGATCGCGCCGCCGAACGGGCGATGCGTGCCGTTTTGGCGCGCGAACGGCCTGACGACGCCATTCTGGGCGAAGAAGACGGGTTCACCGATGGCACGACCGGGCTAACATGGGTTCTGGACCCGATTGATGGCACACGCGGCTATCTGTGCGGGACACCCACATGGGGCACATTGATCGCAGTTGGCCCGGCTGCGGGGCCAGAGGTGGGATTGATATCCCAGCCCTTTACCGGCGAACGATACACCGGCGTGCCCGGACAGGCGCGTTGGACATGGCGCGGCGAAACCCGCGACATTCAGGTGCGCGCCACAAAGGCCCTGTCAGACGCACGCATTTTCACAACCTTTCCAGAAGTTGGAACGCCCGACCAAGGTCGCGCCTTTCACGCTGTGGCTGACCGGTGCCTTCTGACGCGCTATGGCACCGATTGTTATGCCTATGGTCTTTTGGCGGCGGGGCAGATTGATCTGGTGATTGAAGCGGGGTTGCAATCCTATGACATTCAGGGACCGATGGCCGTCATTCAGGCCGCTGGTGGCATTGTGACCGCATGGGATGGGTCGCCCGCCCACAAGGGCGGAACCGTCATCGCCGCCGCAACACCCGAATTGCACGCTGCCGCCCGTGCCGTTTTGATGGAATCCTTGGCATGACCGACCTGTTGATCCGCAACGCACAGACCATTTTGACAATGGACGATGGCACAGGTGATCTGACCAACACCGATATTCTGATCCGGGATGGTTGGATCGTGCAAATGGGTCAGGGGCTGGCTGTGCCCGGGGCGCAGACTTTGGAGGCGTCGGGCTGTGTTGTCAGCCCGGGGTTGGTCAACACCCACCACCATTTGTACCAAACGATGACCCGTGCGGTCCCGGCTGCGCAAAATGCATCGCTGTTTGGATGGCTGCAGACCCTGTATCCGATCTGGGCAAAGATGCAGGCCGATGATTTTGTGATTTCCGCGCAGGTCGGGTTGGCGGAACTGGCGTTGTCGGGGTGCACGCTGTCTTCTGATCATCTGTATCTTTATCCCGGCGGTGCACGGTTGGAAGACACAATCCATGCCGCCCAGACCATTGGCATTCGGTTTCACCCGACCCGTGGCGCGATGAGCATTGGGGAATCCGACGGTGGTCTGCCGCCAGATCATCTGGTCGAACACGAACCCGACATTCTGAACGACATGATCCGCGTGATCGACGGGTTTCATGACCCGGCAGCGGGATCCATGTGCCGGGTGGGCGTTGCGCCGTGTTCGCCGTTTTCGGTCAGCCGTGAACTGATGCGCGATGCCGCCATTCTGGCCCGCGACAAGGGTGTCATGATGCACACGCATCTGGCCGAAAACGACGATGATATTGCCTATTCGCTGGAAAATTTTGGCTGTCGGCCCGGGGACTATGCCGAACAGGTTGGCTGGGTCGGCGATGATGTGTGGCATGCCCACTGCGTGAAACTGGATGGGGCGGAAATTGATCTGTTCGCCCGGACCAAAACGGGCGTTGCCCATTGCCCCTGTTCGAATTGCCGCCTTGCGTCGGGCATTGCGCCGGTGCGCGCGATGGTGGACGCGGGCGTTCCCGTTGGGCTTGGGGTGGATGGATCAGCGTCCAATGACGCGGGTGATCTGCGCGGCGAAGCGCGACAGGCCATGTTGTTGCAACGTCTGAACAGCGGTGCGGGCGCGATGGACGCCCGCGAAGCGCTGCGTTTGGCCACCCGTGGCGGGGCGCAGGTTCTGGGCCGCGATGACTGTGGCGTGGTTGCGCCGGGGTATTGCGCGGATTTGGCGATCTGGGATGTGTCTGGGCTGGACAGCGCCGGATCCTGGGATCCTGCGGCGATGATGCTGGCGGGCCCCGCACGACCCCGTGATGTGTTGGTGCACGGCAAGCCGGTGGTTGCAGATTATCAGCTGATCACACAGGATGCGCGGATGTTGGCAGACACACAGAACCGGCATCTGCAGGCATTGATGGACCGCGCCTAACCCAGCCTTGGCACCCCTGCGACATAGGTCTGCACAATGGCCCGGTCATCGCCCATCATCAGCGTGGGAAACAGGCTGTCCCAGACATCATCAGATTGATCCACACGTTGCGCAATCGCCGGTGTCGATGCCAGATCAAGCACGACCATATCCGCCACGCACCCTGTGCGCAGGTGGCCGATCTGATCCTCCAGATGAAGCGCGCGCGCGGACCCGGCGGTTGCCAGCCAGATCAGCTGGGCCGGGTGCAGCGCAACCCCGCGCAGCTGTGCAATTTCATAGGCCGCTGCCATCGTCCGCAACATTGAAAAGCTGGACCCGCCACCGATATCCGTGGCCAGCCCCACCGCCATGTCCTGCGCCGATCGCGCCATGTCAAACAGCCCCGATCCGATAAAGGCGTTGGATGTCGGGCAATGCACCACCGCCGCACCCACATCAGACAAACACCCCCGTTCGCGGTCGGTCAGGTGGATCGCATGGCCATAAAGCCCCCGTTCGCCCAGCAGCCCGAACCGGTCATACACATCCAGATAATCCCGCGCATCGGGGAACAAATCTTTCATCCACGCCAATTCTTCGGTCTGTTCAGACAGGTGCGTTTGCATCAGGCAGTCTGGATATTCACCCCATAGCGCGCCAAGCGCCTGCATCTGATCGGGCGTCGATGTGGGGGCAAACCGGGGCGTGATGGCATATCGCCCGCGCCCCGCCCCGTGCCAACGTTGCAACAGCGCCTTGCTTTCATCATAGGCGCGCTGTGCCGTATCGGTCAGACCGTCGGGCGCGTTGCGGTCCATACAGGTTTTTCCGCCCACAACGCACATGCCCCGGTCTGCGGCGGCCTGAAAATACGCATCCACAGATGCGGGCGCGGATGTGCAAAAACTGGCCATGGTTGTTGTGCCATGGGCCAGCGCAAGGTCCATGTACCGGTCGGCAATCTGGCTGGCATAATCGGGGTCTGCCAAACGCGTTTCTTCCGGAAAGGTGTAGGTGTTCAACCAATCAATCAGGCGCTTGCCCCAGCTGGCGATGATGGCGGTTTGCGGGTAATGCACATGGGCATCCACAAATCCGGGCAGGATCAGGTGCTGACCGTGATCAACAATCCGGGCATCCCCGTGGGCTGCGATCAAACGATCCTTTTGGCCAACGTCACAGATGGCCCCATCCCGAACAGCAATGGCCCCCGCCGTTTCGTGGCGCGTGACATCAGACCAGTCGCTGCGGAACGGATCCCCTTGAAAGGTCAGAATTTGACCCAAGTATAAAGTGGTTGCTGGCTGTGATCGTGTCATGGCTGTCAGCTTGTCACGATGGGTCAGACTTCGTAAAGGCAGATATGACCAGCTTGAACCCAAATCCGACAACCACCGACGATACGACAACCGCATTGCCTGTGGATCAGGTGATCATAGCGGTTGATCAGTCTGATGCGCCGCGGCTTCAGGCGCTGTTTGATCCGCTGCACCCTGCGGACATCGCCGATATTTTGGAACAGGTCAGTGAAGACGACCGCAAGGGCATTCTTGCGCTGTCCCCGTCCAGCATAGAAGGCGAAGTTCTGTCTGAACTGGACGAAAGCCTGCGCGAAGCGATCCTGGACCAAATGGCGCCAGAACAGCTGGCTGATGTGGTGCGCGATCTGGATTCGGACGATGTGGTCGATCTGGTCGAAGATCTGGATGATGCCCAGCAAGAAGCGGTGCTGGATGCGCTGGATGACGCGGACCGTGCGGTTGTGGAACAATCGCTGTCCTATCCAGAAGAATCCGCTGGCCGTTTGATGCAGCGCGAAGTGGTGTTTGCCCCGCAGCACTGGAACGTGGGCCAGACCATTGATTATCTGCGCAAGACAGATGATCTGGACCTGCCCGAACAGTTTTATCATGTGATCCTTGTCGATATGCGGCACAAACCAGTGGGCTATGTGACGCTGGGACGGTTGCTGGGGGCCAAACGCGCCACACCGCTGACGGATATTGTCGAAGACAGCTTCCGCACGATCCGCGCGAACGACGACGAAGAAGAAGTCGCCTATGTTTTCAACCAGTACCACCTGATTTCTGCCCCTGTGGTCGACGAAGACGACCGTTTGGTGGGTGTGATCACCATCGATGACGCGATGATCGTTCTGGACGAAGGCCACGAAGAAGACATCCTGCGTCTGGCCGGGGTGAACGAAGGCGGATCCCTGACCGACAAGGTCATTCAAACCACCAAGAACCGCTTTCCGTGGCTGGCGGTGAATCTTGTCACGGCAATTTTGGCGTCGCTTGTCATTGGCCTGTTCGAAGATGTGATTTCCACTGTGGTCGCCTTGGCCATTTTGATGCCCATTGTGGCGTCGATGGGGGGCAATGCCGGCACGCAGTCATTGACCGTTGCGGTGCGGTCCATCGCGACCAAGGACCTGACGCCAGCAAACGTCTGGCGCGTGATCCGGCGCGAAGTGCTGGTGGGTCTGATCAACGGGCTGATTTTTGCAGTGGTGATGGGGATTGTCGGGGTGATCTGGTTTGGGTCACCGATGATTGGCGTGGTGATCGCGCTTGCCATGGTGATCAACCTTGTGGTTGCGGGTCTGGCCGGGACGGGCATCCCTGTGGTTCTGGAAAAGCTGGGTGTTGACCCGGCGCTGGCATCGGGCGCGTTCGTGACAACGGTGACGGATGTGGTAGGATTTTTTGCCTTTTTGGGGCTGGCGTCGGTGCTGTTGCTATGACTTTGGACGATCAGAAAAAAACGGCCCGCAAAGCGGCCTTTGCCCGGCGCAGGGGCGCATTTGATGCGCAGGGTCCGGGGGCAGGGGGGCTGTTGTCGGAAGTGTTGGCGGGCTATCGCGGCACGCCCACTGCAGGGTTCATGCCGATCAACACCGAAATCGATCCGCGCCCGGCCATGGCGGAACAGGCGGCCCACGGGCCTGTCGGGGTGCCCGTGATCGAAGCGGCGGCAACGCCCTTGAAATTTGCGCGATGGGCCCCGGATACCCCCATGATCGAAGGTGCATTCAAGGCGCAAATCCCCGCAGACATCACATGGATGGTCCCGGAAATCGTGATTGTTCCTTTGGTGGCATTTGACCGTCGTGGCGGGCGGCTGGGGTATGGCGGCGGATTTTACGACCGAACGCTGGAAGGGTTGCGGGAACGTGGCCCGGTTCTGGCCATCGGCTTTGCCTTTGGCGCGCAAGAAGCGGAAAATCTGCCCCTTGAACCCACTGACCAGCCTTTGGACCTGATCATCACAGAGGCAGAGGTGATCACCATATCCCGCCCCGCCTGATTCAGATTGACCTGACCCAACCTGCCGCATAAGCCCACCCAATGCGCATTTTATACCTTGGGGATGTGGTTGGCCGTGCCGGTCGGCAGGCGATCGAACAGAATTTGGCGGGTCTGCGGGATCAGCTGAAGCTGGATTTTGTCGTGGTGAACGGTGAAAATGCGACATCTGGCGCGGGGCTGAATGCGAACCATGCCAAGGCGCTGTTGAACGCCGGGGCCGATTGTATCACCCTTGGCGATCATGCCTTTGATCAAAAGGACATGTTGACGTTCATCGAACAGGAACCGCGCATCATCCGCCCGCTGAATTTTTCCAAAACCGCGCCGGGGCGGGGGGCGGCCATCTTTACCGCCACGCGCGGACGCAAGGTTTTGGTGGCTCAGGTTTTGGGGCAGGTGTTCATGAAACGCCCCTTTGACGATCCGTTTTCGGCTTTGGATGATCTGTTGCGGCGGCACCCGCTGTCGGGGCCGATTGCGGCGTCGGTGATTGATATTCACTGCGAAGCCACATCCGAAAAAATGGGCGTGGGTCATTTCTGTGATGGCCGCGCGTCGGTTGTGGTTGGCACGCACACCCATGTGCCGACCGCCGATGTGCAAATCCTTCCGGGTGGTACAGCGTTTCAATCGGATGCAGGCATGTGTGGCGATTATAATTCCGTCATTGGCATGGACAAAGCCGAACCCTTGCGCCGGTTTATTACAGGCATGCCCAAAGGGCGGTTTGAACCGGCACTGGGGGATGCAACGCTGTGCGGTTTGCTGGTTCAGACCGACGATCAGACAGGCAAAGCCACATCCGTTGAAATGTTTCGCCATGGCGGGCGATTGGCACAAACCCATTGATTGACATTGCGATCTTTCGATCCATAATTTTACCAGCTGTTCACCGACAGGTGCCGTGGTCCAATCCCATGAAAAGCGCAGCATGCCGATGGATTGGAGAAACCCCATGCACACCGCCCTGAAACCTTATCTGTGGCTGATCGCCATCGCCGCGGGCTGGGGGCTGACCCTGCCGCTGACCAAGATTGCCGTCAGCACGGGGCATGGGCATTTCGGGCTGATCTTTTGGCAACTGGTGATCGGGGCCGTGTTTTTGGGGCTGATCACGCTGATCCGGCGGCGCGGCTTGCCGTGGAACCGGAAGGTGATCCCGTTTTATGTCATCATCGCCTTGATCGGGACAGTCATCCCAAACACCGCCAGCTATCAGGCCATTGCGGTGCTGCCATCGGGGATCGTGTCGATCCTGCTGTCGCTGATCCCGATGCTGGCCTATCCTATTGCGCTTCTCTTGGGCAATGATCTGTTTTCGGCGCGCAGGCTGTTTGGGCTGTGCGTCGGTCTTTCGGCCATTTTGCTGATCATCGGTGTGCCTGATGCGCTGCCGGATCCGGCGATGTTGCTGTTTATCCCGGTGGGTATTATTGCCCCGCTTTTGTATGCCTTCGAAGGTAATTTCGTCGCCCGCTGGGGCACAGGTGGCGCAGGGCCGATCCAACTGTTGTGCGGGGCATCCATGGTGGGGGCAGTGATCGCGCTGCCCCTCGCAGTGGGCACAGGTCAGTTTATCGATCCCGTGCGGGTTTGGGGCGCACCGGAATGGGCCTTTGTGGCGTCATCTCTGATTCATGCGGGGGTCTACACGGCCTATGTGCTGATTGTACGCCAATATGGGGCTGTTTTCAGCGTACAGGTCAGCTACCTTGTCACTGTGTTTGGCATTGGTTGGGCCATGGTGATTTTGAACGAAAGCTATACGGGGCCGGTTTGGATTGCGTTGGTGCTGATGCTGACGGGAATGTATCTTGTCCGGCCCAAGGGTGACGCATGATCCCGGGCATTGACCTGCCGCCGGATATCGCACCCTTTGTGGCGTTGGGTGTGATCGTTGCCATGTTTGCGATGTTCCTGCGCGAAGCCTTTCCGACCGAAGTTGTGGCGCTTTTGGGCGTCGCCGCCCTGTTGGCATTGGGCCTTTTGCCCTATCAGGATGCGCTCGATGTTCTGTCAAACCCCGCGCCGTGGACGATTGCGGCCATGTTTATCGTGATGGGGGCGTTGGTGCGATCGGGTGCGCTGGACTGGTTCACCGGTTTTGCAGACCGTCAGGCGGGCAAGAACCCGGTGCTGGCCATTGGAATGCTGATGGGGTTTGTGGTCTTTGCGTCTGCCATCGTGTCGAACACGCCGGTGGTCGTGGTGATGATCCCCGTCTTTGTAAAGCTGGCCGGGACGTTGGGCCTGAAACCGTCCAAACTTTTGATCCCACTGTCATACGGGGCGATCATGGGCGGCACGCTGACCTTGATTGGCACATCCACGAACCTGCTGGTGGACGGTGTGGCGCGGGCCAACGGGCTGACGGGGTTCACGATTTTCGAAGTCACCCCATTGGGTGTTGTTTTGGTGATCTGGGGCATGATCTATCTGCGGTTTATCGCACCGCGCTTGCTGCCCGACCGCGACAGCCTGGCCGATATGCTGGGCAACCGGTCGAAGATGAAATTTTTCACCGAAGCGATCATTCCCCCTGAATCCAACCTGATCGGGCGGCAGGTATCGGGGGTACAGCTGTTCAAACGCCCGGGCGTGCGCCTGATTGATGTGGTGCGCGGCGATGCATCGTTGCGCCGGGAAATGGGGTCGGTGGAACTGCAGGTTGGTGACCGTGTGGTGCTGCGTACGGAAATGACGGAACTGTTGTCCCTGCAGGCCACGCCCAGCCTGAAACGGGTTGATCAGGTCAGCGCGGTCGAAACCGAAACGGTCGAGGTTTTGATCACCCCCGGCTGCCGCATGGTGGGCCGCCGTCTGGGTCAAATGCGGCTGCGGCGGCGTTATGGGGTGTATCCTTTGGCGGTACATCGGCGGAACCAGAACATGGGGTCCAGTCTGGATGATATCACCGTGCGCATCGGTGACACGCTGCTGTTGGAAGGCGCGGCAGAAGATATTCAACGCCTTGCCCGCGATATGGATATGGTCGCGGTGTCCAAACCCACCGAACAGGCCTTTCGCCGGGAAAAAAGCCCGATTGCGATTTTGGCCCTGTTGGGGATCGTGGTTCTGGCTGCGTTTCAAATTGCGCCGATCCTTGCGCTGTCGGTCATTGCGGTGGCCATCATTTTCGCCACCCGCTGCATCGACGCGGAAGAGGCGTTCGGCTTTGTCGATGGCCGTTTGCTGGTTCTGATTTTTTCGATGCTGGCGGTCGGCTCTGCGCTGCAATCGACGGGTGCCGTGGCGCTGATTGCCGATGGGCTGGCCCCTTATATCATCGGTTTGCCGCCCTTTTTCGTGATTTGGGCGATCTACCTGTTGACCTCTGTCCTGACGGAAATGGTGTCCAACAACGCTGTGGCCGTGGTGGTCACGCCGATTGCAATCGGTCTTGCCACAACCGCAGGGATCGACCCGCGCCCCTTGGTGGTAGCGGTGATGATTGCCGCCAGCGCGTCGTTTGCCACACCCATCGGGTATCAGACGAATACGCTTGTCTACGGCCCCGGCGGGTATCGGTTCACCGATTTTGTTCGGGTTGGGGTGCCGTTGAACATTTCCATGGGGCTTTTGACCGCGGCGGTCGTCCCCCTGATCTGGCCACTTTGATGCCACTGCTGCGTCGGCCCAAATCCATCACCGCCCAGTTGCGCGCCGCGATGCCACAGGTGGCAACGCTGGATGCGCTTGTCTGGTCATTTTTGGAATGGGTCGAAGCGGAAAATGCCAAAGATGGGCGTGACAGCCCGGATGGGCTGCCGATTTTTCCAACCATGCCGCGCCGCCCGTTGGAAAGCGATCTGGTCATGGTGCCGCGCCTCCAATTGCCACGGGTCTGGGACTTTCTGAACCCGGGCGACGAAAAACCGCGCCGCACCAAAGGGCAGGCGGGGCTGGTGATTGCGTGCCCGTTTCTGCGCACAGATATCAGCGGGGCGGTGGTTGCGCGTTTCGTGTCGGACACACAATGCAGTTACGTTCTTTTGGGCCCGGATGGCGAAGGGTTCACGCTGGCCACCGATCCGGTCATGTTGTTGACCGTGCTGGCGATGGGCTACGAAAGCATAACGGACCGCGCGATGCTGGAATTTCGCCCGGGGCTGTTTTCCGACCATCCCGGGGTCGCTGCGGCCCGCAATTGGGTGCAGTCGCGGTTTGATGTGCGGTTCCCGGTCACAGCCCACGATCTGCTGCCGTATCGACCCGATGAAGATCCGTTCACGCAATACGCGATGCAGCGCAGTGCAGAACTGCTGGATCATCAGCGCGGGACTGCACGTCTTTCCGCGAAACGCCGCTGGTTTCGGCGAAAATGACCCCGCTGGGTCACAGGTACGCAAAGCGCGGGATTATAGCGGCCAGAAAATCAGGATGGATGGCACAGACACCGCAATGATCAGAATTTCCAGTGGCAGACCCAAGGGCCAATAGTCGCTGAACTTATATCCACCGGGGCCAAGGATCAGCGTGTTGTTTTTGTGCCCGATGGGGGTCAGAAATGCCGCCGATGCAGCGACAGCCACTGCCATCAAAAACGGATCGGGCGAAACGCCCAAGGTTTGTGCCATTTCGATCGCGATGGGGGCCGCGACAATCGCGGTTGCCGCGTTGTTCAACACATCTGACAGTGTCATGGTGACGACCATCAAAATGGTCAGAATGGCCCACGCCGGCATTCCGTCAGACAGCCAAAGCATTTGTTGGGCCAACAGCGCCGTGCCGCCCGATTGTTCCAGCGCCACCCCCAGCGGGATCATCGACCCCAAAAGCACCACAACAGGCCATTCGATCTGATCATACAGGCTTTGCAGCGGCACAATGCCCGTCAGCACATAGGCCACCGCCACAACACCAAGCGCCACGGGCAAATAGATCAGCCCCACGGATGCCGCGACAACCGCGCCGACGAACAAACCGATGGCGAGCCACATTTTTTCGTCCGCTGTCACCTGCAGGCCCCGGTCGGCCAATGGCAGGCATTTCAGCCAATCGACCACGTCGGTGCTGGTTTCCTGCGGCGTCAGCAACAACAGCACATCGCCCGGTTTCAGCACAGTCTTGCGCAGCTTTTGGGTGATGCGTCTGCCTTCGCGTGCGACCCCCATCAACACGGTGCGCTGACGCCATGTTAGACCAACGGATTGCGCCGTGCGCCCGTTCAGGCGGCTGGTTTCCGTGACCACACATTCAACCATGGTCAGCCCTTCGCCCTTTATATCCAGTTGGCCGGCGCGGGCGTCATCCACGAATTCAAGATCCAGCGCGGTGCGAAATTCATCCAGCGCGGCTGGCGTTGCTTCTAGGATCAGGGTGTCGCCGCCTTCGATCAGGCGGTTGCGGGCGGTGCCACGCAGGCGCTTGCCATCCCGACCCAGCCCCAAAATGGCGACGTCGTTCTTTTCGGCGACATCGTAAAGCGTATGCAGGGGATCGCCGACGGATTTGTGGCCGTCGGGCACCGTCAATTCCGCCAGATATTTGGACACATCCGCAACCGATCCCGCCTCTGCCCCGTCGCCCTTGGGGATCAAGCGCCAGCCAAAGAATGCGACAAACGCAATGCCAACCAAGGCTGCGATCCCGCCAACAGGTGCGAAATCGAACATCGCAAAAGGTTCACCCAGATTCTGTTCGCGGATCGATGCGATGATGATGTTGGGCGGGGTTCCGATCAACGTCACCATCCCACCCAGAATCGTGGCAAATGACAGGGGCATCAGGGTCAGCCGCACCGCCCGCTTTGCCTTTTGCGCGGTCTGAATGTCCACCGGCATCAACAAGGCCAGCGCCGCAACGTTGTTCATGAACGCCGACAAAACGCCCCCTGTGACGCCCATCAGCGATATATGGGTGCCAATCTTGCGATCCGGGTCGACCAGCGTCCGCGTGATCAACATTACCGCACCAGACCGCACCAATCCGGAACTGACCACCAAGACCAACGCCACGATGATCGTGGCCGGATGACCAAAGCCTGCGAAAGCGTCCGACGACGGCACAAGGCCCAAAATGACCGCGATCAGCAGTGCCGAAAACGCGACCAGATCATAGCGGAATTTGCCCCATAAAAGCATCGCAAAAACAGCGCCAAACAGGCAAAACAACAGCGTTTGATCAAATGTCATAAATGAACCCCTTTGGGCCAGCCTGCCGCAAAGCACCCCGCTGCGGCAAGGGCGAAAGCATCCGGTGTTTCCCCGCCATGGCCTTGCACTGAAAACGCCCCGGCGATAGACCAGCGCAAAGCGAATTTAACGTCGGGGGCAACCATGGCAGGCCACAGTAAATGGGCAAACATTCAGCACCGCAAGGGCCGTCAGGATGCGGCACGGTCCAAGCTGTTTTCGAAACTGGCCAAAGAAATCACGGTGGCCGCGAAAATGGGCGACCCGGACCCAGATAAGAACCCGCGCCTGCGGTTGGCGGTGAAAGAAGCGAAATCGCAATCCGTGCCCAAAGACGTGATTGAACGTGCGATCAAGAAATCCTTGGGCGGCGACGGCGAAAATTACGATGAAATCCGCTACGAAGGGTACGGGCCCGGCGGCGTCGCGGTCATTGTTGAGGCGATGACCGACAACAAGAACCGCACAGCTTCCACCGTGCGGTCCACGTTTTCCAAATGCGGGGGCAATCTGGGGGAAACCGGGTCTGTTGGGTTCATGTTCGACCGCAAGGGCCAGATTTTGTACCCGGCAAGTGTCGGTGACGAAGACACCGTGATGATGGCCGCAATCGAAGCAGGCGCCGAAGATTGTGAATCATCAGAAGATGGGCATGTGATCATCACAGCGGACACGGATCTGAACGAAGTGTCCAACGCACTGGAAGCCGAACTGGGCGAATCTGAATCTGCCAAGCTGATCTGGAAACCGACCACGACGACCGAACTGGATCTGGAAGGCATGCAAAAACTGATGCGCCTGATTGATACGCTGGAAGATGACGATGACGTCCAGCGCGTGACGGCGAATTTCGAAGCATCCGACGAAGTGCTTGAACAGCTATAGGCGCACACGCCCGATGCTGTAGGGTGGGTGCGCCCCACCGCCCACCATCTTATACAATACGCCCCGCCCCAACCGGCGGGGCTTTCGTTTGCGCCCCGCCCAAAAGCCCGGTTGGGCTATGCCCCGTCAAACGCCACGCGAAACCCCATGTGGCCGGTTGAACTGTCTGGTGAATTGCCGGTCCGGGCGGCGATGCGGTATCGGGTGCAATAGGATGCGTGGCACAGGTGACTGCCGCCTTTGACAACCTTGAACCCTTTCATCCCCGCCGCGTGTGCCTTGGCCGCCTTGGACAGGCTGCGAACCTTGAAATCATCTGCGGTCCAATCCCACACATTTCCGGCCATTCCATAAAGCCCGTATCCATTCGGGGCAAAACTTTGCGCTGGGCTGATCCCGGCATAACCATCCGCGCCCGTATCCGTGACTGGAAACTGGCCCTGCCAGATGTTGCAGGGGTGATGGGTATCCTCTTGCGGATCCTGATCCCCCCAAGGGTAGGTGACACGGCCCAGCCCCCCCCGTGCGGCGTGTTCCCATTCCGCCTCTGTGGGAAGGCGGCCGCCCACCCATGCACAATAGGCTTGTGCGTCATTCCAAGATACGTGCACCACTGGGTCCGCGTCCTGCGCGGGTTCGCCATCCGGGCCATGGGGCAATGCCCATGTGGCCCCATCCACGCGCCGCCACCATTCCGCGCCGATCATGCCTTCGGTCGGGCCAGTGGCGCGGGGGATATGGGCATGGAACACAAACGACCAGCCGAATGCCGCTGCTTCGGTTTGATATCCTGTTGCGGCAACAAAGCTGCGAAATGCAGCAACGGTCACCGGGGTGGCAGACAGGCGAAACGGGGCCAGACGGACCGTGCGTTCTGGCCCTTCGCCGTCCACTTTGATCCACGGCTTTGCGGTGCCCACAATGGCCTTGCCCCCCGGCACATCAATGATCGCATCCGGATGTTGCCCCGCCTGTGCAGGTGCCGGCGGGGGTGGGGGTGGCGCAGTGCCAGTGCGGGACGGTGTGCAACAGGGCTTGGTCATGGCCGCGACCCTATCGCCTGTGAAGGGGGCTGAAAACCGCAAGCCTTTCATCCCGAACCAATAATTCCAGCGCCCCTTGATTCGAATCAGTCAAAGCGTCACACAGCGACGTGGAGGAAATGCTGCAATGCAGAAAAGTCGTGACTTTGCCCCGATCGTTTTGATCACCCCAACGGCAGCCATGTCGGCGGCGGCCTATGGCGGGCGGGCGAAATGTTTGCAGCGGCTGATCCGGCTGGACATGCCGGTTCCAACCACCGTCGCGCTGTCATTTGCGGCAGTCCATGACATTGCCCAAGGCGTGCCACTGAATTTGGATCGTATCCTTCCCGAATTTCCCGAAGACCCGCTTTTGACGGTGCGCCCGTCCTCCGAAAGCCCCGATTGGGGTGGGCCGGGCGCTGTTTTGAACATCGGCATGAACGATCGCAGCTATGCCCGGTTGCGCAATCTTTTGGGCGAAACTGTCGCGTCGCGCCTGTATCAGCGGTTCATCAACACATACGCCATCAACGTGGCGCGGCTGGACCCTGACCAATTCGTTGATCTGCCAGATCCAACACTGGATGACATTCGTGAGGCGTTGGACACGTATGAAGACGAAGCGGATGAACCCTTTCCCCAGAACATTGAAACCCAGCTGACCGATGTGATCCGGTCTATGGCGCGGGCGTGGCAGGGCACAACGGCGCGCTTGTTGCGCCAAGCCAAGGGTGCACCCGCCGATGCGGGCCTTGGGTTGGTTGTGCAGGAAATGGCGCTGGGGATGGGGCCGGGGGAATCAGGGTCCGGGGTGATCCAGTTTGCCAGTTCCCAAACCGGCGCACCCGGAATCGAAGGTCGCTATCTGCGCGACAGCCAGGGCCGTGCCGCGCTAGAAGCGAAAGGACAGGCGCTGTATCTGACCAAAGACCCGCGCGGCGCATCGCTAGAAGAAGTCGCACCGGATGCCTTTGATCAATTGATTGCCCATGGTGCGCTGGGCCGGCAGCGTTTGCGCGAAGAAATGCAGATGGAATTCACGCTGCAAAACGGGCAACTGGCGATCTTGGATTCTGTGCGGATTGTCAGATCATCGCGCGCGGCCGTTCGGATTGCTGTCGCGTTGGCAGATGATCAGGTGATCCCGCGCGAAGACGCGCTGATGCGGATCGAACCAAAGGCCCTTTCGGAATTGCTGCACCGTCAGGTCGCACCGGGGGCAGATCGCACGATCATGGCGCAGGGCATCGCGGCAAGCCCGGGTGCCGCGACGGGAAGACTGGTCTTTTCTGCCGCCGAAGCGCAGGCCGCTGCGGCGCGCGGGGAACGCGCGGTTCTGGTGCGCCGCGAAACCGGGCCGGAAGACATTCGCGGCATGCAAGCATCTGTTGCTGTGGTCACGGAACGCGGTGGGATCACAAGCCACGCTGCGGTGATCGGGCGCGGCATGGGGGTGCCTTGCGTTGTGGGGGCGTCCGAAATCAACGTTGACAGCCGTGCCAAAAAACTGCGCGGCGCGGGCAAACGCGTGTTGAATGCGGGTGATATCGTCACGGTGGATGGGACCACTGGGCAGGTTCTGGTTGGCGAAGTTGCCACCGTCGAAGCGGGTCTGGATGAAAGCGTTCAAACCCTGTTGTCGTGGGCCGATGACACGCGCACGCTGGCCATTCGGGCCAACGCCGACACCCCACGCGATGCGACCACAGCACTGAATTTTCAAGCAGATGGCATCGGGTTGTGCCGCAGTGAACACATGTTTTTCGAAGAAGATCGGCTGACGGTCATGCGCGAAATGATCTTTGCCGAAGATCCCGCAGACCGCGAATCTGCGCTGGATCGGCTGTTGCCCATGCAGCGCGATGATTTTACGGCAATTTTCCGCATCATGACGGGCAAAGCGGTCACCATTCGTCTGTTGGACCCGCCGCTGCACGAATTTTTGCCCAGTGACAAAGCGGGCCTGCGCGACATGGCCGAAGCGCTGGGTCAGCCGATGAAGCGTCTGACGGAACGGGTTGAACAGCTGGAAGAATACAACCCCATGTTGGGGCTGCGCGGTGTGCGGCTGGGTATCACTGTGCCTGAAATCTATGATATGCAGGCCCGCGCAATATTCGAAGCCGCCCTTGCCGCCGGTCTGGAAACAAAGCCTGAAATCATGATCCCGCTGGTTTCGGCCAAACGTGAAGTGGAATTGGTGCGCACCCGGATTGATGCAACCGCTGCGGCTGTGCGGGTCGAAACGGGCAAGGATTTTGATTATTCCGTGGGCGTGATGGTCGAAACGCCACGTGCGGCGCTGCGTGCCGAAGAAATCGCACCCCATTGCGCGTTTTTGTCATTTGGCACCAACGACCTGACCCAGATGACCTATGGGTTGTCCCGCGATGACGCCGGGCGGTTCATGTCGTCCTATGTGCAACAGGGTGTCTATGCCGAAGATCCTTTTTTCCGCATGGATGTAGAAGGCGTGGGCGAATTGGTTGCGATGGCAGCCGAACGGGGCCGTCGCGCAAAGAAAGATCTGGTGCTTTCGATCTGCGGCGAACATGGCGGCGATCCCGAAACGATGGATTTTTTCCACGATTTGGGGATCACCTATATTTCGTGTTCGCCTTTCCGGGTTCCGGTGGCACGGCTGGCGGCGGCACAATGCAAAATCCGCCGTGGCATGGCCCTGACGTAGGGATACAATCTGTTCGCAAATGGCCCCCTAGACCAACCAACGGGGAATCGCGTATAGCCGCCCAAGTTTTCGGGGGATATCACACTGTTTGGGCCACGTTTGATCCGGGTTTGTTGCATGTTGGGGCTTGTCGTTTGGGCAGGCGCATCAACGGCTGTCACCGAAGACCAGCCAATTTTGGCCAGCGCGGAAGCAGAATTGATTCCCGGCACATCCGTTGCGCCCGAAACAATGAACCGCGTTTTGCATCTGGAAGCGTCGATGGTCACCGGCATCGCCATCAACCGTGTCGAAGTGCTGACATCCCTGCGCCCCACAGAACGCCCTGCAGGGTATGGCGTTAAATATACCCGCGCATGGGTCGATCGGCAGCCGATTGGATCCCGCAACGCCGAATGGAAATGCCTGACCGAAGCGCTGTATTTCGAAGCCCGTGGTGAAAGCCTGCGCGGGCAATTCGCCGTGGCAGAGGTGATCTTGAACCGACGCGACAGTCGCCGCTGGCCCAATTCGGTGTGCGGCGTGATCAATCAGGGCACGGGACGCCTGTTTGCCTGCCAATTCACGTACACCTGCGACGGACGGTCCGAACGGATCGGCAACCAACGGGTCTACGAACGGTTGGGCCGCATCGCCCGTGTCATGTTGAATGGTGGCGCGCGGCAATTATCGGGTGGGGCCACGTATTATCACACCACGGCTGTCCGTCCGCGCTGGTCGCGCGTGTTTCGGCACACAACCACCATTGGCGTGCACAAATTCTATCGCCCCTGAAACGTCGCTAATCCATTGGTCCAGGTCGTGGTTCGGTCTGTCGGGCCGAAATTCTTTGGCTTAAAGCAGTGCCATGACCCACGATATCCACCTTGCCTTTGCCCATCCCGAAGAACGGTCCCAAGCGGGGGGCGGCCCGTTGCGGGATCGCATTTCCGTCAGGGATTTGGTGCTGACCGTTGATATCGGGGCCTTCCAGACCGAACGGGGCAGCCCCCAGCGCATCCGGTTCAATGTCGTCGTCGAAGTTCAGCCCCATGACGCGGCAGAAACAGACGATGTGGACAAAATTCTGTCCTATGACCGGGTGACCGAAGCGATCGAAGCGGAACTGTCCGAAGAACGCCTGAACCTTTTGGAAACGCTGGCTGAACGGGTGGCGGACCGTATTCTGATTGATCCATTGGCGGCGCGGGTGTTCGTGCGCATTGAAAAGCTGGATCGTGGCCCGGGCACGCTGGGCGTGGAAATTGTGCGCGATCGGCCTGCGGATACGGCGGTGCGGACATTGGCCGATACGCCGCATCCGATTGTTGTTTTCCTGCCCAATCACGTGCTCACATCGGATGATGTGAAGCATTGGATTGAAAGCGCAGAACACAACGAACGCCCGATCATCTTTGCCGTTGCCATGGGCCAGACCCCGGCCCCAACCGCGCGGCATGGGATGCCCCAGCGCCGCATTGATTTGCTGGCGATTGAACAGAATGCGTGGGTTCTGGGCAGTTTGGACGACCGCTGTGTTGTTGTGGGCACGCGCACGGAACTGGATTGGGGCATGCGCAATGATCAGATCATGGTTTGGGCGCCGTCAAAGATGGTGCTGGATGCGGTCGATTTCCCGGATATTGCCGTGACAGATCATGTGCGGTTGACCGAATGGTTCGCCACTGAAGTGGACGCGGCAGAAGTCGTATTTGTCGATGAAACCCCCAGCGGGGCGCTTGCCATCGCCCGCGGCGCCAAGGGGCAAGAGGGCAAGCTGTGATCCGGGATCCGCTTTTGCGCCCGCTGATCGTTGCGGGGGGCGCGCACCGGTTGGCCGGCGGATGGTGCCGGTTCGACCATGTGGAAATTCTTGATGGGGCGGACCGCCGGGTTGTTCCGGCACAAGAGATCCCGGGCGATGCATTGACCCGCCTGACCGCACCGCGCGTTGGCATCGCCGGGCTGCCAATGGAACGCCCCAACATCATGGGCATTCTGAATGTCACGCCGGACAGTTTTTCGGATGGTGGTCGATTTGACACGGCGCATGCCGGGCTGGATCAGGCGATGGCGATGGTGGCACAGGGTGCCGATATCATCGACATTGGCGGCGAAAGCACCCGCCCGGGTGCCGCCGAAGTGTCGATTGACGAAGAATTGTCGCGCACGGTTCCGGTGATCCGGGCCATTCGGGCACAGTCTGATATTCCGATTTCGATCGATACCCGCAAAGCAACAGTGGCCGCCGCCGCGTTAGAGGCTGGCGCGACCATGGTGAATGATGTGTCTGCCTTTGTGTTTGATCCGGGGTTGGCACGGGTCACGGCGGATGCGCAGGTGCCCGTGTGCCTGATGCACGCCCAAGGGCTGCCGGAGACGATGCAGGACAATCCCACCTATGGCGATGTCGTGGCAGAGGTGTACCGCGCGCTTGGCCACCATATCGACAACGCGGTGGCGCATGGGGTCGCACGCGATCAGATCCTGTCTGATCCGGGCATCGGGTTCGGCAAGACGCTGGATCATAATCTGGATTTGATCCGGTGTCTGTCTGTGCTGCATGGGTTGGGATGTCCGATCCTGCTGGGTGCGTCGCGCAAACGGTTCATCGGGGCGCTGACGGGTGTGGAAGCCGCCGCAGACCGGGTCGCCGGATCTGTTGCCACGGCCTTGGCTGGGGTTGCGCAGGGTGTACAGGTGGTGCGGGTTCACGACGTTGCCGAAACCCGACAAGCCATTGCGATGTGGATGGCCATACACCGCAATTGATGCCGCCGATCGCAATGGCGCGCTGACGCGCGGCAGTATCTATTTTGCCTTGCGCAGGCCGCGTGAGGGGAAGGCCAGCCTTCCCCTTCAAACCCCATCCGGAGTATTTCATGGAAAGTGAAGTTGGGGGGACGTGATGGCCCTGCCAAGCTACCCAGATTTTGCCAATAGGCCCCGCAGGGTTGACCACTGGCTGATCGCCAATCCAATCAGGATCAGTGCAAGCGCGATGAACAGACTGTTGGGTAAGCGTTCCGCTAGAAACAGTGCGCCAAAGATCACGGACCACACGGGCACTTGATAATTGACCAGTGACATGAAGCTGGGCCCAGCGGATCGGACCACGGCAACCTTTAGAAGATAGGCGGCGGCTGTTGGCAATAGCGCCAGATAGATCATGGCAATCCACGCATTTTTGGGAATGGCATCCAGTTTTGGTAAGCCTTCGACCAGAAAGGCGGCGGGGGCCAGCATGACGAACGCAAGGGCCAGTGCGGCTGTGGAAAGCGCCAGTTCGTTCACCGGTGGGCAGCGTTTGGTCAGGATCGAATTGCAGGCATAGCACAGGGCTGCTGCAACACAGGCAAATTGGGCCAACTGAACGGTCCAGCTTTCTGCGGCCTGCAAACCGCCCGTCCCGATCAGGATCATGGTTCCGATGAAACCGATGACAAAGCCCATGACCTTGCGCGCGTGCATCTGTTCACCCGGCACAAACAGGTGGGCCAGCGGCAGGATAAACAGGGGCACGGCGGCCATGGACATGCCCGCAAAGGCCGACGGTACATGTTGTTGGCCCCATGACAGCATGGCAAAGGGCAGGGCGGTGGACAGGATCGCAATGATCACAATAAAGCGCCACAGACGCCGATCTGACATGGGTGGGAACGTCACCCCACGCCATTTCATCAGCCCCCACAAAACCAGCGCCCCGATGCCCACGCGGGTTGCGGCCAATTGCAGGGGCGTAAAGCCATCAAGTGCGACTTTGACACCCATGAACGCACCCCCCCAAATCAGGGCGATCACGATCAGGCGGATCCAGTTGATCAAGCCGGGGGCTGAGGGGGTGGGGGTCATGGATGGAACTTCATCGAAAGGGAAAGCGTTGATCCCGCGTAACTGAAACAGTCAGGAGGTGGAAGATGGACAACGGTCTGATCATCCTACTTGCGCTTGCAACATTTGGCGCGGTCATTGCATTCGCGGTGTGGTCGCGGTCACGCACACAGGATCGCAAAGAAGATTCGCACGCCCCGAAATCCCATCTGGCAAAGGATGGGCCGGGGCCAAACGCTGTGAAAGCGGCCAATGATCAAGGCGCAGGTTAACACCCGCGACGATCAACGCGCAGGCTGATGCCCGCGACCCGCAGCGTCCCAGAGTTTGAGTTGAACGTGTATGAGTTGGGGCGCGGTATTTGTTTGCCCGCCGTGCGCATCGTTTGATGCAAAAATGTCAGGGGGCCGGGTTGGCCCCCTGACGAACCCGATCAGTTCCGGGATTTGTCGACCATTTTGCCAGCGGAAATCCATGGCATCATGCCACGCAGTTTCGCGCCGGTTTCTTCGATCATGTGTTCGTCGTTGGCCCGACGGGACGCTTTGATCGTTGGTTGACCGACGGCGTTTTCCAGCATGAAATCGCGGACAAACTTGCCTTGCTGGATATCGGTCAAAACCTCTTTCATGCGGGCTTTGGTTTCGTCGTACTTCAGGATGCGTGGGCCTGTGACGTACTGGCCGTATTCCGCGGTGTTGGAAATCGAATAATCCATGTTTGCGATGCCGCCTTCGTAGATCAGATCCACGATCAGCTTCACTTCGTGCAGACATTCGAAATAGGCCATTTCAGGCGCGTAGCCGGCTTCGACCAAGGTTTCAAAACCACAACGGATCAATTCGACCAAGCCACCGCACAAAACAGCCTGTTCGCCGAACAGGTCGGTTTCACATTCTTCGCGGAAGTTGGTTTCGATGATGCCGGACCGGCCGCCACCAATGGCTGAACAGTAAGACAGGCCGATTTCCAGCGCCTTGCCGGATGCGTTTGTGTCCACAGCCACCAGGCAAGGCACGCCGCCGCCTTTGGTGTATTCACCGCGCACGGTGTGACCGGGGCCCTTGGGCGCCATCATGATCACATCAACACCGGCTTTTGGTTCGATCAGGCCAAAGTGCACGTTCAGGCCATGGGCGAATGCGATGGCGGCGCCTTCGCGGATGTTGTCGTGGACGTATTTTTTGTAGGTTTCAGCCTGCAGTTCATCAGGCATTGTGAACATGATCACGTCAGCCCATGCGGCGGCTTCCGCGATTTCCATGA
>JAHDBC010000045.1 GCA_020630595.1 Planktomarina sp.
AGTCCGGTGCCAAGGTACGCCTCGATCACCTGTTCGTTTGCCTTGATTTCGGCCAGCGTGCCTTGGGCCAGCACTTTGCCTTCGGCCATACAGATCACCGGGTCACACAGGCGCCCAATGAAATCCATGTCGTGTTCGATCACGACAAAGGTGTAGCCGCGTTCCTTGTTCAGGCGGATGATCGCATCGCCGATGGTGTTCAAAAGCGTCCGGTTCACGCCTGCGCCGACTTCGTCCAAAAACACAATCTTGGCGTCGACCATCATGGTGCGGCCCAGTTCCAGCAGCTTTTTCTGCCCGCCGGAAACCTGACCCGCCTTGTGGTCGGCCAGATGTTCGATGGTCAGAAACTCCAACACCTCGTCCGCTTTGGCACGCAGGGCGCGTTCTTCATCCGCAATGCGTTTGCGGCCAAACCATGTGTTCCAAAGCGTTTCACCCGATTGGCCCCCGGGGACCATCATCAGGTTTTCGCGGCACGACATGGATGAAAATTCATGGGCAATCTGAAACGTGCGCAACAGGCCCTTGTGAAACAGTTCGTGGGGCGGCAGGCCCGTGATATTTTCGCCCTGCATGGTGACCGTGCCCGATGTGGGCGGCAAAACCCCGGCAATCACGTTGAACAGCGTGGTCTTTCCCGCGCCGTTCGGCCCGATCAGACCCGTGATTGATCCTTCGGCAATTTCAAGTGATGCACCATCCACAGCGCGAAACCCGCCGAAATGGCGGTGAAGGTTGTCCACCCGTATCATGCGATCCCCATGTTCTAAGCAGCAAAAAACAGCCCCGGCGAACCGGGGCTGTTTCTGAATGGTTTGGCTTACTTGCGGCCAGCGGTGACTTCCATGCCACCTTCGTAACCGGTCACACGGTAGCTGCCTGCAGCTTCGCCGGGGCCAACCAGTTCCACACCGGATGCACCAACATAGTCGATGTCGATACCAGCGGAAATCAGTGCCAGACCGGCAGCCAGCTGACCTGGGTAGATTGGAACACCGGGGGCGTTCGCCACATCCATGATGCTGCCTTTGTAATCTGCAGGTTCAGCGGACCCGGCGGCCTGCATCGCCAGCATCATCAGTGCGGCTGCGTCATAGGATTCTGGTGTGAACGGCGATGTTGCCGCAAAGGCACCACCAACGTGATCTGTAAACAGACCTGCCAGCGCATCAGATGGGGCAGGGTGCTGACCGGATGATCCGTCGATTTCGTCACCGAAGTTGTCAACCAGTGCTTGGCTGATCATGCCATCGGGGAAGTGGAACGAATCAAACGCACCTGTGTCCAAGGCTGCGCGGACGATGCCGGATCCGCCTTGGTCAACATAACCAGCCACAACCAAACGGTCGCCGCCTGCTGCTGCCAGTGCCGCAACTTCAGCGGAATAGTCTGCTTTGCCGTCTTCGTGTGCAGCGTTGATAGTCACAGTGCCACCAGCGGCAGTGTACGCAGCTTCGAAAGAATCAGCCAAGCCTTTGCCGTAGTCGTTGTTGGTATAAGTGACAGCAACTTCGTTGATGCCAGCTTCCAGCAGAACTTCGGTCATCACAACACCCTGACGGGCGTCAGATGGGGCTGTGCGGAAAAACAGGCCGTCGTCTTCGTTGTTCATGTGTGACAGGCCGGGCGATGTTGCGGATGGGGATACCATCACAACGCCGTTCGCCAGTGCAACGTTCGACAGGATCGCGCCGGTCACGCCGGAACAGTCAGCACCCATGATGCCTTTGACACCATCAGATGTGATCAGACGTTCGGCAGCCGCAGTCGCAGCACCGGAATCGATACAGGTTGAATCGGCGCGTACAGGTGTCACGCTGGAACCGCCCAGCAACAGGCCTGAATCGGTGACTTCTTTCATCGCCAGTTCAGCCGCGTCGCCCATGGACGGGGTCAGGGATTCGATTGGACCTGTGAAGCCCAGGATGATCCCCAGTTTGATTTCAGAATGACCAGCAGCGCTTGCAGCACCTGCGGTCAATGCCAAAGCAGCGGTCGCTGTCAGCAGTTTTTTCATAAGTAACTCTCCCAAGTTGGAACTCTGTCCGGGGGTCAGGTTAACGGGCGTTTTGGGGTAGTGAAAGCAAAATTCACGATTTTTTGCGCGCAATTGCCCTAGGGTCATTTCCGTTTCGGCCTAAATAACGTGAATGCCAATCGAAAGGTCGCCCATGCGTTTTCTGCTTCTTCTGATCACCTGTCTGTCTGCGGCCCCGGCTGTGGCCGATCTTGCCGGGCCACGCGGGCCGCTGACCGTGTCCCCCATCGTGACCGGGTTGGACAATCCATGGGCGGTGGGATTCTTGCCCGGCGGCGCTTTGGTCATCACGGAAACGGATGGGCGGATTCTGTTGGCCGAAGACGGTCAATTGTCTGTCACGCAGGCGGGATTTGATCTGGTCGACGATGGGCAGGGCGGATTGTTGGATGTTCTTGTGCCGCGTGATTTTGAAACCAGCCGGCACGTCTATTTCACCTTTGCCAAACGGCAGGGGCGCGGCAGTGGCACCGCCTTGGGCCGGGCCGTTTTGGCCCAAGGCGCAGATCACTTCACAGATTTCGAAACCCTTTTTGAAATCGCAGAGGGCAGCCGGGGTGGGCGGCATTTCGGCAGTCGACTGGCCGAAGGGCCCGATGGGTTTTTGTACATGACCGTCGGCGACCGGGGCGACCGCCCATCGGCGCAGGATCTGTCGCGTGAAAATGGATCCATCCTGCGTTTGACACGGGACGGTGCCGTGCCTGCGGACAATCCCTTTGGCACGGCGATATGGTCGTACGGGCATCGCAACCCGCAAGGGCTGACCTTTGACGGTCAGGGCCGGTTGTGGGGCATCGAACATGGGGCCCGTGGCGGGGATGAGGTGAACGAAGTGCAGCGCGCACACAATTATGGCTGGCCTGTCATCGCCTATGGCCGCCATTATTCCGGGGGCCGCATCGGCGAAGGCACGACAAAGGATGGCATGGAACAACCCGCGTTCTATTGGGACCCTTCTATCGCACCGTCTGGGGCAACGGTTCTGGGCGATGCATTGGGCGCGGATTGGGCCGGTGCACTGGTCACCGGCAGCCTGAAGTTTGATCAGATCCATGTTTTGTCATTGGATCAGGGCGCAGACGAAATCGCCGTGCTCAAAAGCGATGAAACCCTGCGCGTGCGCGATGTGCGCGTTGGCCCACAAGGCGGGTTGTGGTTTCTAAGCATTGGCAATGGGGCGCTGTACCGGGTCACAGCAGATCGTTAAGACGGCGGTCGCCCCGTTTGATGGGCATTCTCAAATGGGGCGTATGCTCGCGGCGCGGCGCAAATAATGCATTGTTTTTAAATGAAAAAGTTGACAGCTGTCAACTTTAGATTGACAGCCGCGATGCCTGTGCACCCCGTTCACGATAGGGCGTTGTGTCGTAATGCGCGCGGTAGCATTTCGAAAAATGCGATGGCGACGCAAACCCACAGGCCAGCGCGACGTTGATCACACTCATATCCGTTTGCATCAACAGGTTGCGCGCCTTCTGCAGGCGCAGTTCCATATAATACCGTTTGGGTGATCGGTTCAGATAGCGCCGGAACAGCCGTTCCAATTGCCGGGTCGACATGCCAACGTCCTTGGCCAGAACGGACGGGCTGATCGGTTCTTCGATGTTGCGTTCCATCTGCTGGATGACCTGCGACAATTTGGGATGGCGCACGCCGATGCGGGTCGGGATCGACAGGCGCTGGGTGTCCTGATCCGTGCGGATCGACGAATAGATCAGCTGGTCTGCCACAGCGTTGGCGAGTTCTTCGCCGTGGTCTTGCGCAATCAATTTCAGCATCAGGTCAATGGACGACGTGCCACCCGCCGTCGTGATGCGGTTTCCATCCACCACAAAGACCGATTTTGTCAGCTCAACTTCGTCGAATTCTTCGGCGAAACTGTCCTGATTTTCCCAGTGGGTGGTGGCGCGTTTTCCGTCCAACAGGCCCGCCTTGGCAAGGCTGTAACCGGCGGTGCACAGTCCGGCCATGATGATGCCGCGGCGGGCTTCGCGGCGCAGCCAGTTCAAAACGCGTTTGGTCGTTGCAGCTTGCACATCGATACCACCGCAGATCATCGCGACATCATCGCGTTGCAATTCGATCAGGTCAGCATCGACTTGAAACCCTGTTCCGGCGGAACATTTGACGGGTTCGCCGCCTTCGCCCAAGAGGGTCCATTCGTACAATTCGGCGCCAGCCATGCGGTTGGCGATCCGAAGGGATTCCACAGCGGCAGAAAAGCAAAGCATCGTAAAATTGTCGAGCAATACAAAAACAAAACGCCGTGGTTTATCCGGCGCGGTTTTGACTTCGACAAAGTGACCCTGAACATCCATGGTTGCCCCCCAATGCCCCTTACGACAGTCAGCAGTGGACCTAGATTTGGGCACCGTCAATCCCTGTTGTGTACAATCGTTTATTTCATGGTGGCACAGGCTTGCAAAGTCGCCTATGACCGATAGCGCAATCAGAACCGCAATCGGAGTGAAGACAATGGCGGAATGGCAAAAATCCGGGTGGCGTGCGAAACCACGGGTCCAAATGCCAGACTATTTGGATCAGGCAGCCCTCAACGCAGTTGAAGCGCAGCTGACGCAGTATCCGCCGCTTGTTTTCGCAGGCGAAGCGCGATCCTTGAAGGCTGAACTGGCTGCCGTGTCACGCGGCGAAGCGTTTCTTTTGCAGGGTGGCGACTGTGCGGAAAGTTTTGGTGAATTTTCAGCCGACAACATCCGCGACACGTTCAAGGTCATGCTGCAAATGGCCATGGTGCTGACCTATGGCGCAAAGGTGCCAGTGGTCAAAGTTGGGCGCATGGCAGGGCAATTTGCCAAGCCGCGTTCCGCCCCGACCGAAGTGAAGGATGGGGTTGAACTGCCAAGCTACCGTGGCGATATCATCAACGAACTGGATTTCACCCCCGAAGCGCGCATCCCGAACCCGCAGAAGATGCTGCAGGCCTATACCCAGGCGGCGGCATCGCTGAACTTGCTGCGTGCATTTTCAAAGGGCGGGTTTGCCGATATTCACAAGGTCCATTCCTGGACGCTGGGGTTCACTGAATCCGAAAAAGCGCAAGCCTACCGTGAAATGGCCAACCGGATCAGCGACACGCTTGATTTCATGTCTGCCGCTGGCCTGACCGCCGAAAACAATGCGGAACTTGCAACAGTTGATTTCTACACCAGTCACGAAGCCCTTCTTTTGGAATATGAAGAGGCGCTGACCCGCGTTGATTCCACAACGAACACGTGGATCGCAGGATCCGGTCACATGATCTGGATTGGGGATCGCACACGCCAGCCGGACGGGGCGCATGTGGAATTCTGCAGTGGCGTTCAAAACCCCATCGGCCTGAAGTGTGGCCCGACCACGACCGAAGAAGACCTGAAAATCTTGATGCAAAAGCTGAACCCGCAAAACGAAGCCGGGCGGCTGACGCTGATCGCGCGCTTTGGCGCGGGCAAGGTTGGCGATCATTTGCCCCGTTTGATCAAAACCGTGCAGGAAGAGGGCGCGAATGTCGTTTGGTCATGTGATCCGATGCACGGCAACGTCGAAAAAGCATCCACTGGCTATAAAACCCGGAAATTCGACAACATCCTTCAGGAAGTTCGTGAATTCTTCCAGATTCACCGTGCGGAAGGCAGTATTCCGGGGGGTGTCCATTTCGAAATGACCGGCAAGGACGTCACCGAATGTGTGGGCGGTGTGCGTGCGGTCACAGACGAAGATCTGTCGTCGCGGTATCACACGGCGTGTGACCCACGTTTGAATGCATCACAATCGTTGGAACTGGCATTTCTGGTGGCCGAAGAATTGCAGGCCGGCGGGTCGCGTCTGCGCGCCGCCAGCTGATCCACCGTCAAACCAATCGCAGATAAGGCCGTTCCGAAAGGGCGGCCTTTTTTGTGCGTTCCACAGTCACACGCGGCCCCGCAGCCGTTTTCACGCCGTTGTTCAGGGGGTCGCCTTCCAGTGTGACCAATTGGTCAAACCGACGGGGTGTCACCCCAATGGCGCCATCCAGCGCGATGCCGCCAAGGGCACGGCTGATGCGGTTGTCTTGATCCATCAAAGGCAGGAACATCAACCGGGCTGACAGACCCGGCGCCCCGTAAGACCCGGTCGATGTGACAGATGCGGTCAGCACAGATGGCGCTTCGAACACTTGATCCATGGCGCTGGACAGACGCGCGCGCAAGCCGACGGAAAACAGGGATGTCACCGGCATGCCACGCACATCCATCCCCAAAAGATCGTTCATCAGACCGCCCACAACCCGAAACCGGGGCACCCCGCCGATTTGACGTTCGATCACACAGGCATGGGGCAGGGCAGGGCCAAGGGCAGCCGGGCGCACATCACAACGCGCTGGAACCGGCGCACGATCACGCAGATTGTTCCAGTACATCCAAAGATGATCCAGCGGATCCAGTGATCCGGACCGGTTCACCAGCTTGATATCAGACCGGCCCATCAGAGCCCCTTTTGCCAATTCACACACCATATGTAAGCACCCCAACAATGAACCAAAAAAGGTTTCGTCAATAATGGTAAAGAAGTGCTTAACGGTCCGTTTGCAATTTGTTCAATTCTGCGGTCTGACAGGGGAAAATATGACAAAGGACGCCAGATGCTGAATTCAATGACCGGATTTGCCAGTGCCAGCGGTCAATCCAACGGAACGGATTGGTCGATCGACATGCGATCGGTGAACCATAAATCATTGGATGTGCGCCTGCGTTTGCCCGACGTGATGCAGCCGTTGGAAACCGCGCTGCGCAAAACCACGGCGCAGTCTTTGGCGCGTGGCAGCGTGCAGATCAGCATCCGTTTGGGCGCATCTGATGATCAGGGCCTGCCTGTCTTGGACAAAGATCGGCTGGATTGGGCGCTTGGCCTGTTGGCAGATGTGCAAAGCACGGCACAGGCCAAGGGGGCCGCTGTTCAACCCATTGATCCGGTTGCGCTTTTGGCGCTGCGGCCTTCTGTTCTGGGGGCATCCGCTGCGATTCCCGATGTGGATTGGGCTGCGATTTTGATGCCTGCATTTGAACAGGTGCTGGTCGATTTATGTGCCATGCGCGCGTCCGAAGGCGCGGCCCTTGAAACGCTTTTGCAGACACAGCTTGATGGTGTTGAAATGGCGGTCAAAGACGCCAAAGCGCTGTTGCCGGATCGAACCGACCGGCAGCGTTCTGCCGTGCAACAGGCCGTAACGGCCCTGACGGCGCAATCGGTTGATCCGGATCGGTTTGAACAGGAACTGGCGTTGATCGCCGTCAAAAGTGACATCACCGAAGAACTGGACAGGCTGAACGCCCATATCGATGCGGCCCGCGCACTTTTGGCGGATCCAGCCCCCTGTGGACGCCGACTTGATTTTTTGATGCAGGAATTCAATCGTGAAGCCAACACATTGTGTTCCAAGGCTGGTGATATCGCCCTGACCCGGATCGGGCTGGACTTGAAGGCGATTATTGATCAGATGCGGGAACAGGTCCAAAACGTGGAGTGACCATGCAACGCAGAGGTCTTTTGATCATCCTGTCGTCCCCCTCTGGGGCGGGCAAATCGACATTGGCCAAACGGTTGCGGCACTGGGATTCCAGCTTGCGGTTTTCTGTGTCTGCCACCACGCGCCCGATGCGGCCCGGTGAAACAGATGGTGTCGATTATCATTTTTGGGACGAAGCGCAGTTCAAACAAAGCGTGGCCGACGGCGGCATGCTGGAACACGCCCATGTGTTCGGAAACTTCTATGGATCGCCCAAGGCCCCCGTGGCCGACGCGATTGGGGATGGATGCGACGTTCTGTTCGACATTGATTGGCAGGGCGCGCAACAGATCAAGAATTCCACGCTGCAAGAACATGTGCTGTCGATTTTCATCCTGCCCCCCAGCATCGCGGAACTGAAACGCCGGTTGGAAACCCGCGGGCAGGACAGCGCCGAAACAATTGCCAAGCGGATGCAGAAAAGTTGGGATGAAATCAGCCATTGGGATGGCTATGACCACGTATTGATCAACGACGATCTGGATGTGACCGAACAGCGCCTGCGCACCATCATCGAAGCGGCCCGTTTGCGCCGCAGTCAGCAGCCCACGTTGATGGATCACGTGCGCAAACTGCATGATGAATTTGGGGGTGTATGATGTTGTATCGGCTGAATGACCACGAACCGACCGTTCCGGCTGATGGCGACTTTTGGGTCGCGCCGGGGGCGCATGTGATGGGGCAGGTGGTGTTGGAACAAGCCACATCGGTTTGGTTCGGCGCAGTGTTGCGCGGCGACAATGAACCGATTGTTGTGGGCGCAGGGTCAAACATTCAGGAAAACAGCATCCTGCACACGGATATGGGGTGCCCGCTGACCATCGGGGCGAATTGCACGATTGGGCATGCGGCGATTTTGCACGGCTGCACCATTGGCGAAGGATCACTGATCGGGATGGGCGCGACCGTTCTGAACAATGCCGTCATTGGCAAAGGGTGTTTGATTGGGGCAGGGGCCTTGATCACCGAAGGCAAGCATATTCCTGACGGCAGTCTGGTGATGGGATCGCCGGGGAAGGTCGTGCGGCAACTGAACGATGCGGCGTTCGAAGGATTGAAAGCCTCTGCCCTTGGGTATCAGGCCAACATGCGTCGGTTCAGGGATGGGTTGGTGCCGCTGTGATGGGGCGACCTGATCCCGCGCGCAACCGCAGGGGCTGATGGTGGCAGACCCATTTGTCCCCACTAACGACCTTTTGGCTGCGCTGCCCCATCCCACGGTGCTTGTTTCCGCGGCGGGCCGCATGGCCCATGGCAATAGCGCGGCATGGGATATTCTGGGCCACGGGATCGTGGGGCGCCACTATATCACCGTCTTGCGCCAACCGATGGTTCTGGATGCAATCGAAAATTGCCTGCGCCATCAACAGGCCAAAACCACCCGCTATCTGGGCCGCAGCCACGCCGGGGATGCCCATTATGATTTGCACGTGAAGCCGGTCCCGGGTTCGGCCAAATCGGGGGCTGTTCTGACATTTGTGGATGTCAGTGCGGCGGAACACACGGGCCAGATGCGGCGCGATTTCGTGGCCAATGTCAGCCATGAAATGCGCACGCCCTTGACCGCGATCACCGGATTTATCGAAACCCTTCAGGGTCCGGCCCGCAATGATCCCGAAGCATCGGCGCGTTTTCTGTCGATTATGAAGACGGAAGCGGATCGCATGAATGCGTTGATCCGGGATTTGCTGTCGCTGTCGCGGTTGGAAGCGGAACAACGGATGCGGCCCAGCGACACGATCAATCTGGCAGATGTTCTGGACACGGTGGGTCGCAGGATGACCCCTTTGGCACAGGCCGCCGGGGCGCAGATTGATTTGCCGGTGTTTGATGTGAATTTGCCGATACTGGGCGACAGCGAACAACTGGTGCAGGTGTTTACAAACCTGATCGAAAACGCGGTCAAATACGGCCAGCAGGCGCAAAATAATACGGTCAAAATCCGGATCAGTGAAACCGCCCATGACGCGGGCGTGCGGGGCCCCGCGGTGCGCGTGGATGTGACGGATCAGGGGGATGGGATTGATCCGATCCATATACCGCGACTGACAGAACGGTTTTACCGCGTCGACAGCCACAGGTCGCGCCAAATGGGGGGCACCGGGCTGGGATTGGCGATTGTAAAGCATATCGTGAATCGCCACCGGGGCCGGCTGCGGATCAAAAGTGAATTGGGCGTTGGGTCGACGTTTTCGGTGATATTGCCGCGCCATTTTGAATAATTGGGCGATCCAAGGGGATCGTCACAAAACATTTACACAATCTTCACAAAACTGAATCCAGCGAATCGTAAATGGCACATGCATCCAATGATGGATGCCAAATGTTCATATTGCCGGAGACTTCTATGTCCTTCACCAAAGTTGCTGCCTCTGCCCTGGCCATCACCGCTGTTGCAGGCGTTACCCATGCGCGTGACAATGTTCAGGTTGCAGGGTCATCCACTGTGCTGCCCTATGCTTCGATCGTTGCTGAAGCGTTCGGTGAAAACACTGATTTTCCAACACCCGTCGTTGAATCCGGCGGATCATCCGCTGGCCTGAAACGGTTCTGCGAAGGCGTTGGGGCCAACACGATTGATGTTGCCAATGCATCCCGCGCGATCAAATCTTCCGAAATCGAAACATGTGCGTCCAACGGTGTGACCGATATCATCGAAGTGCGCATCGGTTACGACGGGATCGTTTTTGCGTCTGACATCGACGGTCAGTCGTTTGCATTCACACCGTCTGATTGGTTCCTGGCGCTGGCCCCCAAAGTGGTTGTCGATGGCGCATTGGTCGATAACCCGAACACAGATTGGGCACAGGTCAACGCAGATTTCGCATCACAAAACATTCTGGCCCTGATCCCGGGCACCAAACACGGCACCCGTGAAGTGTTTGAAGAAAAGGTCTTGCTGGTCGGTTGTGAAGAAACAGGCGCCATGCAGGCGATGATCGACGGTGGCATGTCCGAAGACGACGCCGAAGATGCCTGCCTGAAAGTCCGCACGGATGGTCTGTCTGTCGACATCGATGGCGACTATACAGAAACACTGGCGCGTCTGGATGCCAACAAGGCGGCCGTTGGCGTGTTTGGTCTGGCCTTTTACGAAAACAACACAAACGTGTTGCAAGCCGCGACAATGTCCGGCGTGGAAGCCACAACCGATACCATCGCATCCGGTGAATACCCCGTATCCCGCCCGCTGTATTTCTATGTCAAAGCAGCGCACATCGGCGTGATCCCGGGTCTGCAGGAATATGCATCATTCTTCGTATCCGAAGATATGGCTGGCCCGGACAGCCCATTGGCAGAATACGGTCTTGTGTCTGATCCAGAACTGGAAGCCACACAAGAATCCGTTGACGCTGGCGAAACCATGTAAACCGATTTGGTGGGGCAGGGATCATCCTGCCCCATCTTTCCTGCCCTGACGAAAGACCATTTTATGTCAGCATCCACCCTGTTTCTCGTCATCGCGGTCATTGCGATTGTCGGGTTTTTTGTTGGACGCCACCGTGCGTTGGCCACCGCCGATGGAAGCATCCGGCGGCTTCATTCTTTGCCGCAATACTACGGGTCGCATGTGGCTGTTCTTAGTTTCGCGCCTGCGGTTCTGGTGTTGGCCGTCTGGTCCATCGCACAGCCGCTGGTGATTGGCGGATCGGTGCAAAGCCAGATCCTGCCATCCGATATTCCCGAAGGCCGTGACATTTCACTGGTGATGACCGAAGTCCGGACCTTGGCAGATGGTCTTTCCCTTGCTGTATCATCGGGTGACATGACAGCGGCAGAGGCGGACAACGCGCAAACCTTCATCGGTGATTTGCGCGACAGGCTGGGCGCATTGGGTGTGGCGCTTGGTGGCGATGTACGGCCATCGGTTTTGGCCGCCGCACAAAGTTACCGCAGTGCAACGGCAACGGGCGATTTAATCCGCACCGTCCTTGTTTTGGCATTGGCTGGCGGGGCGTTCTTGTTCGCATTCCGCCAAATCGCACCGGATTTTCGCGCCCGTAACACCGTTGAACGCGCCGTGCGCGTCATTTTGATTGGTTGCGCGTCCATTGCCATTCTAACAACCGTTGGCATCGTGTTGTCTTTGATTTTCAACACGATCCAGTTCTTCAAACTGTATCCATGGCAGGATTTCCTGTTTGGTACGACATGGTCGCCATCGTTTCAGGGCGCCAGCGAACTGGGCATTCTGCCGCTTTTGTGGGGCACGCTGTACATTTCATTTGTGGCGCTGGCTGTGGCGGTTCCGATCGGCCTGTTTGCAGCCGTGTATCTGTCTGAATATGCCACGCCCCGCGTGCGCGCGATTGCCAAACCCGCGCTAGAGGTTTTGGCAGGGATCCCGACGATTGTGTACGGGCTGTTTGCACTTTTGACTGTTGGCCCGTTTCTTCTTGCCGCCTTTGGCGAAGATGGCGTTTTGGGCGTCAACTGGATGCAGGGCGGAACGGCGGTGATGACCGCGGGTTTGGTCATGGGCATCATGTTGATCCCCTTTGTCAGTTCGCTGTCTGATGACATCATCAATTCTGTGCCGCAGGCCATGCGCGATGGATCGTTGGGCCTGGGCGCGACGAAATCCGAAACGATCAAGACGGTTGTTTTGCCCGCAGCCCTTCCGGGGATTGTCGGGGCGATCTTGTTGGCGGCATCCCGGGCGATCGGGGAAACCATGATTGTTGTCTTTGGGGCAGGGGCCGCCGCCCGGCTGGACCTGAACCCGTTTGAAGCGATGACAACAGTGACTGCAAAAATCGTCAGCCAACTGACAGGCGACGGGGATTTCAATTCGCCAGAGGCACTGGTGGCCTTTGCGCTTGGCATGACGCTGTTCATTATGACGCTGGGGCTGAATGTTCTGGCCTTGCGCATCGTGCGCAAATACCGGGAGCAATACGAATGACCGATCTGACACAGGCACGGTCCCTGACCGAATTGGACCCCCGCACCAAGAAACGCAATGCTGCCGAAAAACGGTTCCGGGCATATGGCGTGTCGGCGATTGCCATTGGCGTCGTGTTTCTGGTGATTTTGCTGTGGAACATCATTTCAGCGGGTTTGCCAGCTTACACCCAAACATCCCTGAAACTGGATGTCGCGCTGACCCAGGAAGAGGTCGACAAGGCAGAATCCGCAGTTGTGAAAACCACGCGGTATCGCAAGATGATCGAGGCCGCGATGGTCGCTGCGCTACAGGATCAAGGCATCGAAAACCCGTTTTCGAAATCCCGTGATCTGGTCCGCATGTTGTCAACCGGGGCACCCGCCACGTTGCGCGATGCAGTGCTTGCCGATCCTTCATTGGTGGGGCAAACATCTCAGTTCGAATTTTTCATGTCATCGCGTGCGGATGGCTACATGAAAGGCCGTGTGACGCGCGAAGACCTGGCCCGCGACAAGAACCTGACGCCGTTGCACCTGGATGTGATTGATCGGCTGGTGGACGCCGGGATGGTTGAACGCGGCTTTAATTGGAATTTCATTTTCGGTGTCGATGCATCCGAAGCCCGGCCAGAACAGGCGGGTATGGGGGCATCGATCCTTGGGTCGTTTTACATGATGATGGTCGTTCTGATGGCGGCGGTGCCCATCGGTGTGGCCACGGCCATTTATCTGGAAGAATTCGCCCCACAAAACTGGTTCACGGACCTGATTGAAATCAACATTTCCAATCTGGCGGCGGTGCCTTCGATCGTCTTTGGTATCTTGGGTATTGCGGCGTTTATCCAATTTGGCGGTGGCGTCATGGGGATTGCCGGGTTCAAACAATCGGTGCCGCTGGTGGGCGGTTTGGTTCTGTCTTTAATGACGTTGCCGACGATCATCATTGCGACACGCGCATCATTGAAAGCCGTGCCACCCTCTATCAGGGATGCGGCCCTTGGTTTGGGCGCATCGAAAACGCAGGCTGTGTTTCACCATGTGTTGCCGTTGGCCCTGCCGGGAATTCTGACAGGCACAATCATTGGATTGGCCCAGGCGTTGGGTGAAACGGCCCCGTTGTTGTTGATCGGTATGATCGGATTGGTCGCCACCAGCTATCCCGAAGGGTTCGTGTCAGGGTTTACCGAACCCAATTCTGCCATGCCCGCACAGATCTATCAGTGGGCCACCCGCGCCGACCCCGCGTTTTACGAACGCGCCTGGGGTGGCATTATCATCTTGTTGGTGTTCTTGTTGTCCATGAACATCATCGCCATCATCCTGCGTCGCCGTTTTGAACGCCGCTGGTAACGAGGCATCCATGTACGACGACATTCGACTTGCAGAAAGAACAGACACCATGACCGACGTGAAAATCGCCGCCCGGAACGTCAATGTGCACTATGGTGACAACCACGCGATCAAAGACGTGTCGGTCGACATTGGCGACCGTGCCGTGACTTCGTTCATTGGGCCATCTGGCTGCGGAAAATCAACATTCCTGCGCTGCATCAACCGCATGAATGACACCATCGACATTTGCCGGGTCACAGGCGACATCGAATTGAACGGCCAAGATATCAACGACAAGTCCGTGGACCCTGTGCAGCTGCGCGCCAAGGTCGGCATGGTGTTTCAAAAACCCAATCCCTTTCCGAAGTCGATTTATGACAACATTGCCTATGGTCCGCGGATTCACGGATTGGCGCGCAACAAAGCCGAATTGGACGAAATCGTCGAAAAATCCCTGCGACGCGGTGCCATCTGGGACGAAGTCAAAGACAGACTGAATGCGCCCGGGACCGGTTTGTCCGGCGGCCAACAACAACGCCTGTGCATCGCGCGCGCCATCGCAACGGAACCTGAAGTATTGTTGATGGATGAACCCTGTTCCGCGTTGGATCCCATCGCAACCGCCAAGGTGGAAGAACTGATCGATGAACTGCGCCAGAATTTCAGCGTTGTGATCGTCACACACTCCATGCAGCAGGCCGCGCGGGTCAGCCAGCGGACCGCCTTTTTCCATTTGGGGCATATGGTCGAATTTGGTGAAACGGGGCAAATTTTCACGAACCCACAAGATGAACGCACCGAAAGCTACATCACAGGACGGATCGGATAATACCATGCAAGATCAACGTCACATCGCATCCGCCTTTGACCGCGACCTTGAAGGGTTGCAGGCCATGCTTATGAAAATGGGTGGTCTTGTCGAAGCGGCCATCACCGACAGCGCAAGCGCACTGGTGGACCGCGACATTGAACGGGCCGAACAGGTGCGCAAGGGCGACAAAGCCATTGATGCGCTTGAAGAACAGGTCAACGAAGAAACCGCACGTATCATCGCATTGCGCGCGCCCATGGGCAGCGATCTGCGTACCCTTTTGACCGTGATCAAAATCGCCGCCGGGCTGGAACGCATGGGCGACTATGCCAAGAACATGGCCAAACGCACGTCTGTTCTGGCAGGTCAACCTGTGCTGAACGGATCGGAACAGGCGCTAAAGCGCATGGCGAAAGAAGTGGAATTGATGCTGAAAGATGCGCTTGATTCCTATATCAATCGCGATGTCGCCCTTGCCGAAGATGTGCGCCAACGTGACCACGATGTGGATCAGATGTACAACGCGCTGTTCCGCCAGTTCCTGACCTATATGATGGAAGACCCACGCAACATTTCCCCCTGTATGCATTTGCATTTCATTGCGAAAAACGTGGAACGCATGGGTGATCATGTGACCAACATCACCGAACAGGTCATCTTTCTTGTCACTGGTGAAATGCCCGATGATGCACGGCCCAAAGAAGACAGCGCCGCGGTCTGGGATGAAGTGGGACAACCTGATCAGGGGCAGGGGGCTTAATCCATGTCCCGCCCGACTGTTTTGATTGTCGAAGACGAACCCGCCCAGAGAGAGGTTCTGGCCTACAATCTGGAAGCAGAAGGTTACGACATCCTGCGCGCAGAAGACGGTGAAGAAGCATTGCTGGTCATCAGCGAACAATCGCCCGATGTGATCGTTCTGGATTGGATGATGCCGAAACTGTCAGGCATCGAAGTCTGTCGGCAGTTAAAGGTCAAACCGTCAACGCGCGAAATTCCAGTGATCATGCTGTCAGCACGATCCGAAGAAGTCGACAAGGTGCGCGGGTTGGAAACCGGCGCGGATGATTACATCACAAAGCCTTATTCCGTGCGTGAACTGATGGCGCGCGTGCGCACCCAGTTGCGGCGCGCCAGACCATCGACTGTGGGATCGCGCATGGAATTTCAGGACATCGTTCTGGACAGTGAAATCCACCGTGTCTTCCGTGCGGAAAAGGACGTGAAGCTGGGGCCGACAGAATATCGATTGCTGTCGACGCTGATTGAAAAACCCGGACGGGTGTTCACCCGTGAACAGCTTTTGGATCGTGTCTGGGGGCGTGACATCTATGTCGACACCCGTACCGTGGACGTCCATATCGGACGCTTGCGCAAAGCATTGTGCCAATATGGGGGCGATGATCCTGTCAGAACCATCCGCGGCGCGGGATACGCGCTGGGATAGAACTGTTTGAAAACAGAGTGTTGTGGCGCGAACCCCATAT
>JAHDBC010000046.1 GCA_020630595.1 Planktomarina sp.
GCTCTGGCTCTGGCTCTGGCTCTGGCTCTGGCTCTGGCTCTGGCTCTGGCTCTGAGGCAGCGGCGGCAGGTTCAGGTGCAGCTTCAAGCGGTTCTTCAATCGCCTTTTCGTCTGCAGGCAAATTTTCGTCTGCAGGCGCTGGTTCTTCTGCGCTTTCGTTCGCGGCCTCGGCTGCCGCAGCGGCAGCGGCCTCTGCTTCGATGTCTGCCTTCTTGCGGCGTGGTTTACGGGTCCGCTTTGGCTTTTCTTCCTTTGGGGCGTCCGATGCATCATCGGGTGCTTCCGCTGCATCAACTTGTGCGCCTTCGTCGGATTTCTGCGCCTCTGATGGTTCCGCGGCACTGTCGGCAACCGTTTCGGTTGCCCCATCAGACCCAGCATCACCCGCCTTGCCTTTGCCCCGCCCACGCGACCGGCGGCGGCGCTTTGGCTTTTCGTCTGCCGTGTCTTCCGCCCCATCAACAGGCGCTTCCGCTGATGCTTCGGCGGTTTCACCTTCTGACGTATCTGTCTGGGCATCCCCATCCTGCGGTGCGTCAGATTTCTTGCGACGCCGACGCCGACGCTTTTTCTTGGGCTGTTCGTCTTGCAACGCTTCAACCTCTGGCGTCTCTTCAACCTCTGCCGCGGCTTCGTCGATTTCATCCATCAACGCCATATTCAGCGATGATACAGCCGCGCTGGCCGCCGGAACGATCCGGGTCGCGGATTTGAATTTTTCCAGGGAATAATTTGGGCTGATCAGAGTTGGATCGGCTTCCACGCGTACAGACATACCGTGGCGCTGTTCGATTGACCCGATGTGTTCGCGTTTTTCATTGATCAGGAAATTCGCCACATCCACCGGTGCCTTGACCAGCACCTCTTTCGTTTTGCGGCGTGTGCCTTCTTCGTCCAATTCGCGCAGGATCGTCAGACCCATGGAATTGTCAGACCGGATCAAGCCCGTGCCATGACACGATGGGCATGGCTGTGTCGTTGCTTCCAACATACCGGGGCGCAGGCGCTGACGCGACATTTCCAACAGGCCGAAACCGGAAATCCGGCCCACCTGAATACGGGCGCGGTCGGTTTTCAGCTTGTCCTTCAGACGCTTTTCAACGGCTGCGTTGTTCCGGCGTTCTTCCATGTCGATGAAATCGATCACGATCAAACCCGCCAGATCGCGCAGGCGCATTTGACGTGCGACTTCTTCGGCGGCTTCAAGGTTTGTGTTCAGCGCAGTCTGTTCAATGCTGCCTTCTTTGGTGGCCCGGCCCGAGTTCACGTCGACTGCCACCAACGCCTCTGTGATGCCGATCACCAGATAGCCACCGGATTTCAGCTGCACGGTCGGGTTGAACATGCCTTCCATGAAAGCTTCGACCTGATAACGCGCGTAAAGCGGCATCGCATCAGTATAGTGTTTCACGTTTTTGGCGTGCGATGGCATGATCATTTTCATGGTGTCTTTGGCGTTGCGGTACCCCGCTTCGCCTTCCACGATCACTTCATCAATTTCACGGCTATACAGATCGCGCAGGGACCGTTTGATCAGATCGCCTTCTTCGTAAATCGCTGCGGGGGCCGTTGATTTCAACGTCTGTTCGCGGATCTGTTCCCACATCCGTTGCAGGTATTCATAGTCACGCTTGATTTCCGATTTGGTGCGTTTGGCCCCTGCGGTGCGCACGATCAGGCCGGCACCATCGGGCACCTCCATCGTGTTTGCGATGTCTTTCAGTTTTTTGCGGTCTGCAGCATTGGTGATTTTGCGGCTGATCCCGCCACCGCGCGCGGTGTTTGGCATCAAAACGCAATAGCGCCCTGCAAGCGACAGATACGTCGTCAGGGCAGCACCCTTGTTGCCGCGTTCTTCTTTGACCACTTGAACCAAAAGGATTTGGCGCACCTTGATCACTTCTTGGATTTTGTATCGGCGTGGGCGGGGCTTGCGCACCGGGCGCACTTCTTCCGTGTCGTCTTCTTGGGCGACAGATTCGATATCATCATCGGCCTGATCCGCCGCATCAGAATCATCGTCTTCACCAGCTGCATCGGATGGGGCCGTTTCTGCCGGTGTGGCCGCATCCGCATCCGCAACCGCGTCATCTGCCGCATCGTCGTCAGACGCTTCGTCCCGTGCCGGCGTATCAACCGGGGTTTCCCCAACCAATTCCATTGGGGACGATCCTTCTTCGGTCAGTTCGATGGTTTCCATGCCATCGATATCGTCCATTTCCTTGGTTTCAACGGCATCCTGCGTTTCAACGACAGCCGCTTTAGAAGACCGCCGGCGACGGCCGCGTTTGGGTTTTGCGGCGGCCTCATCATCAGCCTTTGCGGCTTCGGCGGCCATCGCTTCGGCATAGGCGCGTTCTTCAGCCAACAACGCTTCGCGGTCAGCCACAGGGATCTGATAGTAGTCCGGGTGGATTTCAGAAAACGCAAGGAACCCGTGACGGTTTCCGCCATAGTCTACGAACGCCGCCTGCAGCGACGGTTCAACGCGCGTTACTTTTGCAAGGTATATGTTGCCTGCCAGTTGGCGTTTTTGTTGGGATTCAAAGTCAAATTCTTCAACTTTATTCCCGTCTACCACCACGACGCGGGTTTCTTCCGCGTGCGTGGCATCGATTAACATCTTTTTTGCCATTTAGTCCTTGTACAGCCGCAACCGGCGCCCCGAATGGGGCGGCTTCGATTGTGGGCTGATGTCCTTGGGCGATGCATGCGGTGATCAGGTGGCCGGTGGCCTTGCCTGATATCACTGGCCTATTCACGGCGCGCAGCATCACGTTCTTCCTTTAATCACACCAGTTGGTGTGGATGGGCCGCACGTTGCCGTGGGCATAAAACCACCCGCAATGGCGGGGGTATTCTTCGGTTGATTCGGGCGTTCCATGCGGAAACACCAACAAAATCAAGAATTCCAAGGGCAAAACGCTGCCCATAATTTCATCTAGTCTGAGTTGCGACAAAATAACAATGGGCAAAGTGAAATTTGCCCATATCTTTCACGGCCTTACAGGTAATCCGCGCGCACAAGCCCGTACTTTGCCATCTTTTCATTCAGCGTTCGACGCGGCAGGCAAAGTTCATCCATCACACTGGCGATCGACCCTTTGTGGCGCCGCATTGTGTTGTCGATCAGCATCCGTTCAAAGGCTTCGACGTATTCTTTCAACGGCTTGCCTTCGGTCGTCATTGCGGGGCGTTCGGTATCATTGCCATCCATCAAAAGTGACGTAATGGTCCCCTGCCCGCGGCGCGATTGCAGCACAGCGCGTTCCGCCACATTGATCAGCTGACGCACATTCCCCGGCCACGGGGCTTGCAACAGTTGCGCTGCTTCCTGTGCCGTAACAGCGGGGGCATCGCAGCCATATTCATCGGCAAATTGTTCGGTGTATTTGGTGAAAAGCGTCAGAATGTCTTCGCCCCGCAGGCGCAGTGGCGGCACTTCGACGCGCAGCGTCGCAAGACGGTAATACAGATCGGACCGCAGAACATCTTGGCATGTTTTGCCATGTTCATCTGGGTTGGCGATTGCAATCACCCGCGTTTCCGCAGAATCACCCTGTGCATTCAACTGGCTTAGCAATTTCGATTGGGTCGCAGGGGCCAGCGCCTGAATGTCTTCTAATACCAGCGTGCCGCCTCGGGCGACTTCCATCAACGGAATTGCATCTTCATCCCCAGCAGGGCCCAGCAGTTTGCGGGCCACGTCTTCTTCATCACCTGCACAGGAAAACAGAATGAATTTCTTGCTGGCACGGGCTGAAACAGCGTGCAGCGCGTGGGCCACCAGCGTCTTGCCCGTGCCTGTTTCGCCTTCGATCAGCACGTGACCATCGGCCTGGCCCAGATCCAGAATATCTTCGCGCAGCCGGTCCATCTGCCCGCTGGCCCCCACCAGTTTGTCCATCATAGACGAACCAGACGCCAGTTCCCGGCGCAGTTGGCGATTGTCCAGCGTCAACCGGCGCGACCGTGTGGCCTTTTTTGCCAATTCGGTCATGCTGTCCGGGTTGAACGGTTTTTCCAGAAAATCAAACGCCCCCAAACGCATCGCTTCGACCGCCATCGGCACGTCGCCATGGCCGGTGATCATGATGACGGGCAAGGCGGAATCGACGCCCTTGATCTTTTTCAGAAACTGCATGCCGTCCATACCGGGCATGCGGATGTCTGTGACGACAATCCCGGGATAATCCGCTGCCAGCCCCTTCAGGGCATCTGTTGCGTTGGAAAATGTTTCGGTTTCAAACCCCGATAACGCCAGCCATTGGCTTATCGATTGGCGCATATCCTGTTCGTCATCAACGATCGCAATTTTCATCGTCTGGGGCATACCTTTTACCTTTACTGCAGATCATTGCTAAGCGTTGGCAGTTGGACTTCAAAGACAGCACCTTGCGTTTCCGCGTTTCGGGCGGTTAGTCGCCCACCCATGTCGTTCACGATGCCCGATGAAATGGCCAGTCCAAGCCCGACACCGTCGCCAGGGTTCTTGGTTGTGAAAAACGGTTCGAACAATGCGTCCAAATCCTTGATCCCTTCACCATTGTCGCGCACCGACAACGTTGCTGTTTCGCCCGCAACCAAAAGGATTTCAATTTCGGGCACCCCTTCGGAATTGGTGGCATCCAACGCATTCCGCAAGAGGTTCACGATCACTTGTTCCAGACGCAGCTGATCGCCCATCACCATCACGGGATCGCTGGGCTGGGTGGTTGTCAATTTGATCCGGCGGGTCTTCAGCTGGGGTTCCATGATATCAATGGCCCCCGCGATGGCGGTCCGCACATCGATCGGCACGAAATCTTCCCCACCCTTGCGGGCATAGGATTTCAGCTGTCGCGTGATCGCCCCCATGCGCCCAATCAGGTCATCAATCCGCTGGAACGATGCCAGTGCTTCGTCCGGGCGTTTGCGGTCCAACAGCAGCTTTGCCCCCGCCAGATAGGTTTTCATGGCTGCCAAGGGCTGGTTCAATTCATGGCTGACCGCCGCCGACATTTCGCCCAAGGCCGCCAGTTTTGACGACTGCGCCAATGTCTGTTCCGCCACTTCAAGGTTCTTTTCGATTTTCTGGCGTTCCGCAATTTCGCGCTGCAAACGGCTGTTCAACTGCCGCAGGTCTTCGCTTTCCTTTTGAAACACCAACGCGCGGGTCAGCGTTTGGCGGGACAGTTGATAAAATGCGAATGCAAACACAATCGCAAACCCCATAATCACCAAGGCCAGCGCCGCATTCACCCGCTGCCGCACACCGACATAGGTTGTGTACAGCGTCATCCGCCATCCTTGAAACGGAACCCGCAATTCTTGGCGCATCACGGCGCGGCCCTGCAAATACGCATCCGCTGGCACCGCCCCCCAGCCCTGCGTTGCCTGCAAGGCGCGTTCGATGGCGCTGGGGGCGGACCGCAGGGCCAGCGCTTCTTCTTCGGATACACCCAGCCAGTTTTGTTCGGTTGCCAAAATGATCTTGCCCGAACTTTCCGTAACGATCACGGCATCCGCAACCCCGCCCCAAGCGGTTTGAAACTTGGCCAGATCCGCTTCCACGACGACAACGCCCAGGTTCATCTGGTTGTTCGTCACGCGCCGCGAATAGGCAAAATCAATGCCGGAATCATCGTCCGTGCGGCCCGTAAAAACCGTTTGATCAGATCGCAGCGCATCCACGAAAAAGGGCGCATTCTGGTGCAGTTCGCCCAGCCGCGCCCGTTCCGTGCTGGCCACGACGCGACCGTTTGAATCCAACAGGATAATGCCCGCCGCACCAATTTCGTCCACAAATGACAACAACCGCTGGCTGGTCTGTTGGAAATCGCTGGACGCCAATGCGCCAATCAGTTCTGGGTCACTGGCCAACAGCCGCGGCACAATCGAATTGCGCTGCAATTCACTGACAAGATTGCCAGAATACAGCGCAAGCCGCAGCTGTGCCCGTTGTTGCGTGGTTGCCGTAAAGCGTTCGGTCAGGAACAGATTTGTGAAATAGACAGTCGCGACCCCAATCGCAAAGATCGCCAACAAGGCCACGCGCACACGCCATGACAGCCCGGCAAGGGCTGTGCGGCGCAAAGAGGGTGTATTCGTTATTGTGGCCATGCCGTATCTTAACGGCGCAACATATCAGGCGGCAACCAAAGACCCGATCAAAGCATCAAACAACGGTTTGCCGCCGACCAGACCTGTGGCTGGATCCACGGCACGTTCCGGGTGCGGCATCATCCCCAACACCCGGCGGTTTTCAGACAGCACGCCAGCAATATCATCGACCGATCCATTCGGGTTGTCCTGATACCTGAACGCAACGCGATCTTCGCCCTGCAGTTGGGCAAGTGTTTCAGCGTCGGCCACGTAATTGCCATCGTGGTGCGCAATCGGCAGATCAACCGTGTCTCCTTGGCTGTAGCCTTTGGTGAAATCTGATGCCGCAGACGAAACGGTCAGCGGTGCGGTCTTGCACACAAAGGTCAAACGGCCATTGCGGATCAGCGCGCCCGGCAAAAGGCCGGTTTCTGTCAAAACCTGAAATCCATTGCAGACGCCCAATACATAACCGCCACGGTCCGCGTGGGCTTTGACCGATTGGCAAATTGGGGATTGGGCGGCGATTGCACCGCAGCGCAGATAATCGCCAAAAGAAAACCCACCGGGCACGGCCACCAAATCCAGACCGTCAGGCAATGATGCATCTTTGTGCCATACCATTGTGACGTCGGCACCGGCCGCCTGCAACGCAACGGCCATGTCCCGGTCACAGTTTGACCCCGGAAAGACAATTACGGCAGCCTTCATGATGACATCTCGACCGTGTAGGATTCGATGACCGTATTGGCCAACAGCTTTTCGCACATGTCCGTGACCTGTGCTTCGGTTGTTCCGTCAGCAAGGTCCAGTTCAATGACCTTTCCCTGACGCACGCCCGAAACGCCTTCGAAGCCCAAAGATCCCAGCGCGGATTTCACCGCTTCGCCCTGTGGATCCAGAACGCCATTCTTCAGCATGACAGTGACAGTCGCTTTCATTTCGCACAAACCTTTAGTTGATCAAGGTGGGTTTGGTGATCGGGGTCGCATTCGACGGCAACACGCCCAAACGGCGCGCCACTTCGGTATAGGCATCCGTCAGATTGCCCAAATCGCGGCGGAATACATCTTTGTCCAGCTTTTGACCGGTTTCGATATCCCACAAACGGCAGCTATCCGGGCTGATTTCATCGGCAAGGATCAGGCGCTGAAAGTCATTTTCATAGACCCGGCCAATTTCGATCTTGAAATCCGCCAGCCGAATTCCGACACCATACATCACACCGGACAGAAAATCGTTCACGCGCAATGCGATGGCAACCATATCGTCCAGATCTTGCTGGCTGGCCCAGCCAAAGGCCATGATGTGTTCTTCGGCAACCAGCGGATCGCCCAGCGCATCGTCTTTCAAACAGAATTCAACAATCGGGCGCGGCAGGGCAGTGCCTTCTTCAAGGCCAAGGCGCTTGGCAATCGTGCCAGCCGCATAATTGCGCACGATCACTTCCAGCGGCACGATTTCCACAGCGCGGATCAGCTGTTCGCGCATGTTCAACCGTTTCAGGAAATGGGTCGGCACGCCGATCGCATTCAACCCCGTCATAAAGTATTCTGACAGGCGGTTGTTCAGCACACCTTTGCCTTCGATCACATCCCGCTTTTCCGCGTTAAAGGCAGTGGCATCATCTTTGAAATATTGGACAAGGGTTCCCGGTTCTGGGCCTTCATAAAGGATCTTTGCCTTGCCCTCGTAAACCTTTTTGCGACGTGCCATGTGCCGTCCCCCTTATGCTATGGGTCCTCTTAGGCCAGCAGCCAGATAACGGCAAGTGTGCGCAAGGCCTTGCGTCTGATCCCGATCACCCCCATTTTCTCATCAACGGATAAAGGAGTTCACAATGTCCAGCTTTGACGATCGTAAGAATGCATTCGAAGCCAAATTCGCCAACGACGCGCAGATGCAGTTCAAAGCAGAAGCCCGCCGCAACAAGCTGGTCGGTCTGTGGGCCGCAGGATTGTTGGGCCACGAGGGCGACGCCGCTGATGCCTATGCCAAGGAAGTGATCAAAGCCGACTTTGAAGAGGCGGGCGATGAAGATGTCTATCGCAAGCTGGCCGGTGATTTGGGTGACAAGGCGGATGATGCCACCATTCGGGCAAAAATGGCTGAATTCATGGTACAGGCCAAAGCGCAACTGGCCGACGAAGTTTAATCAAACTCATATTTTTCATGATGAATTTGAATTTTCATCATATAATAGTGTGTGGCACAAAGGGCCGATCCCGTGAAAGGCCCCCACATGCGCACCACATTGAAATCACTGCTTGATACGAACGACTGGATTTTGGCGGATGGTGCGACTGGCACCAATCTGTTCAACATGGGTCTGTCATCGGGCGATGCGCCGGAACTGTGGAACGACGAAGCACCCGAAAAGATTCGCAAGTTGTATCAAGACAGCGTCGATGCAGGCAGCGATCTGTTTTTGACCAATTCATTTGGGTCCAACGCATCGCGCCTGAAACTTCACGGTGCTGAAAAACGCGCCCATGAACTGTCCCGCCTTGCCGCTGAAATCGGACGCGATGTTGCTGATGCCTGCGACCGCCCGATTGTGGTTGCAGGTTCTGTTGGGCCAACGGGCGAAATCATGGAACCCATGGGGCCGTTGTCATATTCCGCCGCCGTCGAAATCTTCCACGAACAGGCCGAAGGGTTGAAGGCAGGCGGCGCAGACGTGGCGTGGGTTGAAACCATTTCTGCCCCTGAAGAATTCCGCGCCGCCGCAGAAGCGTTTGAACTGGCCGATCTGCCATGGTGTGGAACCATGAGCTTTGACACAGCCGGGCGCACCATGATGGGTGTCACAACCAAAGACATGGCGCGCATGATCACGAAGTTGAAGAACAAGCCGCTGGCATTCGGTGCAAACTGCGGCGTCGGGGCGTCTGATCTGCTGCGCACGGTGATTGGCCTGAACGATGCTGCACCAGACGCGAACCTGATTGCCAAGGGCAATGCAGGCATTCCCAAATACGTCGACGGTCACATCCACTATGACGGCACCCCGACATTGATGGGCCATTATGCCACTTTGGCCATCGACAGCGGCGCCAAAATTATTGGCGGATGTTGCGGCACAACCCCAGAACATCTGCGCGCCATGCGTGCGGCCATGGATGCACATGTCAAAGGCACAGTTCCAACGCTGGATCAGATCGCCGCGACGATGGGCGGATTTTCATCCGAATCCGATGGAACGGATGGGGCGGGCCCGAAACGCGAACGCACATCGCGCCGCCGCCGCGCCAGCTGATAGAGCCATCAAAACAGCGTCAGTTGATCGCCCGGTCTGGGTGGAACACGAAACAGGGTGCAGTCCAAATCTGCATCCTGTGTTTCCAAACCCAGACGGTCACAGGCCAAAGCAAACCGTTTCTTGATCAGCTCTGCATGGGTGCCCTCGCCCTGCATGCGTTTGCCCCATTTCGGATCGTAATCCCGCCCCCCGTGCGCTTCACGCACCCGGGCCATTACCTTTGAAAACCTGTTTGGATAGTGTGCGCGCAGCCAATCTTGAAACAAGGGGGATACTTCGTGGGGCAGCCGCAAAAGCGTAAACGTCGCATGCCGCGCGCCGGCTTTGGACGCAGCCTTTAGAACGTCTTCCAATCCATCATCGGTCAACCCGGGAACAAGTGGCGACACCAGCACCCGCACGGGCACGCCTGCCCCGCTGACGGTCTTGATCGTTTGCAACAGCCGCTTTGGTGCGGGCACACGGGGTTCCATCACGCGTGAAATCTGCGGATCCAAAGTTGTGATTGTGATGCCCACACGCACAAGATTGCGCTGCGCCATGGACGCGATGATATCAAGATCGCGTTCCACCAACGACCCTTTGGTTGTGATCAGAACAGGGTGATTGAACGCATCAAGAACTTCCAAACAGCGCCGCATGATTTCATGTTTCTTTTCAATCGGCTGATAGGGGTCCGTGTTGGTTCCAATGGCAATCGGACGGGGCGCATACGCCTTTTTCGACAATTCCTTTGCCAACAAATCGGGCGCCGTCGGGCGGGCCAACAGCTGTGTTTCGAAATCAAGCCCCGGTGACATGTTCAGATACGCATGGGTCGGACGCGCAAAGCAATAAATGCACCCATGTTCACACCCCCGATAGGGGTTGATCGACCGGTCGAACAGAACATCGGGCGACGTGTTGCGCGTGATTATCTTGCGCGGCCTTTCAATGCGGACCTGTGTGCGCACAGGCGGCTGGTCATCCGGGTCGGGCCAGCCATCATCAACGCTAACCCGTTGAAATCTTTCAAACCTTCCGACGCGGTTGTCCCCTGTGCCCCGCCCCCGGCTGGGTCCGTTCAATCTATCTTTGGGAATCATTCGGATCATGTTCCGAAAAAAGAACAAAAACGGAACATTGTAAACGGATGAATAATCATCATGCACAAAAGTCGGTACAAAAGGGAACGGTGTCGCTATTGTTTCAGATGATACGGGCCGCTGTAGATGATATGCACGCAGTATAGACACGAAAGGCCATGGGACATGTCTGACGAAGAAGACGATATCATCCTGTCTGAACTGGATACCGAAGAACTGGTCCAGCAGATGTACGACGACCTGTACGATGGTCTGAAAGAAGAAATCGAAGAAGGTGTGAACATCCTTTTGGAACGCGGATGGGAACCCTACCGTGTTCTGACCGAAGCCTTGGTTGGCGGGATGACTGTCGTGGGCAACGATTTCCGCGACGGCATTTTGTTTGTGCCCGAAGTTCTGTTGGCCGCGAACGCGATGAAGGGTGGCATGGCGATCCTGAAACCATTGTTGGCGGAAACAGGCGCACCGCGCGTGGGCAAGATGGTGATCGGCACCGTAAAGGGCGACATTCACGATATTGGCAAAAACCTTGTCGGTATGATGATGGAAGGCGCCGGGTTCGAAGTTATCGACATCGGCATCAACAATTCTGTCGAAGAATATTTGGCCGAGCTGGAAAAAGAACAGCCGGATATCTTGGGCATGTCTGCCCTTTTGACAACCACGATGCCGTACATGAAAGTCGTGATCGACACGCTGGTCGAAAAAGGCCTGCGCGACGATTACACCGTGCTTGTCGGGGGCGCACCACTGAACGAAGAATTCGGGAAAGCCATTGGTGCGGATGCCTATTGCCGCGATGCCGCTGTTGCGGTGGAAACGGCAAAAGAATTCATGGCGCGCAAACACAACCAACTGGCCGCTGGCGCGTAAACCTGTTGGCAATTCTTTTTGGAAAGGCCGCGCCGTGGGTGCGGCCTTTTGCTTGGAGGGGGGCAATGGACGATCAAACACTTTCCAATTCAGGCCTGAACCAAACCGGCAACGGCAATATTTTGCTGCTGGCCTGTGGTGCATTGGCCCGTGAAATCCTTGATATTATCAAGATCAACGGCTGGACCCATCTGGACCTGCAATGTTTACCGGCAAAGCTGCACAATGAACCGGACAAGATCACCCCCGCAGTTGCGGCGGCACTGGACACCCATCAGGCAAACTATGACCGTGTGTTCGTGGTTTATGCGGACTGCGGAACGGGTGGTCAGCTGCAAACCCTGTGTGCGGAACGCGGGGTCGACATGGTGGCGGGCCCCCATTGTTACAGCTTTTTCGAAGGCAACGCGGGTTTTGCCGAACGCGATGAAATGACGGCTTTTTACCTGACTGACTTTCTGGTCCGGCAATTCAAGGCCTTTGTGATCGAACCTTTGGGGCTGGATCGCCATCCCCAGCTACGGGATATGTATTTTGGCCACTACACAAAACTTGTCTATCAATCCCAAGTGCCGACGGACGATCTGATTGCCAAGGCGCAACAGGCCGCCGCAGACTTGGGCCTGCAATTTGAACACCGCCATACGGGATACGGGGATTTGGCCGAAGCGTTGAAAACCGCCGCGCACCCATAATGCGCAGCGCAGTGGGATGCGTGACCCCACCAGCCTTTCGGCTATGCCCCGGCGACCTGCTGCAAACGTTGAACCATGGCGCGCAGCCCGTTGGATCGTTGCGAAGACAGGTGTTCGTTCAATCCCAAACGTCCCATTTCCGCAAACGCGTCGACCGCGCGCGCCTGATCCAATGGCAGACCATCATACAGTTCTTTCAGAACCGCGATCAGACCCTTAACAATCATCGCGTCGCTGTCACCTTGAAACCGCAAAACGCCCCCATCCGTGTTTGTGTGCAGCCAGACCTGTGATGCGCAACCATCAACCTTGGTCGCGGGCACCTTCAATGCATCTTCCATCGGGTCCATTGCCTTGCCCATATCAATCACGTGGCGGTACCGATCTTCCCAGTCTTCCAGAAACTCAAACGTTTCCACCAGATCTTCGAATGCGTCTTGTGCCATGTCATTCACCGTTGGTCATCAGGTGGCGCACTGCTAATCCGCATAGTGTGCGGGGTCTAGGGTTTCTTTTTGATCTGCACCGCGCTACGCAATCGGGGATCACCGGAGGGGGCATGTTGTGACACGAATTATTGCAACCATTCTTATTGTCGCCGCAGTCAGCGGATGTTCCCGTTTGGCGGACAGCCGGCTGAACCCCGGGAACTGGTTTGGCGGTGACGAAACCGTTAGCCCCGATACCCCCGTTGCCATCCCGCCCATCGTGCCAACAAATGCGCGCCGGGTTGAAACGGTGGACAGCCGCGCGTTGATGCAATCGGTTTCCCGTATGGAGGTTCAGAATGTGTCGGGGGGCGTTCTGGTCACAGTCGACGGCCAGTCCAGCCGCGCCGGGGCCTTCAACGTGCAACTTGTTGAAACCGCCCGCGATAGCGGCACGCTGACGCTTGCATTCAGGGTGCAATATCCCGCAACCGTCACCAGCCCCAACGGGCAGCCTGTGACGGCATCGGAATTTTTCAGCAACAAAGAAATGCGCGGGATCAGACGGGTTGTCGTGCAGGCCGCAAATGGTTCGCTGTCACGGTCGATCCGTTAAAGCGAGACCAAAACAACCTTTTGTCCTTTGACGGCCATGCCAACTTCGCCGTCACACAGGCGCATCGCGTCGTCGCCAAACACTTCCCTGCGCCACCCTTTCAGGGCGGCAATATCGCGCTTTCCAGCCGCAATCGCATCCAGTTCAGCGGATGTTGCGATCAGCTTTTGCGCAACGTTGAACTGATCCGATTTGGCCTTGACCAGCACACGCAAAAGATCGGCAAGCGCGGGATTGACCTGCAATTGATCCTTGTTGGCGGGGGGCCGTGGCAGGGCATCGGGGGCAATGGACCCAGCCCGTTGAACGGCTTCCAATATCCCTGCGGCAATGTCGCCTTTGCGGGCTTCGCGCAGCAACAGCCGCGATTTTCCCAAATCTTCCATGGATTGCGGTTTGGTCGACGCAAGTTCAACCAGTGCATCGTCTTTGAACACGCGATTGCGCGGCACGTTGCGATCCTGTGCAAAACGTTCGCGGAATGCAGCCAGTTCCTTGAGATGGCCCAGAAATTTGGCGGATGTGGTCCGTGTTTTTACACGCCGCCACGCCTGATCGGGTTCGATGTTATAGGTTTCCGGGGTGGTCAGAACCTCTAGCTCTTCGGCCACCCATCGGCTGCGCCGGGTCCGGTCCAACTCATCACGCAGAAATTCGTAAATGGTGCGCAAATGGGTCACATCGGCCAGCGCGTATTTCTGCTGGGCTGCGCTTAACGGACGGCGCGACCAATCTGTAAAGCGCGATGATTTATCCAACGATTCCTTTGCGATCTTACGCACAAGGGTTTCATACCCAACCTGTTCGCCAAAACCGCACACCATCGCCGCAACCTGTGTGTCAAACAACGGATCGGGAAACACCTGCGCATCAAACCAAAAGATTTCCAGATCCTGCCGCGCGGCATGAAAGACCTTTACGACGGACGTATCGCGAAACAGATCATACAGCGGCGCAAGATCCAGATCCCCCGCCAATGGGTCGACCAAAACCGCATCGTCGGTTCCATTGCCGTCATAGGCAAGTTGGACAAGGCACAGTTTGGAATAATAGGTGCGTTCGCGCAGGAATTCCGTATCCACCGTAACGTAATCATGCTGGCGGGCCTGTTCACAGAATGTGGCAAGCTCCTGCGTGGTGGTAATCGTCTTCATGCGTGGCGCGGGCTCCGTGTTGTGTGGGTTGATCTAACGAAGGTTCAAGCGCGAATCCAAGGGGTCGCTTTCTAGGTCTGCCAGAAATTTATGCAAAACGGCAGGAAAAAGGCGATGTTCTTCGATCAAAACGCGGGCCGCAAGGGTTTCAGCCGTATCGTCTGGCAAAATCGGAACCACCGCCTGCCCCAGAATTGGGCCATCATCCAACGCTGCAGTCACCAGATGAACTGTGCATCCGTGGGTCTTATCGCCTGCATCGATCGCGCGCTGATGGGTGTGCAGACCTTTGTATTTCGGCAAAAGCGATGGGTGGATGTTCAGCATCCGCCCTTCCCATTTTGCCGTAAATTCTGCGGTCAGAATACGCATGAAACCGGCAAGGCAGATGACATCGATCCCATGATCCAGCAATTTCTGATGCAGGGCCGTTTCAAATTCTGCGCGATTGGCAAACGATGTGTGATCCAACGCCAGTGTCGCCACACCCCGCGCCTGTGCTTTGGCAAGACCACCGGCATCCGGATCATTTGACGCGACCAGCGCGACCTGACCCGGCCGATCTTCCAGGCTGTCCAACAGCGACACCATATTGGACCCGCCGCCGGAAATCAGGATCGCAATGCGGGTCAAAGAAGGGACCCGGAATAGGTGACACCTGCGCCTTCAACCACTTCCCCGATCTGGAACACGTCATGCCCGGCTGCTGCAAAAACATCTTGTGCGTTTTGCACATCATCAGCCGCAACAAGCGCCACCATGCCCACACCACAGTTAAAGGTTTTCAGCATTTCGCCTTCGTCCATCTGGGCTTCGCCTGCCAGCCATTTGAAGACATCCGGCAAATCCCAAGATGACAAATCCACCGACAACCCCAAACCATCCGGCACGGCCCGTGGCAGGTTTTCGGTCAAACCACCACCAGTGATATGGGCGAACCCGTGCAGACCCGGAACCGATTTGATGGCGGCAACAGCCCCTTTGATGTACAGGGTCGTCGGGGCCAAAAGTGCCTGCCCCAATGTGGTATCCTGCCACGGGCATTGATCGTCCCACCCCAGACCGGATTGGGCCACAATCTTGCGCACCAGCGAATATCCGTTGGAATGCACGCCGGAAGATCCAAGCCCCAAAAGCACATCACCCGCCGCCACACCCCGTGGCAGGTCGGCCCCCCGGTTCATGGCCCCCACGGCGAAGCCTGCCAGATCGAAATCACCATCCGGATACATGCCGGGCATTTCCGCCGTTTCGCCGCCAATCAGCGCACAGCCAGATTGTTCGCAGCCCTTGGCGATGCCTTCGACAATCCGTGCGGCCTGATCCAGTTCCAGTTTGCCTGTGGCGAAATAATCCAGAAAGAACAGCGGTTCTGCCCCCTGACACACCAGATCGTTCACACACATGGCGACCAGATCAATGCCAACGCCATCGACATTGCCGGTATCAATCGCAATGCGCAGCTTGGTTCCGACACCATCGGTTGCGGCCACCAAGATCGGATCATCGTACCCGGCGGCTTTCAGATCGAACAAACCGCCAAAGCCGCCCAACCCCGCCATCACACCGGCGCGTTTGGTGCGGGCTGCTGCTGGCTTGATCCGATCCACCAGCGCGTTGCCCGCATCAATATCAACGCCTGCATCCGCATAGGTCATGCCTTTGGTCATCGGTCCGGTCCTTTGGTGGTGTTGCCTTTGCCGCGCCTGCTACCAAGGGGCTGCAGGCTTGTCCATCTATCACGCTTGACCCCTGCCGCGCCTATGGTAGGGACACATCACTGGGGGCCTGTAGCTCAATTGGTTAGAGCAGAGCGCTCATAACGCTTTGGTTGCGG
>JAHDBC010000012.1:0-27356 GCA_020630595.1 Planktomarina sp.
GCTCATAACCTGAAGGTCGTAGGTTCAAATCCTACTCCCGCAACCAATACTAGCACAAAATCAGTCATTGGTAAGCGGTATTACCCCGCGAGGCGTATATCACGCACCAAGAGTCAGCTACACCTCAGACGATACCAAACCCCGCGCGATGACTTGATCAAAGCCAATTTAGCACGAAATATGTGAATGGCGGAGGTTTTGCCTGCGCATCAGGAACAGTCGGTGCGTCATTGCCCCGATTAGCTGCGCATGCGTTCGCCGGATGGATCATACAGTGCTTCGTCAACCCTTTGGATGCCAACGGCGTGTCCACACAGGTCGATGGTTGCCTGATTGATCTTCGGCAAGGCGGATTGATCAACAAAGGCATAGGCGATGTTTTGGCCAACGCGGTGCCCCCAATCCCCAGATGTGACGGTCCCGATGACACGCCCATTCAGATCAACTGACGCCCCTCCGTAAGCGGGATAGTCCGCCCGATCCAGGGTCAGCATGACCAACTGCTTCTGGGCCGTGTGCTGTTCCAAAGCAGGCTTTCCAACAAAATCCTTGCTCATTTTCACAAACCGATCCAGCCCTGTTTCAAACGGGCTGAATTCTGTGATCAGGTCGGCCTTCCAATGCAGGAACCCTTTTTCCATGCGCATGGAATCCACAGCACGTGCGCCAAACAGCTTAAGCCCAAATTCATCACCGGCATCGCGCAGCGCAAGATAGGCGTTGTACAACGACGCGTTGGGCACGTGGATTTCGTAAGCCAATTCGCCGGAAAAACTGACCCCCATGACAACAGCAGGCGCATACCCGATGAAGCATTCCCGGACAGACAGCCAAGGGAACGCATCTTTTGTCCAATCGCCCCGCGCCGCCTTGGACAGCACAGCCCGGGCGTTGGGGCCGGCCAAGACAAGGATAGTGTGGTCGTTGGTCAGCGATTTCAGCTGCACATCTTCACCCTTTTGCAGATGGCTTGCCAACCAATCCAAATCATGGAATTCGGCTGCCGCCGCTGATCCAAACCAGACCCGTTCGGGGCCACGATCAGATGCAGGAAGGTTGGCGATTGTGGCTTCACCTTTCACCATGCCGTGGTGGTTCAGCATATACCCCAGCCCCACGCGTCCGTCGCGTTTGGTGACCGTGCCGCAGAACATGCGGTCCAGAAATGTGTGGCGGTCTGCGCCGGTGATTTCGATACGGTTGAACCCGTTCACCTCTGCCAGGCCAACATTGGTTTGAACGTTCATCACCTCTGCCGCGACCACGTCAAATGCTTCATCGAACCCAAACCCAAGTGTTGGGTGAAAATCGGGCGATGGTTTGATGTAGTCAACGCGTTCCCAACCATTCACAACGGTGAATTCAGCCCCTGCTGCTGCCATGACGGGCGTCAATGGGGTGGTTTTTGCATTGCGCCCTGCGGGGCGATGTTCATGGGGGAAATGAAAGCGGAATTCGTTTTGATAGTCTTCGATGGCTTTCAGCGATGTCAGCTCTTCGTTTGTGTGGCCTGTGAACCGGCGCGGGTCCAAACACCATGTGTCATAGCACGCTTCACCATGGACGATTTGTTGGGCCAACAGCCATCCATGGCCGCCGCCTTCGCCGACACCGGCCCGCAGGCCGATGATGCAAAATGCGTTCCGTTTGCCCGGGATCGGACCGACCAAGGGGGCGCCATCGATGGTATAGGTGATGGGGCCGTTGACGATGGTTTTGATGCCCACTTCCATCAAGGCTGGCATGCGGGCAAATGCCCCTTCCAACACATCCATCACCCTGTCCAGGTCATCAGGACACAGATCATTGGAAAAATGCGGGCTGATCCCATCCATGCCCCAAGTCTTGCAATCCTGCTCATAAAACCCAACCAACAGGCCCGTTTTTTCCTGACGGCAGTAATAGTCACTGATGGGACAGCGCAGCAGCGGCATGCGGTGGCCTGCCTGAACAATTGCGGGGATTTCTTCGGTCACCATGTACTGGTGTTCCATCGAAGCAACTGGGTGGTGAACGCCCATCATCTTGCCCACTTCGTTCACACGATACCCGCACGCGTTCACAACGATTTCTGCATTGATCACACCTTTTGGGGTGGTGACTTCCCAACTGTCATCGGGCAACTGGCGCAACGCCGTGACGGGGCAGTTGCGGTGGATTTCAGCCCCTGCCAAACGGGCCCGGCGGGCCAACGCCTGACACAGCTGCGCGGGGTCGATATCCCCGTCCATGGGATCCCACAGGCCACCCACCAGATTGTCGGTGCTGATCAACGGATGCCTGCGGGCGCATTCGTCGGCATCGATCACTTCGAAATCCACATCCATACCCCGGGCCATGGATCGGAAATGGCGATAACCTTCCATCTGTGCTTCGGTATTTGCCAGCCGGATCCCACCATCCCCGTGGTGATAATTGATCGGGTATTCCGGATCATTGGCAAGATCCTGATACAGCTTGATCGAATGGGATTTCAGCCCAACCATGGTTTGGTTCATGCCAAAATTTGTCACCTGAGCTGCGGAATGCCACGTGGTGCCCGATGTCAGTTCATCGCGTTCAAGAAGCATCACATCCGACCAACCTTCTTGCGTCAGGTGATAGATGGTTGAACAGCCGGCGATCCCGCCCCCGATAACGACAACACGTGTAGTGGTTTTCATCATGAATTCCCCGAATGACTTGTGAACAGTCGAACAAACTGAACAATCTGCGGCAATGGCAAAACGGCCAAGCGACCGATCCAGAATATATTATTCGGAATCTCCGAATATGATAAAGTCATCAGCCAGAAACGGGATGGCCGCCCTGTCGATCCGTTGCCGCAGTACTTCGCGCAGTTCTTTGGCAAACACTTTTGGCAATTCGTTCAACGCGCCCGCCCGGGTGTGCAGGGCCAAACGGCGCGCAAATTTCGGAAATGGCAGGGGATGGGGCTGCACCAATTCCCCCGCGCGCGCTGTGCCCAAATAGGCAAGCGCGGTTGTTATAGCCCATCCTCCCAATTCGGCCGTCATGGCAAACAGGGCTTGATTGGTGGTAAATTCAAACCCCTTGTCCGGGGTGGTTCCGGTGCGGCGCAGTTGCGCTTCGATTTGACGGCCGATCTGCAGATCGCGACCGTAGCGCACAAAGGGCCGCGACACATCAACCGGCCCCGGTGCGGACACCAGGATAAACGGATCGCGGATCAATGGGTGCTGTTCCACCCAATCGACGGTGCTGACAGTGTCCACCGCGATCATCGCATCCACGGCGCGCGATGACAGCGCATCCAAGTTTTCGTGGCTTGCGCCGCTGGTCAGGGACAGGGCCATGTTCGGAAACCTCGCCCCCAGCCGCAACAGCCAAGGCGCTGTCACCAGGGCATCCATTTCTTCGATGGATGCCACTTTTATGGACAACGGGGGCGTGTGATCCGCGGCAACAAGTGTTGCTTTGGCCGCCGCAACATCGTCCAAAATCTGGCGGGCCGGATCCAGAAACAGCTGTCCGGCCCGGGTCAGCCGGAATTGTCGGGCGGATCGTTCGATCAACTTGGTGCCCAATGCCGTTTCCAATGTCGACAACTGCTGGGACACCGAAGATGGCGACATCCCCAACCGATGCGCGGCCCGGGTTACAGACTGCGCTTCGACAGCCGCGACAAAAATCTGTGCGGCCCGAAAGGTAAAGGCAGGGTCATCTTTCGACATATCAAATCTATCATTGGTTTTTTCTTCATACACGTCAATTCGATTGATCTGTAACGCGTTGCTGGTCCCAATGATCCCATGACAGACAAACTTCTGAAACGGCGCAGCGGCGGACGGTCAGCGCGCGTGGCCAAGCGGGCCGCCCCCCCAACAATCAACCCGGCCCCCGCAGGGCAGCCGGGCGGGCAATACAAGCCGCTGTCCAACGATGATGTGAACGCGATTATCCAGACCGCGCTGCGCCTGTTGTCTGACCTTGGCATGGGCGAGGTTCCCGATCGTTTGCGTGCCGATCTGGTGGCCAGTGGCGCGATGGCGCGCGCAGACGGTCGCGTGACCTTCCCACGCGGCTTGGTCGAAGACGCCATCGCGGGTGCGGCCAAACAATTCTGGTTGCATGGGATTGACCCAGACCGTTCCATTCTTGTTGGTGGCGATGCTGTCCATTTTGGCACCGGGGGCGCAGCGGTGCAGACCCTTGATCTGGACACCGGTTTGTATCGGCCATCAACCTGTGTTGACCTGCACAATTTCACGCGGCTTCAGGATACATTGGACACGGTCAGCTGGTTCACCCGCTGCTGTGTGGCAACAGATTTGCCCGATATCTGGGAACTGGATATCAACACGGCATTTGCATTGGTCAAAAATACCACAAAGCCCACGGCGACAGCGTTTACCGTTGCCGATCATGTCGCCCCGATCGTGCAGATGTTTGATGTGGTTGCGGGCGGGGAAGGGGCGTTTTCCAATCGGCCTTTTGTGAAAGCCCACATCAGCCCCGTGATATCGCCCATGCGATACGGTGAAGATGCCGTAGACGTGGTTTACGAATGCATACGGCACAACATCCCCATTTCAAACATCACCGCCGCGCAGTCTGGGGCGACCGCACCAGCGACGCTGGCTGGGTTTTTGGCGATGTCGCTTGCGGAAACACTGGCCAGTCTGGTGATGGTGCATGCGATCAAACCCGGGCACCCGATGGTGTTTTCAAACTGGCCGCTGGTGATTGATCTTCGCACTGGGGCGTTTGCCGGGGGCGGTGGGGAAATTGCAGTGATGAATGCGGCCTCTGCCCAGATATCAAATCATCTGGGGCTGCCGTCTGGCGTGGCATGTTCCATGACCGATGCCAAGGCGATTGACGCGCAGTATGGGGCGGAAAAGGGGCTAACGTCGCTTGCAGCGGGGCTGGCCGGGGGAAACTTGATCTATGAAAGCAGCGGGATGACCGCGTCCTTGTTGGGGGCCAGCTTTGAAGCGTTCGTTCTGGACAATGAAATGCTGGGCGCGGTCTACCGAACACTGCGCGGGGTAGAAGTGTCTGAAGACACCCTTGGTTTCGACGCGATCTGTGCCGCCGTTTTGGGGGACGGGCACTTTTTGGGATCCGACCAGACCCAGGATGCAATGGAACGGGATTATCTGTATCCCAAATTGGCGGACCGTGATGACCCACGCACCTGGGAACAAAAGGGCGCGCGCACCGCGTGGGATCGGGCGAATGAAGAAGCACGCCGCATTCTGGACACCCATCATCCGGATCATCTGTCTGCACAGGTAGAACAGACAATCCGAACCAGATTTCCGATCCGTTAAGCGTAGGCCAGCTGGCGGCGATCTTCCAAGACCAGATCGCTGGCCTTTTCACCAATCATGATTGTCGGGGCGTTTGTGTTGCCCGAAACGATTTTCGGCATGATCGATGCGTCCGCCACACGCAGCCCCTTGATCCCATGCACACGCAAACGATCATCGACCACGGCCATCGGATCGTGACCCATCTTGCAGGTGGATGTGGGGTGATAGATCGTCTGGCTTATGTTTCTTGCCGATTCCAACAGTTCGTCATCGGTTTGCGGATTGTTCCCCGGAACATGTTCGCGCACGATAAAGGGCGAAAGGGCATCGGTCTTTGTCATTGCACGGGCAAATTTCACGGCGCGAATGGCACACAGCTGGTCCGCCGTTGCCGACAAGTAGTTGGGCGTGATCAGCGGGTGGTCATCGGCACTGTTGGTCTGGATATGGATGTGGCCCATTGATTCTGGCCGCAATTGGCAGACCGAAGATGTGATGCCCGAAAACGGATGCATTTCCAGCCCCGGCTTATCGGCTGACAAAGGTTGGAAATGGAATTGAATGTCCGGTGTTTCCAGACCATCCATCGATTTTGCGAAGATACAGACCTGACTTGCCCCAAGGCTCATCGGGCCCTTGCGGCGCAGGAAATAATTCATGCCGATCCCAACACGCGGGACGATATGATTGATTGCATCGTTCAGGGTCTGAACGTTGACTTCGTAGACCAGACGAATTTGCAAGTGATCTTGCAGATGTTCACCGACCCCGTTCAGTTCATGGCGCACCTGTACCCCGGCATTCGACAAGACATCGCCCTGCCCAATTCCCGAAAGTTCCAGCAACTGCGGGCTTCCGATTGCGCCGGCTGACAGAATAACCTCTCCTCCGTCGCGCAAACGGGCGATTTGCGTTTTGCCGCTCCGTTGATATTCCACCCCAGATGCTGTCTTGGCATCAGTGTCAGAAAATACCACGCGGCGTGTGTGCGCATGGGTCACGATATCCAGATTCTTGCGCGATTTGGCGGGTTTCAAAAACGCCTTTGCGCTGGAACACCGGAACCCGTTTTTGGCCGTCTGATGAAAATATCCGGCGCTTTCCTGATCTTCGCCGTTGTAATCATCTTTGCGCGGCACGCCCATTTCAACAGCCGCTTCGATAAAGGCTTCTGCGATGTCACTTTTGGCGCGGATCAACGAAACATCCAGCCCACCATCACCACCGTGCAGATCATCGCCGCCATTTTCATGCGCTTCTGATCGTTTGAACAGGGGCAAGACATCGTCGTATGACCACCCCTTGTTTCCCATCTGGGCCCAATTATCGTAGTCTTCTTTTTGGCCGCGCACATACAAAAGGCCATTGATCGAAGATGATCCACCCAGTGTTTTGCCACGGGGCCAATCCAGCGACCGACCATTCAATCCGGGGTCGGCGGCAGCCTTGTAACACCAATCTGTTTTGGGATTGTGAAGTGTTTTGAAGTACCCAACGGGAATGTGGATCCATGGGTTTGTGTCGGGGCCACCGGCTTCCAACAGCAGAACCCGTATATCGGGATCAGCTGACAGTCGGTTCGCAATTACACACCCTGCGGATCCCGCACCCACAATGATATAGTCATACGACATGAACACATCCCCGAACATTCGATAGGACAAGATAGAACGCAAACGCCTACCCCGTCTATGTCCAATAGCCTTAAAACGTCCGTATTTGTCAATAACTGAGACGCCGCGTCTCAATAATTGCGATTAGGTGGGGTGTGGTACCCGCTGATCCAGCATTTTTGCGACAACTTCACCCAATTCTGGCATCGTTTCTACGACGGGGGTCCAGTGTTTGGCAATCTTTTCCAGAATTTCTTTCGCTTCTTCACTTTTGTTGAAAACCTGAAGCCTTTCTTTGAAGACATCCGTTTTCAGATTCTGTTCTGCCAGAAACGCTTCGACCCCGCGGCGGATCACGGTTTGCCCAAGGGGATGACCCATGACCCAATCCACCAAGGCCGGAAATTCCCGCCCCATCGGGATGATGGGCAACGGAAGCTGTGTGCCGACTTCGCCGGATGAATTCAGAAACAGGACCCGGTTCAAAAGACCAAACACGAACAGCCGGGTATATTTGACGTGATAGTCATTGTTCTGAACAAAGGTGCCCATCATCGGGCCCTTGTCGCCGCCATGGCCGTAAAAGTGGTTCGCCTGCCCCTTTTTGTAGACCATGTCACATCCGTAATAGCTGATGATCCGGTGGCTGCCTTGTTGGATCATCCAGTACCCCGCGGCAATGGCGGCGGTCATGGAACACAGATATGGTCCACCCGCCTTTGCCATCGGCGCGCGAAAGGTATTTCGATTGACGGATTTGAGCCGATATTCTTTCGGGGGGCGATCTTCTTCGGGCAGACCTTCAAGATAGACATGTGCGTCGAAATCTTCGCGCAGTTTCCACGCGCGGTTGAGTGCAATTTTATAGAAACCTGTCATATCTTTATCAGCCAGTTCGGCTGAAATCGGGGCACTTCCGACGATTATCGCTTTTCTATTCACTTTTTGCCTGCATCTTGTGTATTAAGAAGAAAGTTATCCACATATTGCACGTTGGAGGGCAGTCTGTCGTGGCAAAATTTACAGTCGTTACGACCGTTAAAGACGAAGGCCCATATTTTCTGGAATGGTTGGCATATCACCACCTGATTGGCTTTGACCATTTCCATGTTTCGGCCAACAATTGTTCTGATCATACGGATGAAATCCTTGAAATCTTGGATCGCCAAGGTCTGATCCATTACAACGATAACACCAAGCGTGAAAAGGGCGAAGCCCCTGACCCCCAGCGCCGGGCCTATGGCCGTGCACGCCGTGACAAGACGGTGATGAAATCAAAATATGTATGCATTATTGATGGTGACGAATTTTTTAACATCCATGCGGGCGATGGACATTTGAATGATCTTTTCGCCGCAACCGGCGAATTCGATCTGATTTCCCCCACATGGCGCGTCTTTGGGTCAAACGGTCGCATAAACTTTGAAGAAGGTCTGCAGTCTGAACAATTCACCCGCACGGCCAAACCCTTTTTCCCGCCGCATTTCCGGTTCTGGGGCATCAAGACGATGTTCAAACCCGCCTACACGTTGCATTTCGGGATTCACCGCCCCCACCTTCGTTTGCGGTTCCGGCGTGACGAAGCAGGCCCATTGGTCTGGCTGAACGGTTCAGGCGACGATGTCTATCAGCGGTTCTATCAAGCGCATTGGAGTTCCAGCAAAGAAACCTATGGCAACAAACTGGTACAGGTGAACCATTACATGGTGCGATCCGCCGAAGCGTTTTTGATGAAACGGATGCGGGGCACCGCAAATACGGCAAACGAAGACCGCATCAATTTCGACTATTTCAAAATGTTCGATACCAATGATGTCGACGATCGGACGTTGACCCGCCATGCGCCCGCAATCAAGGAACTGATCGCGACGTGGTTCCGCGATATTCCGGGGCTAGAACATTTCTATCGTGCGGCTGTTGCGGCCCACAAAGGGCGTATTGCGGTGGCACGCGCAGAACTTGAAGCGGAACACCCAGAAATGGCCCGCGCCCTTGGCATTCTGGATGAACAGCAAGCCGCCTAAAAGTCGACGTTGACCCCGGGCAATTTCAATTCCTTCATCAGGTCACGCAGTTCCTGCCGGGCTGCGACGTTGCTGATGTTCAATTGGGTGACGCCAAGATCGCGCAGATCCAACAACGTCAGCCCCCGCGGAAACAATTCGCGGAAAATGACCCGTTCACTGAACCCCGGCGCCGTCCGAAAGCCGATCCGTTTGCCCAGCTTTTGCAGTGCTTCGCCCATCTTTTTCTTGTTGACCATATTCTGTGCGCCCAGACGGTTGCGCACCACCAGCCAATCAATGGGCGGCAAACCGGCCTGCGCCCGCAGCTGACGCGCATGCCAGACCATTTCTGAATAAACGGATGGTCCCAGAATGGTTTGCCCGTCACTGTCCACATGGGCCAGCAAGTCGAAATCGACAAAGCTGTCGTTCAAGGGGGACACCAGCGTGTCGGCCAAGGAATGCGCCACCTGGCTAAGCCGGGTGTGGCTGCCGGGGCAATCGATCAGAATGAAATCATTGTTGGGTTCCAATGCCCCAATCGCCGCCGACAGTCGGTGATCATAGATGTTTTCACCGGGCGCCAGTTCGTCTTTGTTCACCTCTGGCAGGTCCATGTACACAGGCGACGGAAGGTCCAGACCTTCGGCTTTTACGAACCGGTTGCGGTTGGCGATATAGCGGGCAAAGCTTTTTTGACGCAGATCAAGATCCAGCGCACCCACACGGTGCCCCATCCGGGCCAGCGCTGTGCCGATGTGCATGGTGGTCGTTGATTTGCCCGACCCGCCTTTTTCATTTCCGACGACGATGATGTGCGCCATATCTGCCTCAAATACTCTTTATGGGCGAATGATAGCCCCATGACTGCCCAATGGGAAGCGCCGTCAAAAGCGTTGCCCACAAAAGCGAAAGCCGCCCTTTGGCGGGGCGGCTTTCAAACAGGTGACAAAGGGCGGGATTAAAAGCCCAAACCTTCGTATTTCTTTTTGAACTTGGACACGCGGCCACCGGTGTCCATCAGTTTGGCGTTGCCGCCATTCCATGCAGGGTGTGCAGATGGGTCGATGTCCAATGTCATCGTGTCGCCTTCTTTGCCCCATGTGGTGCGCATTTTCACAACTTCGCCGGTCAGCAGTTTGACGTCGATGAAGTGATAATCTGGATGTGTATCTGCTTTCATCGGGCTTACCCTTTCTTCGGCTTGTAGGTGGTGTCTTCTGCGATCCGTGCGGATTTACCACGGCGCGAACGCAGGTAGTACAGTTTGGCGCGGCGCACGCGGCCACGGCGCACAACTGTGATGGATTCGATGTTTGTCGAATGCAGCGGGAACACACGTTCCACACCTTCGCCAAACGAAATTTTGCGAACCGTGAATGAACCGGCAATGCCGTCGCCGTTTTTGCGGGCGATGCAGACGCCTTCGTAGTTCTGAACACGGGACCGGGTGCCTTCGGTCACTTTAAAGCCAACACGGATGGTGTCACCGGCTTTAAAATCGGGGATGTCTTTCCCCAAGGCGGCAACTTGTTCCGCCTCTAGCTGTGCGATCAGGTTCATCTGACCAACTCCTTTATGTCATCACGGTTTGCCCGCGGGGATGTCTACGGGGCGGGTGCCCTGCAGCTGTTCTTTGTTTTTGGCCCTTGGCCGATCCTGTGTCCGAGTCACCCCAGCACAAGATAGCGCCGTATAGACCCGACCCATGCATCTGTCCAGCGATTAGGCCGCAGACTTGCGCCCCCCACTGCGGCGGCGTCGGTTGCCATTTCCGCCTGCGGATTTTGGCCCGGCTGCGGCGCCGGGTTTCCCCGTGCGCCCTTGGGGTTTTCCGCCGCGCTTGCCATTGGGTTTGCCCAGTGGCGCATCTGCATTTTGTGGCCCCTTGCGGCGTCTGGGTTTCGACGCAGGTGATGGCGCCAATGACGGCCCTTTGAATTCACGCGAACCGGGCAGTTTCTTTTTCAGCAGTTTTTCAATGTCGCGCAGGTACGCTTCTTCATCAGGGGCACAAAACGAAATCGCGATGCCTTCGCGCCCGGCGCGGGCGGTGCGGCCAATGCGGTGCACATAACTTTCCGGCACGTTGGGAAGATCGTAATTCACCACCAGTTCCACGCCGGGAATATCGATCCCACGGGCGGCGACGTCGGTGGCGACCAAAACCTTGATGTCCCCGGATTTGAACGCCGCGATGGCGCGGTCGCGCTGGCCTTGGCTTTTGTTGCCATGCACGCTGTCGGCGGCAAATCCGTCTTTGCGCAGGGCCTTCATCATCTTTTCTGCACCGAATTTGGTGCGTGCAAAGACCAATGTCAGCCCATCCGCATGATCGCGCAGCAGTTCGCGCAGACGCGATTGTTTGCCCTCTTTGCCCAGAAATTCGACCGATTGTTCGATCTTGTCGGCCGTCTTGCCCGGGGGGGCCACCTGCACTTTTTGCGGGTCGGTCAGATAGGCTTGCGACAATTCTTCCATCTGTTTGGGCATCGTCGCGGAAAACAGCATCGTCTGGCGCGGCGTGCCAAGCGCGGGGGCGATTTTGCGCAGCGCATGGATAAAGCCCATGTCCAGCATCTGGTCCGCTTCGTCCAGCACCAGAAACCGTGCTGCAGACAGATCAAGCGCGCGTCGATCCATAAGATCGATCAAACGCCCGGGCGTTGCCACAAGAATATCGGTGCCCTGCGACAGCCGCGTGATCTGTTTGTTGATCGAAACACCACCCACAACCGTGACCAATTTCAGCGGGGTCTTCTTGATCACCTGCCGCATGTTTTCGGCAATCTGGTTTACCAGTTCCCGTGTCGGGGCAAGGATCAGGCTTTTCACTTCTTTGCCATTGGGTTTGCCATGTTCACCCAGCAATGTGTGGATCAGCGGCAGCGCAAACGCCATGGTCTTGCCCGTTCCCGTCTGTGCAAGGCCCAGAATATCATGGCCCTGCAACGCCAGCGGAATGCAGCGCTGTTGGATTGGGGTTGGCGTGGTCAATTCAGCAAAATCAAGTGCTTTCAGGATCGCCGGGCGCAAGCCCAGAGTTTCAAAATCTGACATATCAGTCCTTTGCCGCCCAGTTCGGGCCGCAGTGTTTGGGTTCGGCGGTCACCCATCACACACAGGCACATCCCATGCGTCTGACCGCCCAAAGAACCCTGCGTGTGGGGACCTGATCCATCACAAGGGTGCCAAGGGGCACTGCGTATTCACGCCGCATCTTGTGATAAGGGCCATATGGTGGGCAAAGCTGACAAAAGCAATGGCTGAATCAAAATCAGCGTTGTTTCGCGGTTTTAGTCGTCCAGCAGATCCGGCCTGCGCTGGCGTGTCAGGGCAAGGGACTGGTCCTTGCGCCATTCATCCACCTTGCCGTGATCGCCGGATGTCAGCACGTCGGGGATGGTGCGCCCTTCCCAAACGGCGGGGCGGGTGTATTGCGGGTGTTCCAGAAGACCGTTGGAAAAACTTTCTTCTTCCGTCGACGCCTCGTTTCCCAAAACCGATGGCAGCAAGCGTACAGTTGCGTCGATCATCACCTGCGCTGCCAGTTCCCCGCCCGTCAGCACGTAGTCCCCGATCGATATTTCTTCGATGTTGAAATGATCCAGCACCCGCTGGTCCACGCCTTCGAAACGGCCACACAGGATCACGGCACCCGGTCCCTGCGACAAGGATTTCGCGCGCGCCTGTGTCAAAGGCCGCCCCCTGGGCGACATATAGATCACGGGGCATCCACGACGGCGGCCCATCACGTGCGACAGCGCTTTGCCCACGACGTCGGCCCGCAGAACCATGCCGGCACCGCCGCCTGCCGGGGTGTCATCCACATTGCGGTGCTTGCCGTCGCCGAACAGACGCAGATCGTGCGTGTGCAATTGCCACTTGCCGTCCTTTAACGCCCGGCCGGTCAGGGATGCGCCCAAAACCCCCGGAAACGTATCCGGAAACAGCGTGATCACATCAGCGCGCCAAACACCGGCCAGATCCGGGGTGTGCTGCATCAGTTCGCGCGGTTTCAGCGTCGCCTGAATGGTTTTGCGCCCGTGGGATTTGGAAGGAACGTCTTTGGTCACACAGATATCCTTTTGTCCTTAACGGTCCTTTAAATGGCCGTTCCGTGCCCATGGCACAACGCGCAGACTGGCGGCGCTATGCAGGCAGCAATCCTTCTGGCGGGTCAATCACCACCCGCCCTGTTTTCAGATCAACTGTCGGCACATTTGCCTTGGTGAAAGGCACCAATGCAGTGTCTGACGCGCCTGTCACGATCACCTCTAACAGATCATCGGCCCCGTGGTTCAGCACCTGTTTGATCGTGCCGATCTGTGCACCGCCTGTATCCATCACGGCCAGACCGACAAGATCAGCATAATAGAATTCATCTTCGTCTGGTGCTGGCAATTGATCGCGACGCGCGCACAGCTGCACGCCCTTTAGCGCATCAGCCTGTTCCTTGGTGTCCACTTCCACGATCCGGGCGTTGAACCCGCCCTTGACCCGGCCCAAAAGCGCAAGATGGAACGTCTGACCGTCCGCTGTTACCAAGGGGGAATAGGTTTCGATGTCTTCGGGCACGCCGCAGAAACTTTTGATCCGCACTTCGCCGCGCACGCCGTAAGCACCGGCAATGGACCCCACAACAATCAGATCATCGGCCATCAGTTTATCCCCCTGCACAGGTTGCCATCCGGGATGCCACCGGCCGCAACACAGGCGTCATGGGCGCGTTCCGTTGCGATCATGTAGCCAATGAACCCGGCCACAAGGATCAGCACCATCGTGCGCACCGGTCGAAGTAAAAACCCCAGCATATCAAAGTTTTAGGGCCAGCCCGACAGGCTGGCCCCAAAGATTACTCTTCCGCGGGGGCAGCAGCGGCTTCTGCGGCTTCTGCAGCTTTGGCGGCTTTTTCTTCTGCGCGTTCCTGGGCTTTCTTGCCGGGAACAGCTTTCTTGGGGTTGTTGCGTTCTTTCTTTGCAACAGCGCCAGCGGCTTCCAGGAAACGCGACACGCGGTCTGTGGGTTGCGCGCCCTGATCCAGCCAGTACTGAACCCGTTCCATATCCAATTTTACGCGGTCTTCGCTGTCTTTTGGCAGCAGAGGGTTATATGTGCCCAGTTTTTCGATGAAACGGCCATCGCGTGGCATGCGGCTGTCAGCGGCAACAACGCGGTAAAAGGGGCGTTTCTTGGACCCGCCACGGGCCAAACGGATTTTCATAGCCATTGTGTTATCTCCTAAGAATGGCGGTGTGCCGAACGAATGTGCGGCCTACGATTGGTGACTTTTGTGATGCTGAATGACTTCAGCGATGATGAAGTTCAGGAACTTCTTTGCAAATTCGGGGTCCAGAGACGCCTCGTTTGCCAAATCTTCCAAACGCGCGATTTGTTTGGCTTCGCGGTCTGGGTCAGATGGGGGCAGGTCATGTTCGGCTTTCAATTTGCCGACGGCCTGCGTGTGTTTGAACCGTTCGCCCAGCGTATAAATCAAGATCGCGTCCAAACGATCAATGCTGTCGCGGTGGTCTTTCAACACCTGTTGGGCGCGGGTTGCGGCGTCGGTCATTTCGGGCCTCCTGCGGTCAAAAAACGAAGGGCACCGGGCGTACACCCCCTGTACACCCCCTGTACAGACAGATCTGTGCAAACATACGTCATGCGACCCCCTTTGGGTGGCGGTACACAAGACAGTTCGGATAGGCAGCGGGGCGCTGGGCGTCCGCATCAAGGGTCGCGCCCAACCGTTCGGCCAGCCGGATGGACCGGGCATTGTCTGCATCAATATAGCTGACCGCGCTGGGCCAGTTCAGCCGGGTGTAGACATCGGCGACGATCGCCTGTGCGGCTTCAAAGGCATAGCCTTTGCCTTCGCCTGAAAACATCACCCAGCCGATTTCCTTTTCGGGCCAGTCGATCGGGGTCCATGGGCCGATCAGGCCGATGGCGGTATCATCGCCTGTCACGGTCACGGCCCACATGCCGCACCCGGTCAGATCCCAATGGCCCACCTCTGCCGCGAAATGACGCCATGCCTTGCCGGGGGTCAGTGGCCCACCCACGAATGCGGATCGATCCGACGTGAAAAAGGCCACGGCGGCATCCGCATCCTGTGGGCCGGGGCGACGCAGGGTCAAACGATCAGTGGTCAGGATCATGCGGGCGTCCCCCGCCGGATCAGGGACCGCCCACCCCATGCCATCATCCCGCCGATCATGGCGGCAAAGAAGATCATCGCGTTGGTGCCGCCAAAGCCCAGCACCGCCATCGCGGGCCCCGGGCACAGGCCGACCAAGGCCCAGCCAAACCCAAACAGGGCCGACCCGCCAATCAGCGACCCGTCAATCACGGGTTCGGATGGTTGGGGCAGGGCATTGCCCAGCACAGCCCGGTCCCGCCGCGCCGCAATGCGCCATGCGACCAGCATCGGCAGGATCGCCCCACCCAACACGAACGCCAGCGTCGGATCCCAGTTTCCGAAAAGATCAAGCCAGCCTTGGACTTTGGCCGTATCTGTCATGCCAGACACCAAAAGGCCCGCACCGAACAGCCCACCGGCCAACAGGGCAATCACAATCCGCATCAGATCACCCCCAAAACATGGCGGCCCAGGTACATCGTCACAAAGCCAAAGCCAAGGTATGCGCAGGTGGCGACTATGCCCCGGACGGAAAACCGGGAAATCCCGCAAACGCCATGGCCGGATGTGCATCCATTGGCCATGCGTGTTCCGACGCCCACGGCCAGACCCGCAATGATCAAAAGCGCAACGTTCCCCGTCAGGTTGGTTTGGGTCTGATATCCGGCGAACACCGCAAACGATGGCACGCCGATCACGCCGCAAATGAACGCGATGCGTTCAACCGCCGTGGCGCGACCGGACCCGTCAATCAGTCCGCCCAGAATGCCCGATGCGCCCATGATCCGCCCGCTGACCAGCAGATAGATTGCGGCAGCCGTGCCAATCATCAGCCCGCCGATCAGGCCATATATCCAATCCAAAGGCATCATGCGCCCCTCTGGTCTGGGGCGATGTGGCGGTATTGCAGAACCCGGCCCATCGCGACGTTGTCGTATTCTTTGTCGAGTGTTGCACCCATGCGTTCGGCCAAAGCGACGGACCGCGTGTTGCCGGGCAGGATGTTTGATGTGATCGTTGTCATGCCCACAGTATCATAGGCAAAATCGCGCACGGCCATTGCCGCTTCGAACGCGTAGCCTTTGCCTTCGAAGCCGTCGAACGCGATCCAACCGATTTCGGGTTCGGGCCACCCTTCGGGTTCCCAGATGCCACACAGGCCCATCGCCTGATCGTTGGATTTATCTGCAAACACCCAATAGCCATAGCCGCGCAGCGCCCAATGGCCCCAAAGCGATGCAAACCAACGCCATGCCTGATCCCGGGGCATTGTTCCGCCAAACCCCCATGCACGATCCTGATCGGCATAAAACGCGGCCAGCGGTTCGAAATCCGCTGCAGCCGGTTCGCGCAGGACCAGACGGTCTGTGGGTATGGTGGGGATTGGGGTCACTTACTTTTTCTTTCCGAATGCGCCCATGCCGCCCAAACCGGGCAGGCCCATGCCTTTGGGCATTTGCATCCCACCTTGGGCCATTTGCTGTTGGGCCGCTTGCAGCTGTGCCTCTGACGGGCCACCGCCGCCCAGCAACGATTTGATCCCGGCCAGCCCGCCGCGCTTGCCCATCTTTTTCATCATGTCGGACATCTGCCGGTGCTGTTTCAGCAGTTTGTTCAGATCAGACACTTCCATCCCTGCACCCGCCGCGATGCGCTTTTTGCGTGATGCTTGCAGGATCTGGGGCGCGGCGCGTTCTTTTTTGGTCATGGAATTGATCAGGGCGATCTGGCGGGCCAGAATTTTGTCGTCAATGCCCGCGGCCTCCATCTGGCCCTTCATCTTGTTCATGCCGGGCATCATGCCCATCATGCCTTCCATGCCGCCCATCTTTTGCATTTGTTCGAGCTGAGACCGCAGATCGTTCATGTTGAACATGCCCTTGGACAGACGTTTCATCATCCGTTCGGCTTGTTCGATTTCCAGCGTTTCCTGCGCCTTTTCGACCAGCGCAACGATATCGCCCATGCCCAGGATGCGCCCTGCGATCCGGTCGGGTTCGAATGTTTCCAGCGCATCCATCTTTTCGCCAGCGCCGACGAATTTAATGGGTTTGCCCGTCACCGCGCGCATGGACAGGGCGGCACCGCCGCGCCCGTCGCCATCCATCCGGGTCAGAACCACGCCGGTGACGCCGACCTTGGCATCGAATTCTTCGGCGACTTCCACGGCCACTTGCCCGGTCAGGCCATCAACGACCAGCAGGGTTTCGCGGGGTTGTACCACATCGCGCACATCTTCGACTTCCTGCATCAGGGTCTGGTCGATTTGCAGACGGCCGGCCGTATCCAGAAGATACACGTCATACCCGCCCAGCGTCGCTTGTTGCTTGGCGCGTTTGGCGATTTGCACGGCCGTTTCGCCCTTGACGATGGGCAGGGTATCAACGCCCACTTGCGTGCCCAGAACCGCCAGCTGATCCATCGCCGCAGGGCGATAGATATCAAGAGAGGCCATCAGGACCTTTTTGCCATCGCGGTCTTTCAACCGTTTGGCCAGTTTGCCGGTCGTGGTGGTTTTACCAGACCCCTGCAGGCCAACCATCAGGATCGGGGCAGGGGGATTGTCGACTTTCAGATCACCCGGTTCGCCGCCTTCATCACCGGCAAGCATGTCTTTCAGATTGTCGTGGACGATCTTGATAACCTGCTGGCCCGGCGTCACCGATTTGGTGACGGCGGCCCCGGTTGCCTTGGCCTGAACCTTTTTGATGAAAGACCGCGCAACGGGCAGCGAAACATCGGCTTCCAGCAAGGCAACGCGCACTTCGCGCAGCGCGGCTTTGACATCGTCTTCGGACAGGGCACCCTGTTTGGTCAGCCGATCAAAGACACCGCCTAAGCGTTCGGACAGATTTTCAAACATGGGCACGGCCCCCTTTTGCTTTCGATGCGATACCCCCAACATGGGGCCAATCGCGCAATTCCCAAAGCCCCAACCGAAAAAGCACCCGTGGGCGCGACGCGCTGACGGGTGGCGATCCTGGCAAGGCCAAAGGACCGAAGGATTTCAACCTTCGGAATTGGGCGCGGTCTAGGCCACCGCGCCCACAGAGTCAACTATGCAGCCGTGGCCGGGGCAAGGGCCGCAATCTGTTCCAGATGGGCGGGGTCTTTGGTATCAATCACGGTCACATCCGTGATGCCGATAAAGCCCAGAACCTGCCGCAACCATGGGGTCGCGAAATCAACGGGGCTGTCGATGGGCACACCGCCCGACGCCATGACGACAATCGCCCGCTTGCCTGTCAGCAACCCCTGGGGGCCGTTTTCGGTGTATTGGAATGTCAGCTTTGGCCGGGCGATCAGATCAACCCATGCCTTTAGCGATGCAGGCACGCTGAAATTATACAGGGGGGCGCCAATCACGATGGTATCGGCGGCCTGCAATTCGGCGACCAATGCATCTGATTGCGCCAGTATGGCGTGATCGTCGGCGGTGCGGTCCGCTGCGGGGACCAGACGGGCGGCGGCCCATGCCCCGGTGATATGTGGCAGGCTGTCATTCAAATCGCGGTCGGTCACGCGGCTGGGGTTCAGGGCTTGAACCACCGCCGCCACACCGGCGCGTGTCTTGGAACCGTTGAGTGCGGCGGAACTGTTGATGGAAAGAACATGACCCATTGCATGTGACCTTGTACTGTTTGTGTCTGCACCCAATCTAAGTCACGCTGAAGTGACCTGTTAGGCGCACAGATGCACCTTGATATTTGCAAAAACGCACAGATAGTTGGACCTATGGAAAACTGGGATGAAATCAGAACCGCATTCTATGTGGCACGATCTGGAACAGTCAGCGGTGCGGCGCAGAATTTGGGCGTGCACCATGCAACGGTCATCCGGCACATCGATGCCCTAGAAGCGCGGCTGGGCGTCAAATTGTTCCAACGCCATGCGCGGGGCTATGCCACCACCGAAGCCGGGCAGGATCTGTTGCAGGTGGCGCAGACAACGGACGATCAGTTTGCACAGTTGCAAAGCCGTCTGAAGGGCCGCGGCGGCGAAGTTGCCGGGGATTTGGTCGTCACCACACTGTCCACCATTTCCCCAATGCTTGCCCCGGCGCTGGTCGCGTTTCGCGCGGCCTACCCCGACATCACGCTGCGCCTGTTGACCAGTGCGCGCGTGTTTCGTTTGGAATACGGCGAAGCGCATATCGCAATCCGTGCCGGCACGATCCCCGATGAACCGGACAATGTCGTGCAGCGGTTCATCCACCAGAAAATTTCACTATATGCGACCAACGACTATGTGGATCGATATGGCCCGCTGAAAGGGGCGGCGGACTACGCGAACCATTGTTTCGTGGGTGCAGAAGGCAAGACCGGTGCGCCGTTTCACAATTGGATGGAACAAAACATCCCTGCAAAAAACATCGTCTTTCGCGGATCAGATAACCGCATCATCGAAGATTCCGTGGCAGCCGGCATGGGGATCGGATTCATGGCGCGCAGTTCTGCGGATCGGTTGCCGAATCTGACATTGATGGCTGAACCACAGGATGAATGGTCCGCGCCAACGTGGCTTGTGACCCATGTGGATTTGCACAGAACGGCAAAAGTTCAAGCGTTCCTGACGTTCCTGAAACAATACTTTGCAGAAGACATGTAACCGAACACCACAAATTGACGTTGGGGAAAGGGTGGGACGTGCCCGTGTTTTTTCCCCGCGATCCCATACCGGCAACAGGGCAATCTGCGTTCTGTGATGTAAGCGGTGAGCGTGTGTGATGGTACCAAAGTCTGTGTATTTGTGTTTGTGTGCGATTGCCTTGGTATCACTGTTGGTCGGCGGGGTCGCGGCCGGATGACGGCAGGCCCTGATCGATCAATGCCTCTAACGCGTCAAAGTCAATCGTATCAAACTGGCCAAAGCCCTGCATCCATGTCCACGCATCCTGCAGGGCGTCGGGATCCAGTTTGCACCATTTGACCCGTCCCCTGCGTTCCTGCTGGATCAACCCGGCTTGGGTCAGGACGGTCAGATGTTTGGAAATTCCCGCAAGCGACATATCAAATGGGTCGGCCACGTCGGTCACGGCCATGTCGTCTTCCAACAACATTTCCAGAATACGCCGCCGCGTCGGGTCCGCCAAAGCGGCAAACACACTGTCCAATGTATGGGCCATGGGGTCGGTTAGGCGCTGACAGGGCAATCGTCAACCAAATGGTTGAATATGACGATTGCCCGTTTTTGGGCCGCGTTGGCAGAAATTATTGGCTTATGATCTGTGTTAATCATTTATTTTCAATGGGTTGCCGGTTTGGATTGCCGTTTGACTCTGCCCATCAGGCGCAATAGCACATGTCCAAACTGCAAAGGTGACGTGTGTCCGATCCTGATCCGCAAAAACTGCAAGATCTTGAAGCGCGCATCGCGGCGGCCAAGGCCGCAGCGGACCCGAAGCCGAAAGCAGAAGATCACGTATCCATGGCTGATATGGGCTGGCGGATGGTGATCGAACTGGTGGCGGGTATCGGCATCGGGTTTGGGATCGGATACGGGTTAGACACCCTGTTTGGCACAATGCCAATCTTTCTGGTCCTGTTCATAGGATTTGGCCTTGCCGCCGGCATCAAAACGATGATGCGCACCGCGCAAGAGCTGCAGGATAAACAGATGGCCGCACAGGCCAAGAAAGACGAAAAGGGGTAAGCCCGTGGCAGAAAGCAAAGACGGCGGTTTGGTCTTTAAGCCCATGGATCAGTTCAAGGTCGACAGCCTGTTTGGCGACGGCCCCATTGGCATGTTCACAATCACAAACGTGACTTTGTGGATGGCGCTGGCCGTGATTGCGATTGTTCTGGTCATGGTCGTCGGCGCACGCGGGCGCAACATCGTGCCATCGCGCAGCCAGTCGATTGCCGAAATGATTTACGGGTTCGTGCACAACATGGTGCGTGATGTGGCCGGCAAAGATGCGCTGCCATATTTCCCGTATATCATGACGCTGTTCCTGTTTATTCTGTTTGCGAACTTCCTGGGTCTGATCCCGGGGTCGTTCACCACCACATCGCACATCGCTGTCACCGCCGTGATGGCCGTTGCCGTGTTCTTGACGGTCACCATCGTGGGCTTCGTCAAGAACGGGACTGCATTTCTAAGCTTGTTCTGGGTGTCATCCGCACCTTTGGCCCTGCGCCCGATCTTGGCAGTGATCGAAGTCATTTCGTACTTCGTTCGCCCGGTCAGCCATTCCATTCGTTTGGCAGGCAACGTGATGGCAGGCCACGCCGTGATCAAGGTGTTCGCCGCATTCGCTGCCGGTGGCATCATCGCCGTGCCCGCGATTTTGGGCATCACAGCCATGTATGGGCTAGAGGTGCTGGTGTCAGCCATCCAAGCCTACGTGTTTACAATTCTGACGTGTGTCTATCTGAAAGACGCGCTTCATCCGCATCACTAATGTAACGGTGGGTTCCACCCACCCTACGAATTAAACGAACTTCCAACGTCAAGGAGAACTCTCATGGAAGGTAACGTCGCAGAAATGGGTCAATTCATCGGTGCAGGCCTGGCAGCCATTGGTTCCGGCGCCGCAGCTATCGGTGTGGGCAATGTTGCAGGGAACTTCCTGGCAGGTGCATTGCGCAACCCATCCGCCGCAGGCGGCCAGACAGCCACATTGTTCATCGGCATCGCGTTCGCAGAAGCCCTGGGGATCTTTGCATTCCTGGTGTCCCTGCTGCTGATGTTCGCCGTATAAGCCATCTTTACCTTGACGTGTGGGGTCGGTCCTGGCCCCACATTTTCCCAGGTTAAAGGAGGACGCTATGGCGACGCCAACAGAGGTTGCAGAAGCTCCGGGTATGCCGCAGCTTGACCTGTCGACCTTTCCAAACCAAATTTTCTGGCTGGTGGTCACGCTGGTCGTCATCTATTTCGTTCTGTCGAAAATCGCCCTGCCGTTGATCGGTGGTGCACTGGCAGATCGGGCGCAGACGATCACAGACGATCTGGCCACAGCGGAAGAGCTGAAGCAGAAAGCTGTGGAAGCGGAAGCCGCCTATGAAAAAGCCCTGGCAGATGCCCGGTCCGAAGCGCAAAAAATCGCTGCTGATATGAAGGCAGAGGTGCAGGCGCAGATGGATGTGGAAATGGCCAAGGCTGACGCTGAAATTTCTGCCAAGTCTGCAGAAGCAGCCAAAGCATTGTCTGCCATCAAAGACAGCGCAATGGACAGCGTGAAGAAAGTTGCCACAGACACGGCCCAGGAAATCGTGAAAGCGATGGGTGGTTCGGCAACCAAGAAAGATGTTGGTGCCATCGTGGCCAACCGGATGAAGGGGTAAGGGAATGAAAAAACTATCGTTCGCATCCCTGTTCATTCTGGCCGGTGGCCCTGCGCTGGCGGCCACGGCGAACCCGTTTTCGCCCAGCTATTATTCCTTTACCAACACGGATTTTGTTGTTGCGTTGGGTCTGCTGATCTTCATCGGCATCCTGCTGTACTTCAAAGTGCCGGGCCTGATTGGGGGGATGCTGGATGATCGCGCCGCGACCATCCGTGCCGAACTGGACGAAGCAAAAACACTGCGGGACGAAGCCCAAGCCCTGTTGACGTCGTACGAACGCAAGCAGGCAGAAGTGCAGGCGCAAGCCGACCGCATTGTTGCATCCGCCAAGGAAGAAGCCGCAGCAGCAGCTGAACAAGCCAAGGCTGACATCACCGCATCTGTCGCGCGTCGCGTTGCCGCCGCCGAAGAACAGATTGCCGCTGCCGAAGCCGCCGCTGTGAAAGAAGTGCGTGACCAAGCGATTGTTGTGGCCATTGGTGCCGCACAAGACATGATCGCATCTCAGATGACAGCCAAGGATGGCAATTCCTTGATCGACGACGCAATCGCCACGGTGGGTGAAAAACTGCACTAAGCGGACCGCCGGAACGCAAACACAAAGCCCCGCCCATCGTGCGGGGCTTTTTGTTTGGCTGGGGTCACACGGATCAGGGTGATTTTTCGGCTTTTTGACGTGCGATGATTTCGTTTGCATCCGCCCGCTTTTGGTCGCGCAGGGACGCGGCAACATAATCCAGATGGATTTCGACCGCACGGCGCGCCGCCGAACTGTCCCGGGTTTGGATTGCGGCGTTGATGGTCTGGTGCTGATCCTGAATCGCCGCACGCGTGACAACATGATCAAACATGTTCGACCGGTTATAGAACACCCCTTGCTGCAACAGATCATACATGGATCGCAGCATATGCAACAGGACCACGTTGTGCGATGCCTCACAGATTGCCATGTGGAATTGGGCGTCCAGTGCGGCTTCTTCCTGTGCGGTGCGTTTGCCGGGGGCAGCCAGCCGCGCATGGGCTTGATCAATCACTTTCAAATCGGTGTCTGATGCGAATTGTGCGGCGCGTTCTGCCGCCATCCCTTCCAGATCTTTGCGAAACTCCAGATAATCGAACACCGCTTGATCATGGGATGCAAACAGCCGGGTCAGGGCGGGGGAAAACGCATTGCCCAGAACATCGGCCACGTAAATGCCAGCGCCGGGCCGTGCGGTCAGCAGCCCATCAGCCTGCAACACCCCCAACGCTTCGCGCAGCGATGGGCGCGACACCCCCAGTTTTTCTGACAGATCGCGTTCCGCCGGCAGCCGATCCCCGGGGGACAGAATGCCGTGCAGGATCAACCCTTCGATCTGGCGCACCACGGCGTCAGACAGTTTTTCGGCATTGATTTTCTGGAATGGCATGGGCGCCCCCGTTGGAATTGGTCAAATGATATGACCAATCCGACAGGGGCGCAAATATCTTAGGCGTTCGGGCTGATGATGATTTCAACCCGGCGGTTTTGTGCGCGCCCTTCGGCGGTCAGGTTCGTGGCCTTTGGCGCATCTTCGCCCCGGCCAATGGCCTGCAAACGGCCTGCCGGCACACCGTTGTTGATCAAAACCTGTGTGACCGCTTCGGCCCGGCGTTGCGACAGCCCAAGGTTATAGGACGCCGACCCGGTGTTGTCGGTGTGTCCGATCACCTGAACGGTTGAACTGGGATAGGCCTGAAGGTTGGCCGCCACTGTCCCAAGATCGCGGCGCAGATCAGGGCGCAACACGGCGCTGTCTACGGGGAACAGGATGTCCTGCGGCATGGTGACGATCAACGCCGACCCGGTATTGACGATATCGACATTGTTGTTGCCAAGGCTGGCGCGCAGGTCGGCCTCTTGCTTGTCCAGTTGATTGCCGATCGCGGCCCCTGCACCGGCGCCAACTGCGGCCCCGATTACGGCACCCTTTAGACGATCGTCACTGCTGGATGTTGCAATGCCGGCAATGGCGCCTGTGATGCCGCCAACAATGGCGCCGCTGCGCGTCTGGTTCACGTCGGGCGCGTTCGGGTCAAACCGCGATGGGTCTGTACATGCGGCGACGAACAATAGGGCGGACGCGGATACCGCGACCATGGGTCTTGCAAATGTCATGGGTGCCTTCCTTAGATTTTGGCATAGGACATGGTATTAACCACTTAGGAAGACACCCGGTTCCAATCAATCACCACCGCGTCGCGGAAAAACGCATCAGCGAACCGCCGCCTGCGCAGTTTCATAGGCCAAAAGGGCGCGTTTGATCGGCAGACCCCAGTGGTATCCGCCCAGCCCGCCCGATTTGCGCAACGCACGGTGACAGGGGATGAACCAGCTGATCGGATTGCGCCCCACTGCGGTGCCCACAGCGCGCACGGCTTTGGGGGTGCCAATGCGTTGGGCGATTTCAGAATAGGTGGTGACCTGGCCTGATGGGATCTGCATCAACGCCTCCCACACCTTTAGCTGCAGGGGGGTGCCAATCAGATCCAGCGTTGCACTTCCCTTGAAGTGAAACAGCGCGTCGACCATCGGCCGGATCGCATCTGCATCCTGATGAAACGCTGCCTTGGGCCAACGCTGCTGCATATCTTCGAAACTGGCATCGCGTCCCATTTCGGCAACAAAGCCCAATCCGCAGATGCCCCTGTCTGTGGCGACGGCGATGGCTTCGCCGAAGGGGCTGTCAAACCAACCCCACCTAAGCGTCAGACCTTCGCCGGATCGGGCATAGCTTCCGGGGGCCATCGCATCCCACCGCAAAAACAGATCATGCAGGCGTGATGATCCGGACAAGCCAACCGAATGGGCCGTTTCCAATGTGGTGAAATTTTCCCGCAACAGCGTTTTCGCGTGATCCAGTGCCAGGTACTGTTGATACCGTTTGGGCGATACACCGGCCCACTGCGTGAAGGTGCGCTGGAAATGCGATGGGCTGTACCCGAATTCCTGCGCCAGATCATCCAGCGCGACGGGCCCCTGTGCCGCATCGATCCGTTCAATGGCGCGGCGAATGACATTGTAATGATAGCTGTTGGTCTGGGTCATGGGGCCAATCTAGGGGGCGACCACCGCCAAAGCGACCCGAATATTGCTGGTTTGTGCGCGGCGTGCTTTTCGGTAAAGACGGATCATGGCCAAACAACTTCCCTATCCCATCGTCCGCGAAATGTTCGAACGCTTTCAGGCATCGGAACCCGAACCCAAAGGCGAATTGAACCACACGAACGCCTATACCCTTTTGGTGGCCGTCGCCTTGTCGGCGCAAGCCACGGACAAGGGCGTGAACAAAGCGACAGAGGCCTTGTTTCAAAAAGTCGCGACCCCACAAGACATGCTCGATTTGGGCGAAGCGGCGCTGATTGAACACATCAAGACCATCGGCCTGTATCGCAACAAGGCCAAGAATGTGATGAAAATGGCCCGCATCCTTGTTGACGATTACGGTGGCGTGGTGCCCAATTCCCGGGCCGCACTGAATGCATTGCCGGGCGTGGGCCGTAAAACGGCCAATGTCGTGCTGAACATGTGGTGGCAGTTCCCGGCCCAGGCTGTGGACACGCATATCTTTCGGGTTGGCAATCGCAGCGGCGTGGCACCGGGCAAAACCGTGGACCACGTGGAACGGGCCATTGAAGACAACGTCCCGGCGGATTTCCAGTTGCATGCGCACCATTGGTTGATATTGCACGGGCGATACATTTGCGTGGCCCGAAAACCAAAGTGCGGGGCCTGCATCATCCGTGACCTTTGCGCCTTTGAGGAGAAAACACAGTGACCAAAACCTACGATGTTGTCGGGATCGGAAACGCCGTCAGTGACGTGATCACCAAAAGTTCCGACCAGTTCTTGCAGGACATGGGCATTGAAAAAGGCATCATGCAATTGATCGAACAGGACCGCGCCGAAGTCCTGTATGCGGCCATGGAAGACCGCACAGAAACACCCGGCGGATCAGTGGCAAACACGATTGCCGGTCTGGGATCCCTAGGGGCCAAGACAGCGTTCATTGGCCGTGTGGCCGACGATGCACTGGGCGCACGTTATGCATCCGTAATGGCCGACGAAGGCACAGCCTTTCCCAATGGCCCGATTGCGGGGGCGCAATTGCCCACATCCCGGTCCATGATTTTTGTGTCGCCCGATGGGGAACGGTCGATGAACACATATCTGGGCATATCATCTGACGTGGGCCCGGACGATGTTTCTGACGACGTTGTAAAAGACAGCGCCGTTCTGTTCTTGGAAGGCTATCTGTTCGATAAGGAACCGGGCAAAGCTGCATTTTACAAGGCGGCCGACGTGGCCCGCGCGGCTGGCGCCCGATCGGGAATTTCCCTGTCTGATCCGTTCTGCGTGGACCGTCACCGCGATGATTTCCGCAAACTGGTGTCCGGCCCGCTGGATTTCTTTTTGTGTAATGAAGAAGAACTGAAATCCCTGTATCAAACAGATGATCTGAACGCAGCCCTTGATGCAGGTGCTGCGGAATGTGGGCTGGTGGTGTGCACCCGTTCTGCAGATGGCGTGTCGATCCGGCAGGGTGCCACCCGTTGGGATGTGCCTGTGCAGCCTGTGACGCCGGTGGATGCCACGGGCGCGGGGGATCAGTTCGCGGCAGGCTTTCTGTATGGCATGATCAAAGGGCGCGATCTGGAAACATGCGGCAAGATGGGCGGCATCGCTGCAGGCGAAGTCATCAGCCACATTGGTCCGCGTCCCGCACAGCCGATCAGCGATCTGTTTAAGGCTGCGAACCTGATCTGATTGCGATTTGGCCAAGGCCAAATCCCGACATGCTGACCGCCCCTTTCAACAAGGGTGCTGTGTCCAAGGGCCTGTACGGGCTGTTGGATCGGATTTGAGTATTTTTGGCAAAATGAAGCCAAAAGAAATGCGCCCCGCGACTGAAAACAGTGCGGGGCGTCTTCACTTTGCACGGCCATCGGCTCTCCAGCCTGTACCGCGCCTTAGGGTCGCACGGGTTGGTTAATGAAAGCTGAAA
>JAHDBC010000012.1:27456-69754 GCA_020630595.1 Planktomarina sp.
TTTTCATTTTGCGGGCAAATACTCCGGGTGAATTGGCCTGTTCGGCAGAACAGGCCAAGAGGGCGGCGCCCTTGATCAATATGGTGTGCGCCGCAGGCGCGCCGCTGGATCAATCCCCCAGTTTGGCGTGCACTTCGTCCAGATCAATTTCACCGATGGGCATTTTGTTGGATGGGTCATCGAAGCTGTATTTGAACAGGTGAAAATCGCGGTGGTAGATTTCATAGACCAGATGCATCGACAGATCGTCGAAATAATCTGCGACCGGATGCGCGCGTTTCGGGCCGTGGCCTTCGCTTTCGTTGAACCGGGGGATGGCGTTGATATCCACGGAATGGGGTGTGTTGATGCTGTTGAGTACCTGTTGCATCCCGTCGTTGAATTGTTCGGTCCAAAAGATTTTGTCGTACCGTCCGCCATTGGCGATAAAGGTCGACACATGGCCCGACATCGCCGACCAGTGAATGTCCGGATCCATGGGTTTGCGCCAGCGAATCGTATCGCGCGCAAACAGCAAGAACCGGCGGAATGATTTGATCTGGTCAAATTGGAAACCATCTTCGGGGCGGCCCACTTCGATTCCGTATTTCTGGATCAACAACGGGACCAGGTTTCCGCGATAATATTTGCCGTTGCGCTGGATTCCGCAAATCTTGTCAAAGAACGAACTGAGGATCCGTGTGTACGGATTGCGCACACAGGTAAACGCATAGCTTTTGTGGGCGGTCACGTTGCGGGTGATGGGGTCATGGCTGTGATCCAGCGCCCATTTGTGCAGCCCATTGTTTGCGTCGTGGATGTCGCCATCGAAAAACTGACCGTGGTCAGAATAGTACATAATTTGACCGATGGTTGAACAGGCGCACTTCGGAACAACCCGATACACAACACTTTCACTTTCGGTCATCCAGGTTCCAGGAAATCCCATGGCCGCTTATCCCCAATCTTCAGGTTCTTTTGCCCTTGTTTGCGCAAAATTACATTGTAACCCTATTTATTCAACGCTTCTTCACTTAGTTTGGCGTAAACAATCTTAGTTTCATATGGGTTTATGTTTCGAATATGGCAAAAATAGCTTATATTCTTTTGTGTCACAAAGATCCGGCGTCGATTATTCAACAAGCGGAACGTTTAACGGCTGTTGGTGATTATATCAGCATCCACTTTGATGGACGTGCGCCCGATGCGGCTTTCCGGTCCATTCATGATGCTTTGAAGGATAACCCCAATGTCGCCTTTGCCCGCAAACGGATAAAATGCGGCTGGGGGGAATGGTCCCTGATCAAGGCCACGCTTGGCGCAGTTGAAGCCGCTGTCGAAAAATTTGCGGATGCATCGCATTTTTATATGCTGTCGGGGGATTGTCAGGCGATCAAATCAGCTGCGTTTGCGCACAGGTTTCTGGACAATCGCGATGTCGATTACATCGAATCATTCGACTATTTTGAAAGTGACTGGATCAAAACCGGGATGAAAGAAGAACGGCTGATCTATCGCCATTTCTTCAACGAACGGAATTCGAAACGGTTGTTTTATGCATCGTTCAACCTGCAACGCCGTATGGGGTGGACCCGGTCGATCCCCGACGACATTCAGGTGATGATCGGGTCGCAATGGTGGTGCCTGCGTCGCCGCACGATCGAAGCCATTCTGGATTTCACCCGCCAGCGCAAGGATGTGATGCGCTTCTTTTCCACGACCTGGATCCCGGACGAGACATTTTTTCAAACGCTTGTCCGCCATCTGGTGCCGGAATTGGAAATTGAAACCCGTACGCTGACGTTCCTGATGTTCACCGACTACGGGATGCCCGTGACATTCTATAACGATCACTATGATCTGTTGTTGTCGCAGGATTTTCTGTTTGCGCGAAAGATCAGCCCGGACGCAAAGCAATTAAAGGAACGCCTGGGCACGCTTTACGCCGATGAAACGGCAGAGTTTCAGATATCGAACGAAGGGCGGCGTCTGTTTGCGTTTCTAACAAACCGGGGCCGTGAAGGGCGGCGGTTCACACCGCGGTTCTGGGAAAACGAAAGTTCGCTGGGCCGCGACCGCGAACTGTTGATCATTGCCTGCAAGAAATGGCACGTGGCCAAACGTTTGGTAGACAGCATTCGCCAGAACATGCGTTTGCCGGTGTTGGAATACATCTTTTCTGAAATGGAATCGGAACTGCCGGATTTGGGGGGGATTGAATCGACCCTGCCCAAACGGATGCGGCACCGCCGGGTGTTGATGCGGATGTTGTTCGATTATTATGACACGAACCGCATGCTGATTTGTGTGGACAGTTCGAACCACGAACTGGTCGATGATTTTTACAAGGACCGGTCATCGACCCGGTTGTTGGAAATCAAGTGCAACTTCAATGATGACTATCTGGTGGGCCACGCCAAACGCATCGGGTTGGCCGGGAATACGACGCCTGAAGAAGTGATCGAACGGCTTTTGCCGACGGTGCGTCAGGACGTGGAACACGAACACAATCAACTGCGCGACAGTGAATTCGCAGACCATTACCGCATCCGTGAAACCAATACGATGGATGAAAATGCCGTTCAGCTTGCCGCGTTTCTGGATGTGGATATGGACACGGCGCGGCGGATTGCTGCGACGGATTATCTGTTTTACGACTGATCTGAACTGATACGAGGGCCGCGCGATGGCATACACTTATGATCCCGAAAACATCTTTGCCAAAATCCTGCGCGGGGAAATTCCGAACACAACGGTCTTGGAAACGGATCACGCGCTTGCGTTTCGGGACATCGCGCCACAGGCCCCTGAACATGTGCTGGTGATCCCGAAAGGGCCCTATGTCAGCATTGATCATTTCGCTGTCGAAGCATCGGCAGACGAAATCGTGGATTACATGCGCGCGGTGGGGCAGGTGTGCCAACAATTAGGTGTCGATCTGGGGTCGGGCGGGGCCGGGTTCCGGGCCATCGCCAATGCCGGATCAAATGGTGTGCAAGACGTGCCGCATTTGCATGTGCATATCGTGGCCGGGCGGCCCTTGGGGCCGATGCTGGTTCGGGATTAATCGTGCCGCGTCAGCGCCAAGAACACATCTTCCAAATCGGCTTCTTGGCTTTGGATATCCTTGATCGGTGTGCCAAGGGCGCTGACCTGTGCAATCAGATCGCCGGCGGTGTGCATGCTTTGGCTGTAGGTCAGCGCCAAACGGCCATCTGGGCGCACCTGTGATGTGATCGTTTCGGGCAGATCGACCGCCGGGGCGGGGCCATCGAAATCCAGCACCAGCGTTTTCTGATCCAGCTGCGACAACAGGTTGCGTGTCGTATCGCGGGCCCGCAATTTCCCCTGATCAATGATCGCGATTTCGTCGCACATATCCTGTGCTTCTTCCAGATAATGGGTGGTCAGGATGATTGTCATGCCGCGCGCGTTCATATCGCGGATGTTGGCCCACAGCATTTGCCGCAGTTCGATATCGACCCCGGCGGTCGGTTCATCCAAGACCAGAATCTGTGGCTGATGCACCAGCGCCTTGCCCAACAAAAGCCTGCGCCGCATGCCCCCTGACAGGGTTCTGGCATAGGCTTCGGCTTTGTCGGTCAGGCCGATCAGCTCCAAAACCTCTTCTGTGCGGCGCTTTGATTTGGGAATACCGAACAACCCGGCTTGCACATCCAGCGCGGCACGTGGGGTAAAGAACGGGTCCATGTTCAATTCTTGTGGCATGACCCCAATCGCCGCGCGGGACTGGCGCGGGTTCACATCCTGATCAAAACCCCAGATCGTGACCTGACCCGCAGATTTTCGGACCAGACCGGCCAGAATATTGATCAACGTCGATTTGCCCGCGCCATTTGGCCCCAACAGCCCGAAAATGGACCCGCGCGGAATATCCAGATCAATGCCATGCAGCGCAGTCTTGCCCCCGGCATAGGTCTTTTTCAGGCCCTTCAGGGCAATTGCAGCGTCAGACATGGATTGATCCCTTTGGCCCTTGTTGGGCAGGCGAAAATTCGTATTTTACGCACATAGGCCCGGAACCGCCGGGCGACAATGGAAGGTTCGCACACCATGACACTTGAAGCCCCGGAAACCAAAGTGGTCGAAAGCTATCGCATTGCCTGTGATGGCGGCGAAGGGGCGTTGGGTCATCCCCGTGTCTGGCTGCAAATTCCCGGTGAACATGGCTGGGTCGAATGCCCTTATTGTGACGCCAAATACATCCACAAAGATTTTGAAGGCAAAGTCTAAACCGCGATCAATCGAATATTCCGGCAACGCGGCCCAACAGCATAAACGCCTTGGCGCTGCGGGTGTTGGTGATCGCTGACAGTTCGGCATCGGTTGCATCTTCTTCGATGTGTTGCAGCAAACGGTCAAAATGGCGCATGAAATGATGGGCCGTATCCTTGAAGGCTGCGTCCTGTCGCATCCGCCCGGCCGTCAGGGCCAGCGATGACCGGTCGCGCACCCCGCCCAAGGCCGTAATCATTGCCCCCCGTTCCCCCTGAATGAACCGTCGCCACAAATCAGGGCGGGCCCGGTCCGGGCGCAAATCATCCATGTAAACGCCATCTTCGGCAAACAGGGTCAGGATGTCCTGTGCCGCCTGCACCGTTGGCTTGGCCTTTCGATCTGCCAGAACCCGGCGCAGGGCGGCGAACCCGGCCTTGTCATTGGCATCATCCGGGAAATTCAGCCCCTTGATCAGATCTTCCATCGATGTGTTCGCCGCGCGATCCGGTTCCATGCCAAGGGCAAGGGGTGGCTGATCCAAATCCGCATCTTGCGGAAACGGGTTTGTCGATTGTGCCTGTTGCGCCTTTGTGCGGCGTGTCGCAAAGACGGCGACCGCACTTTCGGCGGTGCGTGCGGCGGTGGCGATATCTTCTAATTTGCGTTCCACGGATGGCTGCAAACCGGTTTTGCGGGCGCGGGCGTCTTCTTCGAACGTCTGACGCATGTGATCCACAGTGGCCTGCAACCGCATGCTTTCTTCGCGCATCAGCCGAACCGAACGTGCTGCCGCTGCGACCATCAGGATGACCGCGATGGGCAACAACATGGCAACACCCGCCATCAGCACCACCAGCCCGTTTTCCCCCGCCAAAATGCCAGACCCGCCCAGCACGAAAAAGAAGACCGCAACCCCGATGCCCCAAACAAGGCACAGGGCGATCGCGATGCGTTCGGTTGCGGTCACGCGCTGGGGCTGGGGTGTTGAAAACAGTCCAAGCGGCTTTGGCGTCGGGTCAAAGGGATCGGGCATGGTCTATTTGTAAACGACAGACAGCACTTCGTAAGATTTCATCCCGCCCGGGGTGCGCACTTCGACGCTATCGCCTTCTTCCTTGCCGATCAGGGCACGGGCGATGGGGGATTTGATGTTCAGACGCCCCTGATCGATGTTGGCTTCCGCTTCGCCCACGATCTGATAGGTTTTTTCTTCGTCGGTATCTTCGTCCACCAAGGCGACTGTTGCGCCAAACTTGATCGCCCCGGACAGTTTTGCAGGGTCGATCACATCAGCCAGCGACATGATCGCCTCCAACTCTTTGATGCGGCCTTCGATAAAGCCCTGTTTTTCGCGGGCGGAATGGTATTCGGCGTTTTCTTTCAGATCGCCCAATTCGCGTGCTTCTGCGATGGCCGCGATGATGGTCGGGCGTTCCACGGATTTCAGATGCTTCAGTTCTTCGTCCAACCGCGCATGGCCCGCGCGGGTCAGGGGAATCTTTTCCATGGGTGTGCCCTTTTGCCGGGGTTTCGTGTGCAAATCACTAGACCCAAGCCAGCACCGCTTGGCAAGGGGCTTGCGTGGATCATGGCGCAGATTGGATGCCGCGAATTTCGGGCAGATGAACCAACGACGTTGCGAAATAATCCTGCGGACCTTGGGTCGCATTGGGAAATTATTGACCCTGCATACATGGCTGTCATAAAGGCAATCAGCTTGGATGAAAATTCGGCCCGTTTTTTCATGAACGCAAATGGGCCAACCGAAAAGGGGACCGCAATGGCCGAAATTGAACGCGAAACCATGGAATATGACGTTGTCATCGTCGGCGCAGGGCCATCTGGCCTGTCTGCCGCGATCCGTCTGAAACAGCTGGATGCTGATCTTGAGGTCGTCGTGCTGGAAAAAGGGTCCGAAGTTGGTGCCCATATCCTGTCTGGTGCCGTGCTGGACCCATCTGGCCTGACCCGTCTGATCCCCGATTGGAAAGAAAAAGGCGCGCCGCTGAACACCGAAGTCAAAGAAGACAACTTCTACGTCATGGGCGAAGCCGGACAAATCCGCCTGCCAAACTTTGCGATGCCGCCGCTGATGAACAACCACGGCAATTACATCGTGTCTATGGGCAACGTCTGCCGCTGGATGGCCGAACAGGCAGAGGCGCTGGGCGTCGAAATCTTCCCCGGTATGGCCTGTTCCGAATTGGTTTATGGCGACAATGGCGAAGTCAAAGGCGTGGTGGCCGGTGTGTTCGGCCTGAACGAAGATGGCACCTATGGCGACGACACGGAACCGGGCATGGAACTGCACGGCAAATACGTGTTCCTGTCCGAAGGCGTGCGCGGATCCCTTTCGAAAGAAGTGATCGCCAAATACGATCTGGCCGCAGACGCCGATGCGCCCAAGTTTGGCATCGGGATGAAAGAAATCTGGGAAGTGAAGCCGGAAAACCACAACCAGGGCGAAGTCACCCATTCGATGGGCTGGCCCCTGGGGTTCAAGAACGGCGGCGGGTCGTTCATGTATCACCTGGAAAACAATCAGGTCTACGTCGGTTATATCGTGAACCTTGATTACAAAAACCCGCATCTGTTCCCGTACATGGAATTCCAGCGGTTCAAACACCACCCCCGCATCGCCAAAGTTTTGGAAGGCGGCAAACGCGTGGCCTACGGCGCACGGGCCGTGACCAAAGGCGGTTTCCAATCCATGCCACAGGCCGCGTTCCCCGGTGGGGCACTTTTGGGCTGTTCGGTTGGTCTGGTGAACCTGCCCCGGATCAAGGGCAACCACAACGCGATGCATTCCGGGATCGAAGCAGCGGAAGCGGCCTATGACGCGATCAAGGCTGGCCGGTCTGGCGACACGCTGGACGCATACGACAGCGAACTGCGGTCCGGCCCAGTGGGCAAAGACCTGAAAATCGTGCGCAACGTTGCGCCATTGACGGGCAAATACGGTGCGCTGGGGGGTCTGGTGCTGGGTGGGCTGGATATGTGGTGCCAAACCCTGCTGCGCTTCAGCCCGTTTGGAACTGTGGCCCACGGCAAGACCGACGCCGACGCGACCGAACCGGCGTCCAAACACAAAGACATCGATTATCCAAAGCCGGATGGGGTGCTGTCGTTTGACCGTCTGACCAACGTCAGCTTTTCGGCCACCAACCACGAAGAAGCCCAACCGTGCCATCTGCGTCTGAAAGACAGCAGCGTCCCGATTGCCGTGAACCTGCCCAAATACGCCGAACCCGCACAGCGGTATTGCCCGGCAGGGGTCTATGAAGTGGTGGAAGAAGACGGCAAAGACCCGCGCTTTGTCATTAACTTCCAAAACTGCGTGCACTGCAAAACCTGCGATATCAAAGACCCATCCCAGAATATCACATGGGTGACCCCACAGGGCGGAGATGGGCCAAATTATCCCAACATGTAAGAACATGTTTGCGTGGCCCTTTGGGGCTGCCTAAGGTCCTTCCGGTAAACCGGGAGGACCCGCCTTGAAACGCATCGTTTCAGTTTTGGCACTGTGTGCCACAATGCCCTTTGCCACACCTGTTGCCGCCCAAGGCGTGTCGGGCCCATATCTGGCCGCCCGTCAGGCATTTGATGCCCATGATTATAAACAAGCTGCGACGTATCTGTCCCATGCCTTGGCCGTGGATCAGGGCAGCGTCTATTTGCGATCACTGGCGTTGCAGTCCTTTGTGGCGCTGGGCGATATCGACAATGCGGAAGTTCTGGCCCGGCAATTGCGCGCGGCGGACGTGCCGCTGGCAATGGCCGATCTTGTGGGGCTTGTGGCCGCAGCACAGGGCGAAGATTTTGCCGCCGTTGCATCGGTTCTGGATGACACCAGTGTGGGCGGTGCCGCGATGGATGGACTGTTGCGCGGCTGGGCCCAGATGGGGCAGGGGCAGGTTCGCGCGGCGCTGACCACATTCGAAACAACGGCGGACACGGCCGGGGTGCGGGCGTTTGCCTTGTACCAAAAGGGGCTGGCGCTTGCATTGGTGGGGGATTTTGAACAGGCCCTTGCCGTCTTTGATGGCACAGAGGGCAGCCCTGCCATCCCACTGACCGAACGCGGCGCATTGGCCAAGGCACAGATCATGGTCCAACTGGACCAGCGCGATGCGGCGGCAGATATGCTGTCGGCGCGTTTTGCCGGCACCGACAACGCCGCAGCAACAGCGCTGGCAGACCGCATCAGATCCGGGGCGACGTTGGATTTCGATTTCATCACCTCTGCCCAAGAAGGCATGGGGGAAGTGATTTTCACCATTGCACTGGCGTTAGAGGCGGAAACGGACGCCGATCTGTTGCTGATCTATACCCGGTTGGCGCATCATCTGGCACCGCGCAATATTGATGCGCTGTTGTTGTCGGCCCAACTGTTCGAAGCGTTGGGCAATCCGGCGCTGGCAACCGAAGCCTATGATGATGTCCCCCGCAGCCATCCTGCATTCTTGCGCGCCGAATTGGGCCGGGCAGAGGCATTGGAATCTTCTGGCCGCGCCGATGCCGCCGTCGAAGTGTTGGCGCAACTGTCCGAAACCTATCCCGATATTCGCAGGGTGCAGATGTCCCTGGGCGATTTGTTGCGGCGCACACAGGATTACGATCAGGCGCAACGGATCTATGATCGGGTCATCGCCGGATTGGATGCCCCAACCGAAGACGACTGGTTTTTGTATTTTGCCCGGGGCGTGACCCATGAACGGCTGGGCACATGGCCGCAAGCCGAAGCCGATTTTCGCACATCGCTGGATCTGAACCCAAATCAGCCAATGGTTCTGAATTATCTGGGGTATTCATTCGTGGATCGTGGTGAAAATCTGGAAGAAGCGCGCGATTTGATTCAACGCGCCGTCGATGGGGCGCCCGACCGGGGCTATATCATCGATAGTCTGGGGTGGGTGTTGTTCCAATTGGAAGATTTTGATCAGGCTGTCATCCATCTGGAAGACGCTGTATCAAAAATGCCCACAGACCCGGTCGTCAACGATCATCTGGGCGATGCCTATTGGATGGTTGGGCGCAAAACCGAAGCACGGTTTCAATGGCGGCGGGCGGCATCCTTTGATCCCGACCCGGATGTGGCCGACCGCATCGCCCGCAAGCTGGACCTGGGGTTGGATGTCGTTCGGGCCGAAGACTCCAGTGGCGATGTGAAGGTTGCGGATGACAATTAGCGAAACCGCCCCGGCCAAGGTGAACCTGTCGTTGCATGTGACGGGGCGGCGGGCGGATGGCTATCATCTGTTGGACAGCGTGGTTGTTTTTGCAGACATCAGCGACCGCATTGACCTGCGCAAGGCGGATGTGACCACGCTGACAGTGACAGGGCCGCTGGCGGATGGCGTGCCAACCGATGCGTCAAATCTGGTGATGCAGGCTGCCGCGTTGTTTGGCGCCCATTGCCCCACCCACATCACATTACACAAACATTTGCCCGCCGCCGCGGGGATCGGGGGCGGCAGTGCGGATGCCGCAGCAACGCTGCGCGCCATGGCCCAACTATGGGACGAACCCTTGCCAGACATGCCGTCGCAGCTGGCCTTGGGGGCGGATGTGCCGGTCTGCGTGGCCGGGCGGTCATTGCGCATGCAAGGGATCGGGGACCGGCTGACAGCGTTGCCCCGATTGCCCGAATTGGGAATCGTATTGGCCAATCCGATGCAGGGCGTGCCAACCGGGCCCGTTTTCACGGCGCTGACGGGCGTTGATAACGATGGCCTGCCCGCGGCACCCCAATCGTGGGATCGGCCAACCGTGTTTGAATGGCTGGCGATGCAACGCAATGATCTTCAAGCCCCGGCCATCCAGATTTGCCCAGCCGTGCAGGATGTCTTGGACGCGCTGAACGATGCGCGCCCCGCGCTGGCACGGATGTCGGGATCGGGGGGCACGTGTTTTGCATTGTTTGAAAACCGCACACAGGCGGAATCGGCGGCGTCCGTGATCGCAAAAGATCATCCAAACTGGTGGGTGCAGGCAGGGTCGGTGTTAAGTTAACAGCTTTGGCAAAGGGGCGACGTGCGGTGGGTTGCACCCACCCTACGATATCGGAGCGGGCTGTAGGGTGGGTGCAACCCACCGCACATCATACCAATCGCGCAACCACGTAATCGGCCAAATCGGACAGCATGTCTTTGATATCGTGATCTGGCAGGGGGGTCAGGGCCGCCTTTGCCTTTTGCGCCCAGTCCATTGCGGTATCGCGTGTGGACACCAACGTGCCATGGCGTTCCATCAGCATCAGCGCATGGTCCAGATCACCATCACCCTGTTTGCCCTTGCCAATGACACGATCCCAGAACGCGCGTTCGTCCGCATCACCTGCGGCAATCGCGCGGATCACGGGCAGGGTCAGTTTGCGTTCCCGAAAATCATCGCCGATGTTTTTGCCAGTCGCGTCGGTGCCCTGATAATCCAACAGATCATCGACGATCTGAAACGAAATTCCCAGCGCATCGCCATAATCGAACAACGCTTTGACCATCGCCGCGTCCTGCCCCGCGATGACGCCGCCAACTTCGGTTGCCGCTGAAAACAGCGCCGCCGTCTTGCCGCGCACGACCTTGAAATAAATCTCTTCCGTTGTGGCAATGTTTTGTGCTGCCGACAGTTGCAGAACTTCGCCTTCTGCGATTGTGGCTGCCGCATTGGCCAGAATATCCAACACCCGCAACGATCCGGTTTCGACCATCAATTGAAATGATCGCGCAAACAGGTAATCGCCCACCAGAACGGACGATTGATTGTCCCACAACAGATTGGCCGTCGGGCGGCCCCGGCGTTGCGCGCTTTCGTCAACCACATCATCATGCAGCAGCGTGGCGGTGTGAATGAATTCAACCGTTGCGGCCAGATGCACATGATATGGGCCGTCATAGCCACACATTTTGGCCGCGGCCAAGGTCAGCATGGGCCGCAATCGTTTGCCGCCCGCTTCGACCAGATGGGCGGTCACTTCGGGGATGCGGGGGGCGTGTTCGCTGGCCATCCGTTCGCGGATCAGCGTGTTCACGGCGTCCAATTCGCCTGCCAATGCGGCGGCCATCCGTTCGTGCGGCTTTGTGACGGCGTTGTCCAAACTCATCTATCCCGTGATCCCGATCCACTCGACAAATGGACCCTGACGCCCTTATGTCAAACCCATGAAAGAGCTTTTGCGCACCACCGACCCCACTGTGATCGCCTTTGCCCAAGCCCTGCTTCAGGGAGAGGACATAGCTTGCTTCGAATTGGACGTCCATATCAGCATACTGGAAGGCAGCATTGGCATATTGCCGCGTCGCCTGATGGTCGCGGATCAGGATCATTTCATGGCCAAAGCCATCCTGAAAGACAACGGGATCGAGGCGGACGGGCTGTGAAAACCACCATCGACGATTTTTTGGGGGGGCGTCTGCGCATTGAACAACCCGCCAAGGGATACCGTGCCGGGATGGATCCGATTTTGTTGGCTGCGGCCTGTTCCGCGGTGGCGGGTGACACGGTTCTGGATCTGGGGTGCGGCGTTGGAACGGCTGCGTTGGCTGTGGCCGAACGCACAGGCGCACAGGCATTCGGCGTTGAACAGAATCCTGATTTGGTGGCGCTGGCCCAAGCGAATGGCACACGAAACGACCTGCCGTTTGTTGCCATTCAGGGCGATGCAACGTCGCGCCCGACACCGTTTTCCGATCAAAGTTTTGATCATGTGATCACCAACCCGCCCTTCTTTGATCCCGGGCGGGGAATTGTGTCGGGCGATGCCACGCGCGCGGCGGGGCGGTCGGGCGCCTTTTCCATGGAAGACTGGATTGGAACCGCGTTTAAGCGGCTAAAGCCCAACGGACGGTTGACCGTGGTCTATGCCATGGACCGGCTGCCGGATCTTTTGTCGGCCTGCCGGCAGGGGTTTGGCGATATGCGGGTGGCCTGTTTGGTTCCTTATCTGGGCAAACCACCCAATCGGTTTATCCTGACGGCCCGCAAAGGCAGCAAGGCACCATTCCAGATGTTGCCGAATGTTCTGATGCATGTGACGGGTTTTGATGGCCGGGTATCGGACCAATACGATGCGCGGATTGAAAACGTGCTAAGGCATGGGGCGGCACTGACTTTTCCTGATTAATGAATTGGCAACCTTTGTGCAGCACCCTGCCGAAAGGGACGGGATTGCTGCTGCGCGGCGTGACAGACAGTTGTTTTCCGTGCTGTACTGAAAACGTTCACAACAAGAAGGAGATTACCATGACCGTTAGTTCCCATATTGTTGAGTTGAAGCGCAAACACCAAACCCTGTCGGACGCTGTGGAACATGCGCAACGTGCGCCCGGGGCCGATGATTTGGAAATCGCTTCGTTGAAAAAGCAAAAGCTGGCGTTGAAAGAACAAATCCAGCGGCTGCAGGCCCAATAGCGTTATCCGGGCTTTTGGGATCAGTGGGGAATATCGCGTTTCTCAAACTGATCCGACACATGCTGGGTCTTTTGGATCTCTGTCTGCATCCACTCCCTGAATGATCTGATGGCAGGGCGATCTTCCTGACCCAGCATGCAGATGAACCGAAATCGTGCACCGGTGTTCAGCGCGATCTTGAAGGGCGCGACCAGCCTGCCTTCGGCCAGATCCTTGATCACAAGGGACCGTCGTCCCAGAACCGCACCAACCCCGGCCAGCGCTGCATCGACTGCATGATCGGCCTGACTGAATTTCGGGCCAGACTGATCGGGCATGTCTGCCCCCATCAGGTCAAACCATGTGTGCCAATCCGATTGCGGCCACAGAAAATCAATGGATTGATCCCCGATCAGGGTCATTTTCCGCAAATCTTCCACCGTGTGGCAGGTTGCGGCCAATTCGGGAATCATCACTGGTGTCACCCATTCATTTGCCAATGGGACAGCAAACAATGTGGGATCCGGATCCGTGCGCCCGAACCTGATCGCAACGTCGATGTCATCGCGACCAAAATCCATAATGCGCAAGCTGGCGCTGAACCGCAATTCCACATCAGGATGATCCTGTGCAAAGGCATAAAGCCGCGGCGCAAGCCATTTGGCCGTAAAGGCAGGCCCCGCCGTCACGGTTAAGTGTCTTTGATCTGTGGCCCGCTGAACCGTGCGCCACGCAGCCGTCAGCGTCGCAAAACCATCACTTACCCCCGGGGCCAGCAATTTGCCCGCTTCGGTCAGGGCCACAGCCCGGTTCAGCCGGTGAAACACGGGATGGCCCAGATGATCTTCCAAAGACTTGATCTGAAACGACAGGGCCGCGGGCGTCACGTTCAGTTCATCTGCCGCTTTGGCAAATGACATATGGCGTGCCGCAGCTTCAAAGGCACGCAGGGCAGTCAGTGGGGGCAGGCGATCTGGCATGATCAGTTAAGTAAAACTAATCCGAAGGCAGAACAAGTCTCGTTTGTCAGCGGTAACATCCGCGCCCATATTGAGATCAATCGCAGATACCCAAGCCCATTGGAGGCCCCCATGATCGAAGCAACCACATCCGCCCAGTCCCGCACCGCAATCGAAGCCGCCCATGCTGCGCGTGGGGCTGCGCTGCGCGACTTGATCACCGCCATTCGCACCCTGTTTTCGAAAGGGTCAGCCAACCCTGCTCCGGCAGCCTTAGCCCACTGACGTTCATCCGCGTTGGGCCGTGCCGCCGAACAGAAAAGGGCCGCAGTGATCCCCCACTGCGGCCCTTATTACATCGTGATGAATGGATCAGGTCAGGTACTGACCGCCGTTGATTGTCATGGTCGACCCGGTCACAAACGCCGCGTCGTCGGATGCCAACCAAACCACACCGCGTGCGATTTCATCGGCTTCGCCCAAACGCCCAACCGGGATTTGCGGCAAAATGACTTCGTTCATGACTTTTTCGGGGATTGTGCTCATCATTTCGGTGTTGATGTAGCCGGGGCAAATCACGTTCACGGTGATGCCTGCACGCGCGCCTTCCTGCGCCAATGCCTTGGTAAAGCCGATGTCGCCTGCTTTTGCGGCGGCATAGTTGGCTTGGGCAAATTGGCCCTTTTGGCCGTTGATGGATGAAATGGAAATCACACGGCCAAATTTCCGGTCGCGCATGCCACCCCAAACATTGTGGGTCATGTTGAACAGGCCTGTCAGGTTCGTATCGATGACCTGATGCCATTGATCCTTTGACATTTTGTGGAACGGCGCATCGCGGGTGATCCCGGCGTTGTTGACCAAGATGTCGATTGCGCCCAGATCAGCTTCGACCTGCGCGATGCCTGCCTGACAGGCGTCATAATCAGCAACGTCCCACTTATAGGTTTTGATGCCAGTTTCGGCGGTGAACGCAGCGGCCTTTTCATCGTTGCCGGCATAGGTCGCGGCGACGGTGCAGCCGGCGGCTTGCAAGGCTTTTGAAATGGCTGCGCCGATCCCACGGGATCCGCCGGTGACGATGGCAACACGGGACATGATGATTCCTTTCGGTAATGTTATTTCTGTTGCGGCATATACTGCGCAATATTATTGCGCAATGGATTTTCGCAGATATTGTTAGCAGGTGCAGCATGATTGTGCATCACACGTTTCCGAAAGGCGGATATGTGTGTGCTGCAATGAAAAAAGCCGGGCCCATGCCCGGCTTTTCATTGGGATCAACGCATGGGTTAAGGGCGTTCCAAACACATGGCGACACCCATGCCGCCCCCAATGCACAATGTGGCAAGGCCCTTTTTGGCATCGCGGCGTTTCATTTCGAACAGCAGGGTGTTCAGGATGCGGCAGCCGGATGCGCCGATCGGATGGCCAATCGCAATCGCGCCACCGTTGACGTTCACGATTTCGGGGTCCCAGCCCATGTCTTTGTTCACGGCACAGGCTTGTGCGGCAAAGGCTTCGTTGGCTTCCACCAGATCCAGATCGCCAACAGACCAGCCCGCCTTGTCCAACGCTTTGCGCGATGCATAGATCGGGCCAACGCCCATGACCGATGGGTCCAGCCCCGCGGTGGCATAAGACGCAATCCGCGCCAGTGGTTCAATGCCGCGCTTTTCAGCCTCTTGCGCGGTCATCATCAGCGCAGCGGCGGCCCCATCGTTCAGGCCGGATGCGTTCGCCGCAGTGACGGTGCCGCCGTCGCGCACAAACGCGGGGCGCATTTTCTGCATGGCTTCGATCGTTGCGCCGTGGCGGATGTATTCATCACTGTCCACAACGATATCGCCTTTGCGGGTTTTCACGGTGTGGGCCACGATTTCATCAGCGAATTTGCCGGCCTTTTGCGCGGCTTCCGCCTTGTTTTGGGACCCCAATGCGAATTCGTCCTGCGCGTCGCGGGAAATCTGCCATTGTTCCGCGACGTTTTCGGCGGTTTGACCCATGTGATACCCGTTGAACGCATCCCACAGGCCATCCTTGATCATGGTGTCGATCATTTTCATATCGCCCATTTTCTGGCCTGCCCGCAGGTAAGTGGCATGGGAAGACAGGGACATGTTTTCCTGCCCGCCCGCTGCAACGATATCGGCGTCACCCAGTTGGATGTGCTGGGCGGCCAAGGCCACGGCCCGCAAGCCTGACCCGCAGACTTGGTTGATGCCCCATGCCGCAGATTCTTTGGCAAAGCCTGCGTTGATGTGGGCCTGACGCGCGGGGTTTTGCCCCTGGGCCGCTGTCAGCACCTGGCCCAAAATCGTTTCCGAAACTTCTGCGGGGTCAACGCCAGCGCGTTCCACGACAGCCTTCAGCACTGTCGTTCCCAGATCGTGGGCGGGGACGTTTGCAAAAGATCCGCTGAAGCTGCCGACCGCGGTCCGGGCGGCAGAGGCGATAACGATATTGGTCATGGGTTGGTCCTTCGTTGCATAGGGCTGAGTCGCTATGGCTCAACTTATGCTGCGGGTGCGTAATATTGAAGGACCTGACATGCAAGTCATTTTATTTCAATATGGTATCCCAATACGAAAGATTTGTACCCATCAGGCGCGCTTGCGCGCCTCTGCCGCCAATGTCCATGGTGGTGATACCGTGGGCGCGCCAAAGTGATACCCCTGAAGACAATCGACATTCATCGATTTCAACATTTCAGCGTCCTTGGCCGTTTCAACATTTTCCGCCACCGTGAACATTTCGAAATGATTGGCAATGCTGACAAGCGCCTGAACCAGAACCTGATTGTCCGGGTTTCGCGCAAGATTTTTCGTGAATTGGCCATCAATCTTCAGAATGTCGAAAAAGAAATCGCGCATATATCGGAACGATGTTTGCCCGGCGCCAAAATCATCAATCGCGAACGATATCCCGCGCGATTGCATGTCTGACATGAAGCTGATCACCAGTTCCGGCATGCCCATCGCGCTGGTTTCGGTGATTTCAAGGATCAGCCGTTCCCCGACGGTGGGTTGCCCGGCCAGCCCGTTTTCAAGCGTTTGGACCCATTTTTTGTACCCGATGGATCGCGCAGACATGTTGATCGACAGGCGCAGTTTCGGTTCTGCCGCCAGTGCCTTCAGCCCCAGATCAAGGGACAGACAATCAATCTGGCGACCGATTTCGTTGTCTTCGACAGCATACATGAAATCGCGTGCCGGGATGTGGCGTCCGGTGTCGTCGACCAGACGGATCAACCCTTCGAAAAAGGCGATCTGTTTGGTCTTTTGCGCTTGGACAATGGGTTGGTATGCCAGAACCCCCCGCCCCATCGCCAGCGCATCCCGCACCATATTCATCACTTGGCCGTCGCGTTCTGATACCGCATGGCTAAGCGGATCAGTCGGACCCCATCCGATACTGTAGTCCTTTTGGTTCGCGGGTTTCGCAGTTGACATTTGGACCCTCCATTACTGACAGTCACTATGCGCGATGCGCCCTAAGGACCCGTAAACGGAGAACGGCAATGAACCGGTGCAGTTGGGTAGGTTCCGAACAAATTTACATAGATTATCATGACACCGAATGGGGCGTGCCCGAATACGACAGCCGTGCGTTGTGGGAAAAGCTGATTTTGGATGGGTTTCAGGCCGGGTTGTCGTGGATCACCATCTTGAAAAAACGCGATGCGTTTCGCGCAGCCTTTGAAGGGTTCGATCCCGCCGTGATTGCCGGGTGGGGGGAACAGGATGTGCAGCGTCTGCTGGCCAATCCCGGCATCATCCGCCACCGCGGCAAGATCGAAGCCACCATTGGCAACGCGCAGGCCTATCTGGCACAGGCCGAAGCCATGCCCTTTGCGGATCGCATGTGGGCTTATGTCGGGGGTGCGCCGGTGGTGGGGGGCTATGCCACGCAGGCAGACGTGCCAACGCAATCGGATCTAAGCGCGCGCATCGCAAAAGATTTGAAGAAGGCCGGGTACAAATTCTGCGGACCCACGATCGTCTATGCATGGATGGAGGCATGCGGGCTGTTCAACAACCACACAACGGGCTGCTTTCGATATTCTGGCGATGCGTAGGGTGGGTGCAACCCACCGCAAGCGGCCCGTGGGGGTTTCACCGATCCGACATATCAATCAGCGCACGTATAATGTCGCGTGCATTGTCTGAATACCAATCTGCATCCCCCTGAAGCCGGGCGATTTCGCGGCCATCGCGGTCCAGCACAACGGTAACGGGCAGGCCCAGCACCGCCATATCGCGCGCAACAGCAGACCGTGGGTCTTTGTGCAAAGGCAGGTTGTCGACGCCGATGTCGTCAAAGAACGCCTTCATCCCCATCAGATCGTTGCGGCCTGTGGCGATGGTGACGACTTCGAAATCATCCCCACCGAATTCGGCCTGCAAATCGCGCAGGTGGGGCATTTCCTTGCGGCAGGGGGCGCACCACGTGGCCCAGAAATTCACCAGTGTGATCTTACCGTTGTAATCCGCCAAAGACCCCGGGCCGCCATCTTGATGGTCAAAGGTTTCTGTGGTCACGGATTGCGCTGTTTCGTGAAAGCGCAGTTTGCGCATGTCGCCTTCGCGCATGGCTTCCACGGCAGACATATCTGCGTTTGCAGGCAACACCAGCGCGGTATAGAGGATGGCGGCAATCAGAAAGCGCATAATGACGGCTCCGTCAGACGAAAGGGTTTTACATGACCAAAGACCAGAACCAGATGTGGGGTGGGCGGTTCGCGGCAGGGCCCGACGCAATCATGGAGGCGATCAATGCGTCCATCGGGTTCGACCAGCGCATGGCAGCCCAGGATATCGCAGGCAGCCGCGCCCACGCCGCCATGCTGGGCGCCGTTGGTATCATTTCAGATACAGACGCGGATGCGATCCGGGAAGGGTTGCTCACGGTCTTGTCAGAGATTGAGGCGGGCACATTTCAGTTTTCGACCGCTTTGGAAGACATTCACATGAATGTGGAAGCCCGGTTGAAAGATTTGATCGGCGAACCGGCGGGCCGGTTGCACACGGCCCGGTCGCGCAACGATCAGGTCGCGACCGATTTCAAACTGTGGGTGCGCGATCAGATGGATGCGGCAATCACGGGCATTGATGCGCTGATGAAGGCGTTTCTGGATCAGGCCAAGGCCGGCGCCGATTGGGTGATGCCGGGGTTCACACATTTGCAAACTGCGCAGCCCGTGACATGGGGCCATCATATGCTGGCCTATGTGGAAATGTTGGCCCGCGACAAATCCCGGTTTGAAGATGCGCGGGCACGGATGAACACGTCGCCCTTGGGGGCTGCGGCATTGGCGGGCACGGGCTTTGCGATTGATCGGCACATGACGGCAAAGGCGTTGGGCTTTGACCGCCCGGCGGCCAATTCGCTGGATGCGGTCAGTGACCGGGATTTTGCCTTGGATTTTCTGGGTGCGGCCAGCATCTGTGCCATGCACCTGTCCCGCTTTGCCGAAGAATTGGTGATCTGGTCGTCTGCGCAGTTTCGGTTTGTGACCCTGTCGGATCGGTTCAGCACCGGATCGTCCATCATGCCACAGAAAAAGAATCCGGATGCGGCTGAATTGATCCGCGCCAAGGTTGCCCGCGTGATGGGGGCCAACGTGGCGCTGATGATGGTGATGAAGGGTCTGCCGCTGACCTATTCCAAAGACATGCAGGAAGATAAAGAACAGGTCTTTGATGCGGCGGACAATCTGATGCTGGCGCTGGCTGCCATGACCGGCATGGTCAGCGATATGACCGCGAATCGTGACAGTCTGCATGCAGCGGCGTCATCGGGGTTTTCGACGGCAACGGATCTGGCCGATTGGTTGGTGCGGGAATTGGGCATGCCATTCCGGGATGCCCATCATGTAACCGGGTCTTTGGTGGCAATGGCAGAAGCGAAATCCTGCGAATTGTCTGACCTTTCGCTGGAACAGATGCAATCGGTGCACAAAGGGATTACCGATGGGGTCTATGATGTTCTGACGGTGGAAAATTCTGTTGCGTCGCGCCTGTCTTACGGGGGCACAAGCCCCACACGGGTCCGCGAACAGATCGCCGCATGGGAAAAGGTGTTGTGATGCGTGTTGTGTTGATTTGTGGGGTCTTGGCCCTAGCTGGCTGTGGTGCTGATGGGGTGCCGATCACACCGGGGGTGAACCTGGGTGTGAAAATTGGCCCGAATGGGATCACGCCAAGCGTAAGCGCAAGCGCATCATCCGGGCCGGTGACTGTCAGCGTTGGACGCTGAACACAAAGGACATTCCATGTCGCCCTTGCGGATTACGTATCTGGCCCTTGCCATCTGGGGGGCCATTCACCCGATGTATTATTTCATCACCTGGTTTAACGAAAACGGCTATTCGCTGATGGCAATGGTCGACGCGTGGCATGTGAACGCAGCCACAAGCGGGTTGGTGTGGGATCTGACGATTGCCGCCACGGCCCTGACGATCTGGATCATTGCAGAGGTGATGGCGCGGCGAAACTGGCTGGCCCTGATCGCGATTCCCGCCACATTCTGCATCGGGGTCAGCTGTGGTTTGCCCCTGTATCTGTTCCTGCGCACCCGCCCTGTCACCTGATTGACCGGACCTGATTGGGCCGCGTGCCGCGGCGCGTGATGTTGGCCCGTCCCATCCGGGACGTGCGGTTGATGCCTCCGGCGGGAGTATTTTTCGCAAAATGAAGTTGGCGGCGTTGGGTTGGCTTGCTAGGACGCGCAGGACCACCGGAAAGGGGCATGTGATGGATCATTTTTTGTATCGTGATGGGGCGTTGCATGCCGAAGATGTCCCCGTGGCTGAGATTGCGCGGGCCGTCGGCACGCCGGTCTATGTGTATTCTGCGGCGACGCTTTTGCGGCATTATCATTTGTTTGATGAGGCGATTTCCTGGGCTGACGATCATCTGGTCTGTTATGCGATGAAGGCTGCGTCTAATCAGGCGATCCTGAAGCTGTTGGGGGATGCGGGGGCCGGCATGGATGTGGTGTCGGAAGGCGAATATCGCCGGGCCAAGGCGGCAGGTGTGTCGGGTGACAAGATCGTGTTTGCGGGCGTAGGCAAAAAGCCGGGTGAAATCCGTACCGCGTTGGAAGGCGGTATCCGGCAGTTCAACGTGGAATCAGAACCGGAGATGCAGGTGATTTCCGATGTCGCCACGTCGATGGGGGTGGTTGCACCGATCACCATTCGTGTGAATCCGGATGTGGACGCCAAGACCCATGAAAAGATTGCAACCGGGAAGTCTGAAAACAAATTCGGCATTCCGATTTCCCGCGCCGTTGAGGTCTACGCCATGGCTGCCGCACTGCCCGGTTTGCAGATTGTGGGCATCGATGTGCATATCGGTAGCCAATTGGTGGATCTGGACCCGTTCCGGCTGGCCTATCGCAAGGTGGCAGAACTGACCGACACCCTGCGCGCAGAGGGGCACGAGATCAGGCGGTTGGATCTGGGCGGGGGTCTGGGCATCCCCTATGAAAAGTCGAATTTGGCGCCGCCGTCGCCCACCGATTATGGTGCCGTCATTCGGCAAGAGGTTGGCCATTTGGGGTGCGAGATTGAAATTGAACCGGGGCGTCTGATCGCAGGAAATGCGGGCATTCTGGTGGCAGATACGATCTATGTGAAACAGGGCGAAGACCGCCAGTTTCTGATCCTGGATGCAGCGATGAATGATTTGATCCGCCCGTCCATGTACGGTGCGCACCACGATATCGTGCCGGTGATCGAACCGGCTGCAGGCGTGGACTATCAGCCCTATGATATTGTGGGGCCCGTTTGCGAAAGTGGTGATACCTTTGCCAAGCAGCGCAACATGCCACCCGTCAAGGCGGGTGAATTGGTCGCGTTTCGGTCGGCAGGGGCCTATGGGGCGGTGATGGCATCGGAATACAATTCGCGCCCCCTGATCCCCGAAGTTCTGGTGCAGGGGGATCAATTCGCGGTGATCCGCGCACGCCCCACCTTTGACGAAATGGTGAACCGCGATACCATACCTGAATGGCTATAGTGCCATTCAGGAGGACGCTTTGATGTCCAGTCTGCCAAAACAGTCCCGTCGTGCGGTCTTTGCAACCTATGTTGGCATGTGGGCCGAACATCTGGTGCGCGCGGTTTGGCCGCTGATCGCAGTGGCTTTGGCGGCGCTGGGCGCATTGCTCTTGTTTGATGTGGCGCTTTGGCCGGTTGAAGGGATCTGGATCGGCGCCGCGGCGGTTCTGGCGGGGGCGGTTTTTGGCGCCGCCTATGCCATCCGGCAGTTCACGATGCCCAGATGGTTTGTTGCGCAGCATCGCGTTGATGCGCGCCTGCCCGGTCGGCCCTTGCAGGCGCTGCAGGATCACCAAGCCACGGCAACGGATGATCCGGCCGCTCAGGCCGTGTGGGCCGCCCATCAGGACAGAATGCGCAAACAGGCCGAACAGGCCACGCGGGACCGCCCGGATATGCGCGTGTCTGACCGCGATCCGTTTGCCTTGCGTTATGTGGCGGTTTTGATCGCGGCCCTTGGGCTGTTGTTTGGGTCTTTGGGGCAGGTTGCAGACCGCGCAGTCAACCCGGGCGATGTCATCGCGACCGGACCCGCATGGGAAGGCTGGGTGCGCCCGCCAGCCTATACGCGCAAGCCCAGTGTCTATTTGAACGATGTGGTGGGCCAAAGCATTGTGGTTCCCGAAGGCAGCGATGTGATTTTGCGCCTGTATGGGGACGTGGGCGCGTTGACGGTTGCTGAAACCGTTTCTGCCCGCGTGGATGTGACAGAAAGTGTCAGTGCCGCAGAACAACAGTTTCAAATCGCCCAGTCGGGCCGGTTGGAAGTGCGCGGCCCGGGCGGGGCCATCTGGTCTGTTGTTGCGGAACCTGACGATCCGCCACGGGTGCAACTGTCGGCGCGGTTTGAAACCACGGATCGCAATTGGATTTCGCAACGCTTTTTGGCGCAGGATGATTATGGGGTGGTCGCGGGCCGGGCTTTTGTGTCGCTGCATCTGGACGAAGTGAACCGCCAGCATGGGCTGATTGCGGCCCCGATGCCGCGCGATGCCTATGAATTGCAATTGCCGCTGACAATTTCTGGCGACCGTCGGCAGTTTGAAGATGTGCTGACCGATGATCTGTCAAAGAATCCGTGGGTGGGTTTGCCTGTGCGGATCGTTTTGGAAGTGGAAGATGTTCTGGGCCAGACGGGCCGATCTGCGACCGTTGAAACGACGCTGCCCGGGCGCAGGTTTTTTGATCCGCTTGCCAAGGCGTTGATCGAACAACGGCGTGATATTTTGTGGTCCCCCGTCAATGGGCCGCGATTGGCACAAATTCTGCGTGCCATCAGCGTTTCGCCAGACGACGTGTTTCGAAACCCCGATGACGCCGCATCCTTGCGCCAGATCATCGCGGATCTGGAAGCGTTTGATCCGGGCGCAATGTCCGCAGCTGATATGGACAAGGTGGCAGAGGCGCTGTGGCTGTTGGCCCTTGAAATCGAAGAAGGGGAGTTGGCCGATGCCCGCGCCGCGCTGGAACGGGCGCAGGAAAAACTGGAAGAGGCGATCCGCAACGGCGCATCCCCCGAAGAAATCGCACGCCTGATGGATGAATTGCGCGAAGCGCAGCGCGATTACATGCGGGAATTTGCAGAACGCAACCCGCTGGACCCGCAAGAACAGCGGGACCGTCAAAATGGTGAAGGTGCCAACCAAGACGAAAACATGGTGTCGCCAGACGATCTGGCCGAAATGATGGATCGACTGGAACAGTTGATGGAAGAAGGCCGGATGGCCGAAGCGATGGAGCTGTTGGAAGAAATCAACCGGCTGATGGAAAATCTGCAAATGGCCGAAGGCCAAGGCGGCGAAGGCCAGCAATCCGAAGGCCAGCAGGCAATGGAAGGGCTGGCGGATACACTGCGCCAACAACAGCAGTTGTCAGATGATGCCTTCCGCGATTTGCAGGATGGTCAGCCGGGCCAGAACCAACAGGGACAGCCAGGCCAGCAGCAAGGTCAGGATCAACAGGGCCAACAACAGGGCCAAGGCCAAAACCCCAACGGGGGCGATCAACCCGGGGACGGTCAGACGTTGGCCGAACGGCAAGAAGCGCTGCGCCTGTTGCTGGAACAACAGCGCCGCAACTTGCCCGCGCCGGGCAGCGAAACCGGGGATATGGCGCGCGAATCGCTTGATCAGGCCGAAGGTGCGATGCGCCGTGCGGAACGGGATTTGCGCGAAGGCGATATTCCCGGTGCCATCGACAATCAGGCCCAGGCCATGGAAGCCCTGCGCGAAGGCATGCGCAATCTGGGTCAGGCATTGGCTGAACAGCAACAACAGCAGCAAAACCAAGGGACGGCTGAAAATCAGGGCTTTGGTCAGGAACCGGGCCAGTTCGAACAGATCGATCCGCTGGGGCGCAACACGGGCAATCCGCTGGGCAGCGATGGCCCGGACGGAGATATGGTCACCCAACAGGATTTGCGTGACCGGTCACAGGAATTGATCGATGAAATCCAGCGCCGCGGTCAGGATCTGAACAGATCAGAAGAAGAACGCAATTACTTGCAACGGCTGCTGGATCAGTTCTGATCCCCTGTGGATGCGGATGACCCGGCGGTTGCGCCCTGTAAGGCGTTGATTCCATCTTCTGCCCATTTGAACAGCGCCTGACGGGTGTCATTCACCCACAGCACATAGTTGTTCACATCATCCGCAAGATTGGGAAGTGCAACGGCAATATCGGGGGCAAACACATAGGCCGCCGTTGCCAGCGCCAGAACAAACAACGCCAGAACAAACCCAAACCGGAACCCGCGTTTGCGCTTGACCCGGACTTCTGCCGCATCAGGGCCATCGGGTGGCCGCTGTCTGACATTGGCCCGCTGTGTATCGGCGGACAGGGTGGAATTGATTTCATCGACATCGGGCAACCGTGCGTCGCGCCGGGCGGGCGCGGCAGGTGGCGGTGTGTTTTCCGATTGGGGGGCCGCCGCTTTGCGCAGGTCTGCGGCGGTGGGTTGTTGGGCCTTTGGGGGGGCATCCAAATCCAGATCAGGCTGAACTTCGACTGATGGGTCCAGATCTGCCTGCCGGGCGGCCAATTCCCGCTCTGCCTCTTGGCGCAGAACGGATTTGGCCTGATCTGATACGGGCGCACGCGCCGGCTGTGGCGTGGGGCGGCTTGGGGGGCGGCGCACCGGGGCCGCAGGCTGCACGGGCTGTGGTTTCGCATCACGGGTTGCAAATCCAGCCGATTTTGGTTGGGCAAACCACGTATGGCCGCAGTTCGAACATTGCACATCGCGCCCGGATGCGGGGACCGCATCATCGGGAACTTCATATTGTGCTTCGCAATTAGGACAGGTTAAACGCACCGAAATTTCATCCAACTTGGGGCCAGTGGCAAGGATTCACCCGCGACCTTTGTCGAATAATTAACAGTCCGGAAAGACTTCGCCAAGTTTCCCTGTGATGTGACGTTGATTGGGGCGGCGTCATGCTGCAAAGTTGCGTCATAACAAAGGGGTGTCCCGGTGATCGAATTTCAGAACGTGAGCTATTCTTATGGCGGCGCCACATTGCTAAACAATGTGTCGATGGCCCTGCCGCAGGGGTCGTTTCATTTTTTGACCGGTCCGTCGGGGGCGGGCAAAACGACGTTGATCAAAATGTGCTATGCCGAACTGCAGCCCACGCAGGGAACGGTGCGGGTGTTTGGCCGTGACACATCTGCGCTGGGGCGCGACGAAGTATCGTTCTTGCGGCGCAACATCGGCGTGGTGCATCAGGACTGCCAGTTTTTGGATCACCTGACTGTGGCCGAAAACGTGGCCCTGCCGCTGACCGTGGCCGGATCCACCAACGTGCGCACCGATGGCAATATGGAAGAACTGCTGGCATGGGTTGGGTTGAAACACGTTGAAGATGCGTTTCCGCCATCCTTGTCGGGCGGCGAACGCCAGCGTGCCGCGCTGGCCCGGGCGCTGATTGGTGCGCCCGATTGCATTTTGGCCGATGAACCCACGGGGAATGTCGATTGGGATATGTCGAAACGGTTGATGCAGTTGCTGGTCGAACTGAACCGGATGGGCAAAACCGTGTTGATGGCGACCCATGATATGGCGCTGATACGGTCCATGAAATCAGATGTGCAGGCCCGCGTGCTGCGCATTCAGGAAAAACAGCTTTGGCTGGCGGGGGCAGATCTGTGAAGGGCCTGATCGAAACCATTGCCGCGTTTTTGATTGGCGATTCTCAGGCGGAACGCATGGTGCCGCCAACCGGGTTCACAGTGCGCCTGACGATTGTCGCAGCCGCCGCGATGGCGTTTTTGGCGACCTTTGCGTTGGCGTTTTCCATCGCGACCGGGACCTTGGCCGATCGATGGTCCACCGATCTTGCCCGCACCTCCACCATTCGCATCAGCGCCCCTGAAACACAGATGTCAGCCCAGGTCGCCGCCGTGTTAGAGGTTTTGCGCACAACGCCGGGCGTTCAATCATCCCGCCTGATCGAATTGGAAGAACAGCAGGCCCTGCTGGCCCCGTGGTTTGGCGATGATCTGGCGCTGGATCAATTGCCCCTGCCGCAACTGATCGAAGTTGTGGAAACCGCAGATGGGTTCGATCCACAAAACCTGCAACTGCGGCTGACGGCGCAAGCCCCCGGTGCGGCCTTTGACGACCATGGTCGGTGGCAACGGCCCTTGGTCGGGGCGGCCAACCGGCTGCGCCTTGTCGGCTGGCTGGCTGTGGGTTTGATTGGTGTGACGCTGGCCGTGATCGTGACATTGGCGGCGCAATCGGCGCTGGCGGCCAATCATCAGGTCATACAGGTGATGCGGCTGATTGGCGCGCGTGATCATTACATCGCGCAGGCCTTTGTGCGCCGCTTCACGCTGCGGTCCATACTGGGTGCATTGATCGGCATGGGGGTGGGCATAGTGGTGTTAACCCTGATGCCGGGCGCAGAAGACGAAACCGGTTTTCTGACCGGATTGCGCCCCACGGGAAACCAATGGTTGATGCCGCTGGCCCTGCCGTTCTTGACCGGGGTCATTGCCTTTTTTGCCACCCGCCGCGCGTCGCGCCGCGCCCTAAGGGAACTACGATAATGAAAGCCATTCAATGGGTGCTGTCGCTGGTGTTCATCATTCAGATGTATCTGGCGATGGTGGTTTTGGCCGTCGTGTTCCTGATCCCGATGTTGTTGCATCCAGCGGGGGCCCATGCGGCCTGCAAAACCTATTGCTGGTGGGTTCTGTTTACGGCGCGCTGGATGGTTGGCCTGAAAACCGAAGTGCGGGGCACACCGCCCACAGACGAAGTGATGGTCGCCGCCAAACATCAGTCTTTCTTCGATATCATCATCATTTTTTACCACCTGCCGCGCCCCAAATTCATCATGAAACGCGAACTTCTGTTCGCCCCGATTCTGGGGCAATATGCGTACCGTTTGGGCTGTGTGCCGGTGAACCGGGGCAAAGGGGCGGAAGCGATCAAAAAGATGGTCGCCGCGGTGCAATCCGGACAGGCCCGCCCGGGCCAGCTGGTCATTTATCCGCAAGGCACCCGTGTCGCCCCGGGGGAAAAGCGCAGCTATAAAATCGGCACGGCGGCCCTGTATCAGGCACTGGGGCAGGCCTGTGTTCCGGTTGCCGTCAACGTGGGGGCGTTCTGGCCGAAACACGGGATCATGCGCACACGTGGCACGGCAGTGGTCGAATTTATGGACCGCATTGAACCGGGGCTGACGAACGATGAATTCATGGCACGCATGGAAGGGGACATCGAACCCCTGTCCGATGCCCTGTTGAAAGAAGCGCGATCATGACATGGATCACCGACCTTGCCGCGCTGGAAGATCGATATGGCACCCCGGCAGACGCATCGCTGATCAAAGTTGCCGATCATATCACGGATGAATACGCCGCATGGATCACAGCATCACGGCTGTGCATCCTGTCGACCGTTGGCCCCGATGGGACAGACGGCAGCCCACGGGGCGATGACGGCCCGGTTGTGCGCATCGTCGATCCGGGCACGCTTTGGATGCCGGATTGGCGCGGCAACAATCGCTGTGATTCCCTGCGCAACATCGTGGCAGACGGGCGTGTTTCGCTGATGTTCATGGTGCGCGGAACCAACAATGTGATCCGCGTCAACGGCACGGCACGGCTGTCCGTCGATGCGGGGATCATCGCTGCATTTGAACAGGGCGGGCATCACCCCCGGTCCGTGATCGTCATCACAGTGGCAGAGGTTTATTCACAATGTGCCCGCGCCCTCATGCGGGCGGGTGTCTGGGACACGGCAGACGACAGCCCCGGCCTGCCCACAATGGGGGATATCCTGCGCGCCCAAAAGGCCGGGTTTGATGGAAAAACCTACGACGCCCAATGGGCCGCGCGGGCGCGCGACACCATGTGGGGCGACCCGAAAGAATAGGGCCACCACCCCATTGGCGCAAAGATTGGCCGTGCGCTTGCGTCTGACGGGATCAGAACGTTTCGATGATCAAACGGGCGTTGCACAGACTGCCGTCATAGGTGCCGATCCAGACATCGTAAATGCCGCCGCCTGCCGGGTTGGTGAAGCGGATTTTCGGATCGATGTTTCCATTATCGTCATCGTCAAAATACCAGTTGCCCGCCGCCGTGTTCACAGCCAGAACCGCATCGCATTCTGAAAGTACGCGGAATTCAATTTCATAGCCGCCCAAATTGTTCACAGTGATCGAAAAGTCTGGCGCAGACGTAACGTGGCCGCTGGGACGACCGTTCCAGTTTCGCCAGTTGATCGCACATTTCTTAAGATTTCGATCCCCCCCCGCAACGACATCCAGCGCACGCGGGCTGTACAGATCCGACCCGGAATAGGTCGCTTGGGCCCCCCATGCCGAAGCATCCGGGCACGCTGCGGCGGCGCCTGCACTTAGGGTAAAAAACAGGGCTGAAAATAGGCGTTTCATCTAAGCCTCCTTAAACAATTGTTTAAGAAGCATACCACAATCAACAGAATCTGCCCAGCCGCGTCAGATCAGGCCGCCAACCCGTTCGATCCCATCGACAGGAATTTGCGGCGACGGTTGTTCAGCAGATCGTCTGGCGTCTGATTGGTCAATTCATCCAGCATCGTTGCGATGGCCCCCGAAACGGCGTCCAATGTCGCTGTGCGGTCGCGGTGTGCGCCGCCCATGGGTTCTGAAATGATGGTGTCACAGATGCCCAGTTCGGTCAGGTCTTGCGCAGTCAGGCGAAGGGCTTCGGCGGCTTCGCGCATCTTTTCCGCGTCTTTCCACAGGATCGATGCACAACCTTCGGGACTGATCACCGAATAGACCGAATGTTCCAACATCGCGACGCGGTTTGCCGTGGCAAAGGCGACCGCGCCCCCGGATCCGCCTTCGCCGATGATGATGGAAATCAACGGCACCTTCAGTTGCAGGCATTTTTCGGTGGACCGGGCGATGGCTTCGGATTGGCCGCGTTCTTCTGCGCCTTTGCCGGGGTATGCGCCGGGGGTATCAACCAAGGTGATCACCGGCAGGCCAAACCGGTCGGCCAGATCCATCAACCGGACGGCCTTGCGATACCCTTCGGGCCGGGCCATGCCGAAATTGCGTTCGATCCGGGATTTCGTGTCGCTGCCCTTTTCATGGCCAATCACCACGACGGGCTGCCCTTTGAACCGGGCCAAGCCACCCATCACGGCCTGATCGTCGGCGAAATTGCGATCCCCGGCCAATGGCGTGTATTCAGTGAACAACGCTTCGATATAGTCTTTGCAATGGGGCCGTTCCGGGTGCCGCGCAACCTGACATTTCCGCCACGGGGTCAGGTCTTTGTACAAAGACACCAAAAGGTCAGCGGCCTTTTTGTCCAGGGCGGCGGCTTCGTCCGTGATATCCATTTCTTCGTTGGCCCGCGCCAAGGCACGCAGTTCTTCTGCCTTGCCTTCGATTTCTGCCAATGGGCGTTCGAAATCCAGATAATGGGTCATGACGTTACGTTCCCTTGTTTCGTTGCTATATGCAAAGCGCCGCAGCGAAATTCAATCGCAATGCAATGGATTGCGCGAAAAGCCTGACTTTGCGAAGCTACAGACCTGTTCACAGCAAAGGATTTTTCGGATGTCATTTCATATCACACTGCGCGGCGGCATTTTTGCAGGCCTTGGGCTTTTGGGTTTGGCGGCTTGCGCTGTGCCTGTGGCGTTGAATTTTGGCGACAACAGCAGCGAATATGCAAATGACGGCGAATGCGATGATCCGCGCTTCATCGGGGCGGGGATGGCGACATCGCTGAACCAAGCCAACACAGAAGCCGACGCCACCGATTGCCGGACCCTGTTCAACAGTGGCCGGGTTGAACTGGTCAGCGTGGCCGCCGGCAAGGCCGCGACCCAATGCGATGCTATCCGATATGGCGATGACACGTCAGAATGGGCCAATGATGGCGAATGTGACGACCCACGCTTTATGGGGCCGGGGGCATCATCGATCATGTTGGCGTCTGATTTGTTCAAAGATGCCAAGGATTGCCGTGCGACCTGTGACGCCGGCTTGGTCTGGTTGCGCACGGCGCAATAGGTTCGGAACACCCACCCCGCGCCAGTGGCGTAGGGTGGGTGGAACCCACCGTTCGTTACCCCGCAGATGCCGCGATCAGTTCAGACTGTTTCACGATCACTTCGGCTTGTTTGATCGACGCGATATCGACCAAGCGACCCTTGTAGACGGTCGCGCCTTCGCCGTTGGCCTTGGCCTGTTCCATGGCTGCCAGAATTTCGCGGGCTTCGGCAACAGCGTCTTCTGATGGGGTGAAGACTTCGTTGGCCAAGGCGATCTGTTTGGGGTGGATGGCCCATTTGCCGACCATGCCCAATGTGGCCGACCGTTTCGCCTGCGCACGGAACCCGTCATCATCACTGAAATCCCCGAATGGACCATCGACCGGCAGAACGCCGTGGGTGCGACAGGCGGCGACAATGGCGGCCTGCGCCCAGTGCCATGGGTCTGACCAATGCTGCACCCCGTCGCGCAGCATGTAGTAGTTTTCCTGCGTACCCCCGATGCCTGTGGTCTGCATGCCCATCGATGCAGCAAAATCCGCAGCGCCCAATGACATGGCCACCAACCGGTCAGATGCGGCGGCGATTTCTTCGACATGGGCAATGCCCGCGGCGGATTCGATGATCACTTCGAAAGTGATGCGTTTCTTGCGGCCCTTGGCGGCTTCGATGGCAGACACCAAGGCATCGACGGCATAGATATCGCCGGCACATCCCACTTTCGGGATCATGATCTGGTCCAGCCGGTCGGATGCCTGTTCCAGCAAATCCACCACGTCGCGGTACCAATAAGGCGTATCCAACCCATTGATCCGAACAGACAGGGTTTTCGTGCCCCAATCAATATCATGGGTCGCTTTGATCACATTTTCCCGCGCCATGTCCTTGTCGGTGGGGGCGACGGAATCCTCCAGATCCAGGTTGATCACATCGGCCGCTGACGCCGCCATTTTTGGGTGCAACTTGGTGTTCGATCCGGGGCCAAACAGTTGGCAACGGTTCGGACGATCAACGGGTGCGGGTTGCAGGCGGAAAGACATCGCATGGACCTTTGGGTAAGAATGTTACGTTTTGTTCGCTGTGGTGGGTATTATCTTTCGCACAATGCTGCAACCGCATTTTGCATGTGCAGCATGACGGCCCCGTGCGAAAATCGTGCGGGAATCACGCGCAGGTCTGGAGGATCAACGGTTTCTGATCCGAAACGTAGAATAATCTTGCGCAAAATTTTCTGAAATCGGTGAAGGTTTGCAGAAATGTCTGCCTTTACGCCCATATCTGCGAAGACCTTCGCGCGTACCGCCGTATACTGCGGGAAATTCTTGCAAGGATGATTCCCATGATCCGTACTCCTTACCTTTTGTTTTTGGGCGACGCGCCCGACATGCTGGCCGCCAAAGTGGCCATCGGCATCCGGGACTGGCGCCCGGAAAATGCTGTTGGTCAGTTCCGCATGGATGGCTGTGGCGCCGATCTGGGCATTCCGGATCTGTCGCTGGACGAAGCGTTGGAACAGGGCTGCAAAACGCTGGTCGTTGGTGTGGCCAACCGGGGTGGCGTGATTTCCGCAGCCTGGAAAGAAGTGCTGGTCGAAGCGCTGCAAAAAGGGTTCGATCTGGCGTCTGGCCTGCACAACCTGTTGCGTGACGAAGATGAACTGGTCGCGGCAGCCCGCGTCAATGGCCGCACGCTGCATGATGTGCGCATCCCATCCGTGGCCTATCCCATTGCCAACGGCAAGAAACGCACCGGCAAGCGGTGCCTGACCGTTGGCACGGATTGTTCCGTGGGCAAAATGTACACTGCGATGGCGATGGATGCTGAAATGCAAAAGCGCGGCATGAAATCCACGTTCCGCGCGACAGGCCAGACCGGCATTCTGATCACCGGGGGCGGTGTGCCGCTGGATGCTGTGATTGCCGATTTCATGGCTGGGGCCGTCGAATATCTGACGCCAGACAACGATGATGATCATTGGGATCATATCGAAGGGCAGGGGTCCCTGTTCCATGTATCGTATTCCGGTGTGACCATGGCGCTGGTGCACGGCGGTCAGCCTGACGCGCTGATTTTGGGCCATGAACCGACACGGGCGCATATGCGCGGCCTGCCCGAATATCAGCAGCCATCGCTGGAAGATTTGCGCGATACCGCGCTGGCGCTTGCAAAAGTGGCGAACCCGAATTGCAAGGTCGTGGGCATTTCTGTCAACACCCAGCACATGGAAGAAGCCGAAGCATTGGCCTATCTGGCAGAGGTTGAAGACCGCATGGGCCTGCCCACCACGGACCCGATCCGCGTCGGTGCCGGCAAGCTGGTCGATGCGTTGGAAGGCATCTGACCCATGAAAATCACTGTCCAGGCAGAATCGTTCAAGCTGGCCCAGGTGTTCACGATCTCGCGCGGGTCGCGGACACAGGCCGATGTCCTGACCGTCTTTGTGGAAGATCAGGGCGTGACCGGCTGGGGGGAATGCGTGCCCTATGCCCGCTATGGCGAAACGCTGGACAGTGTAACGGCGCAGATCAACGGTCTGGGGGCGCTGGATCGGCAGGAATTGCAAGATGCACTTCCTGCGGGGGCGGCCCGAAACGCAGTGGATTGTGCGCTGTGGGATTGGGAGGCCAAGCGCAAGGGCACAACTGTGGCGGCTTTGGCCGGGATCAGGGATTTGGGCCCGGAAATCACGGCCTATACGCTGTCGCTGGACACGCCCGAAGCAATGGAAGCGCAGGCCGCAAAAAACGCATTTCGCCCCCTGTTGAAGATCAAGCTGGGCACCCCCGACGATATGCCAAGGTTGGAGGCCGTGCGACGCGGCGCACCTGCATCGCGCATCATCGTGGATGCCAATGAAGGCTGGACGGCAGAAGTTTATTCCGATCTGGCCCCGCATCTGGTGCGTTTGGGGGTGGAACTGGTGGAACAACCGCTGCCAGCATCCGAAGATGACGCCCTGTTGGGGCTGGCCCGTCCACTGCCGGTGTGCGCAGATGAATCCTGCCATGACCGCACATCGCTTGCCGCAATGGCGGGCAAATACGATTTTGCCAACATCAAGCTGGATAAGACCGGTGGCCTGACCGAAGCGTTGCAGTTGCGCCAAGCGGCAGTCGATGCGGGATTTGGCATCATGGTTGGGTGCATGGTCGGCACATCGCTGGCCATGGCCCCGGCCACGCTGGTTGCGCAGGGTGCGGCCTTTACCGATCTTGACGGCCCGCTTTTGTTGGCAGAAGACCGCGATGCAGCATTGAAATTTGATGACGCCGGTGTGCATCCACCCCGGCCCGAACTTTGGGGATAGTCCAATGACCCGCACTGTCTATGTAAATGGGGACTATGTTCCTGAATCCGAAGCGATGGTTTCCGTCTTTGATCGCGGCTTTCTGTTCGCCGATGGCGTCTATGAAGTCACATCTGTGCTGGATGGCAAATTGGTGGATTTTGACGGCCACGCCGTGCGGCTGGAACGGTCGTTGTCTGAACTGGGCATGGGTCATCCGATCACCAAAGACGATCTGTTGGCGGCACACCGCGAACTTGTGCGCCTGAACGATATCACGGACGGTCTGGTTTATCTGCAAATCACACGCGGATCCGACGGCGACCGGGATTTTGTGTATCCTGCCGCTGATACGCCGCAGACGGTTGTTATGTTCACGCAGAACAAACCCGGTCTGGCCGATGCACCCGCTGCGCGCACAGGGATCAAGGTGATTTCCATCGAAGATCAGCGCTGGGCGCGCCGCGACATCAAAACAGTGCAGTTGCTGTATCCATCCATGGCCAAAATGGCGGCCAAGGCTGCGGGCTGCGATGATGCGTGGATGATCGAAGACGGGCATGTGACCGAAGGGTCGTCCAACAACGCCTATATCGTCAAAGGCAACAAGATCATCACCCGTCAGCTGTCCAACGATATCCTGCACGGCATCACCCGGGCCGCCGTTTTGCGCTTTGCCAAAGAAGCGCAGATGGAAGTCGAAGAACGCCTGTTCACCATCGAAGAAGCCAAACAGGCAGACGAGGCATTTGTCACATCGGCCAGTACCTTTGTCATGCCGGTCGTTGAAATCGACGGGGCCACCATTGGGACGGGCGCACCGGGCAAAATCGCGCCCCGTTTGCGCGAAATCTATCTGGATGAAAGCCGCAAAGCCGCCATCTGAGGCATTTGAGTCATAAACCGTGCCCGAAGCGAACGGTGTTACTTCGGGCCGCCCATTCCCCCTTGCGCGATTCGCCGAATTGTTCATTGTGGCCGCAAATAAAGCGGGGAACTGGGACATGCGGACTATTCTGGGTGCAATCGTGCTGTGCGGTGGCGTCGGCGTTTTGGGCTGGTGGGGATCACAAAACCATGCGGTTCGCATGGAAACAGATGTCACCGAAGGCGCACGCGCGGCGATTGCAGGGGGCAAGCATCCGCTGTCCACATCTGTCAGTGGGCGGGATATTCAGGTCTCTGGTCTGGTCGACAGCGAAGCGGACCGCGATGCCATTCTGGCGACCCTGAATGATGTGAACGGGCGCCGCGTTGTGCGCGACGATCTGACGGTTCTGGCCACCGCGTCACCCTATGTGTTTCAATCGACCTTGTCCGATGGGGATCAATCCTACAGCGGGAACGTGCCATCCGAAGCGCAGCGCGTTGCGTTTGCCGATCGCATCGGTGCCGCCGCCGCAGGGCTGACCCTGTCTGCCGGAATGCCAGATGATCAATGGCCCGGTGTTGTGGGGCAGGGTCTGGATGGATTGTCCCAGCTGAAATCCGGCAGTGTTGAAGTGTCCGACCGCGATGTGCGGATCGAAGGGCTGGCGGCGTTGCCATCGAACCGTGATGCGGCCCTTGCAGCCCTTGCTGGTTTGCCAGACGGATACACGCTGACGGATGCGATCACGGTCGAAGACGATGGCACCCCCATGCGCCTGACCGTTCGCAAGGATGCCGAAACGGCGACCGCCGTGGGCAAACTGCCACAGGATGCGGACATTGACGGTTTGCAAGCCGACTTGGGCCAGCAGATGGACAGCACCGGGGTTGCATTGGCGCAGGTCGGTGGACCAACGCCTGATTGGAACGATTTCAGCCGGTCCGGTGTGACGGCCCTGTCCATGCTGGACAGCGGCACATTGTCGATCAGCGACACCGATCTGTCACTGACCGGTGCCGCCACCCGCGATGGCAAAATCAGTGCAGAGGCCACATTGGCCGCGATCGGGTCTGATTATGGTGTCCGGTCTGACATTCAGTTGATTGATGATGGCACCCCGCTGCGCCTGTCTTTGCAAAAAGGCGAAGATGGCACCGCTGGTACGGGGAAACTGCCCTATGGCATGACCGCCGCGGATGTGGAATCCGCCTTCGGCGCTGGTGTCGATGGGTCGTCCATTCAGACTGCCAATATTGATGCTGAACAAGCGGCTTGGTCCGACGTGGCCCTGAATGGTGTGCGCGGATTGTCTGCGCTGACGATGGGCAGTCTGGAAATTGAAGGGCAAACGATGGCCCTGCGCGGCGTGGCCACCCGTCAGGGCAAGGCCGATGCCGAAGCCGCCGCCCTTGCGCTGCGCGACCCGGCGTTTGACATCACGACCGATATTTCCATCGCCGATGACGGTCGTCCGTTTGCGCTTGCTGCGGGGACCGGTACTTTTGCGCAAACCCCCACGGGCAAACTGCCCTTTGGCATGGACGCTGGGCTGGTGAATTCCGTTTTGGGAATTGATGCCCCGAAAGATCAGCTGGAATTGGCCGAAATCGAAAGCGCGGGCGGCCAATGGCCCACCGCGGCAGGCCGCGCATTGGAAGGGTTGAATGCCCTTGAAAACGGGCAGTTGTCCATTGTCGGCCAAACCATTCGGCTGACCGGCGACGGAACCCGCGCCCAACGCAACGCCGCGTTGGATGCATTGCGCAATGTGGACCCCGCATTTGATGTGTCGTCCGACATCAGCTTGGTGGATGATGGTGCACCCTTTGCACTGACCGTTCAGAAATCAGACACAGGCCAGATCGCCGATGGCAAATTGCCCTTTGGCATGACAGCCGATCAGATCGCCGCAGGGCTTGACGGTGCCACCGATGCTGGCGGCGTTGGCGTGGCCGAAATCGAAGACGGCGCCGGCACATGGCCCGCCATCGCAGGCGGCGGTGTCGAAGCGTTGAATGCGTTGCGCAATGGGACATTGACCATCACGGACCGCAACGTTGAATTGACCGGCGTTGCCACCCGTGCAGGGCGCGCAGCAGCGCTCGCGACCCTTGATGGGTTGCCCGATGATGCGCAGGTCGCATCGGACATCAGCATTTATGATGACGGGGCCCCGTTCGGACTGCGCGTTGCATCTGACGGTGCGGCGGCAACAGCATCGGGCAAACTGCCCTTTGATCTGGATCCCGCGTCCATCGCATCTGATCTGGGACTGCCAACGGATGCATCATCCGTTCAGCAAGCGGAAATTGGCGGTGACGCTGATCTGAACACGGCGATTGCGCTGGGTCTTGGATCATTGGCCGATCTGAACAGCGGCACGTTGGATGTTGGCCCCGGCCAGCTGACCCTGACCGGTGTGGCCACCCGCGCCGCGCGTGATGCGGCGATTGCAAATCTGTCTGCAACCCCGGATGGCATTGCGGTCAACACCGATATCGCCATCGCGGATGATGGCGTGCCGTTCGGTTTGTCCGTTCTTGCAACTGATGCTGACGTGACCGCCAGTGGCAAACTGCCGTTCGGCATGTCGGGCGATGTCGTCGGCACGGTTCTGAACAGCGATGTGGATACCGCAGGTTTGCGCAATGCTGAAATCGAAAGCGACGCGGGTTTCGCCCAAAAGGCACAGGTGGGGCTGACCGCGCTGGATCAGCTTCAATCCGGCAAGCTGGATGTTTCGGAAACGGAAATCCGTCTGTCTGGTGTTGGGCTGACGCCTGCGGATCAGGATGCTGTTGATGCGATCCTGGCCGATGCGCCAGATGGCGTGACGGTCACCACCGACCTGACATTCCTGGATGATGGTACGCCGCCATCTTGGACGCTGGATTATGCAAATGATGCTGCGACCGTTGTGGCGGGTAAACTGCCAGCGGGTCTGTCGCCCGCCGGTGCATTCGATGCGCTGGGCGTCCAACCCGGATCGGTTGGGGCACAGGAAGGTTTGACCGGAACACCGGATGCGGCCGTCGCGGTTTTGAATGCCGTGGCCCCGTGGAAAGACCGTGTCGAAGCCATGACCGTAACCGCCGTGGGGGATGACATTTCGGTGCGTGCTGTTGCCGGACCGGAAGAACCCGTTGATGCGCTGCGTGCGGCGATGGAAGCCACCATCGATGCACCGCTGACAGTTGTTGCATCGCCCAATGCTGTTGCGCTGGGCACCGTGCGCACCCGTGCAGACGGACGGTCGGAAATCTTCACAGCGTCTGGTTGGGACTTGGTGCCGGAACCAGAACCCGCGCCAGAACCAGAGCCGGAGCCAGAACCCGCGCCGGAACCAGAGCCGGAACCTGCGGCTGAACCGGAACCAGCGCCACTTGTTGTTGGATCAGATGCATTCTTTGCCTTTGCCCCATCTGTGGCGGCCTGTACCGAACGCAGCCAACTGGTGCTGGAACAATCAAAGATCAACTTTGTGACCTCTGGTTCTGATGTGGATGCATCATCGGCAGAAACCGTCGGCTATTTGGCGCGGATCATTGCAAACTGTTTGCAAGACCCGAACCTGACTGTCGAAGTGGGCGGCCACACCGACAGCCGCGGCAGCGAAGCGGGCAACCAACGCCTGTCCGAAGCGCGCGCGAATTCTGTCGTGGCCGAACTGGCGGGTCTGGGTGTGACATCTGACCGGATCACCGCGGTGGGGTATGGCGAATTGCGCCCCATTGCAGACAACGAAACCGAAGAAGGTCTGGCGGCCAACCGCCGCACCGAATTCACTTGGTCCGACGCGACCAACAGCCAATAAAGAAAAAGAAGGGATAAGATCATGTTCCAGGAATGGGGATTTTTGCTGGGCGAAATCTGGGTCCTTTTGGCCCTCGCCGCTTTGATTGGTCTTTTGGCCGGATGGATCATCTGGGGCCGTGCCTCCAGCTATGAAGGGGGCGATGTGACCAACCTTCAGGCGGATCTGGATGCGTGCCGCGCGAAACATGCGGACAAAGACGCATATATCAAAGATCTGGAAGCTGACTTGGCCGCATGCCAAGCGGCACGCGATACTGCGCCTGTCGCCGCACCTGTTCCAGTGGCGGCACCCGTTGCCGCAGAACCGGAAGGTGTCGATTACGATGGCGACGGTGTGATCGAAGGCAAAGACGAAGGCGTGAAACCAGACACCCTGACCGCAGCCCGCGGTGGCGTTGCGGACGATCTGAAAATGATCAAGGGGATCGGGCCGAAAATGGAACGCCTGTGTAACGATCTGGGCTTTTTCCACTTTGATCAGGTCGCCAGCTGGACCGCTGACGAAGTTGCATGGGTTGATGCCAATCTGGAAGGGTTCAAGGGCCGCGTGTCGCGCGACAATTGGGTCGAACAGGCCAAGGTTTTGGCGGCTGGTGGCACAACCGAATTCGCCAACAAAGTCAAAGATGGCGGCGTTTACGACTGATCCGCCCAATCAAAGAAACAGAAGGCCGCCCCAGAAACGGGGGCGGCTTTTTCATGTCTAAGCCCGTTCAATGCGATTTTGAAAACGCATCCTGTGCTGCAGGCGACGCTTCGGTCTGGTATTTGTCTTTCCATTCGGAAAAGGGCATCCCATAGAACGCTTCGCGCCCTTCGTCTTTTGACATGTCGATCCCGCGTTCGTTAGCGGCTTCCTGATACCAGCGGGACAGGCAGTTGCGGCAAAACCCTGTCAGGTTCATCATGTCGATGTTCTGCACATCCGTACGGTCTTGCATCAGGTGCTGTTGCAAGCGGCGAAATGCTGCGGCTTCCAATTCCAGTTTGGTTTGATCATCCATCGGATCCGTCCTTTCACAGACTGCGTTTGCGGTAGCTGGGTTTGTCCATATCGACCACTTCAACGGTCAGGTTCGCCACATGCGTCAGGTGGGCGGCCAACACACCCATCACGGCATCGGCCACTTCGCCTTTGGCGGCATCATCGCGGCCTTGCAACATCCGGATGGTGGCATGGGCGAAATCGTCGCCAGTGCCACCGGTGTGGTTGGCGCACAACCGGCTGCGCACCTTGATCGCGCTGGGGTCGGTGAATGTGCTGCACTGCGCTGCGGCGTCAAACACATCCTTGCAGACAGATGGCATTTGGTCGGCGGTTTTGTCGGTGTGTTCAATGACGACATGGGGCATCAGGGGGCACTCACTTTGCTTAGGGCGGCGGTCAGATGCGGGGCCAGCCGTTCGGCCCACGCCCGCTGTTTTTCGGCAGTGTCGATCAGATCGTTGCGCAGTTCAATCAGCGTGTTGTGGTGGCCATGGCGCAGGGCGTGGGTGTCCACACTGTCACCGGGCAATTTGCCCACATAGGGTTCGTTCATCCCGATGATCAGACCGGTTTCAGACCGCAACGACGATTCCAGCGCCACCGACAAACGGTCATCTTCGGCATACAGGATGCCGATGTGCCACGGGCGGGGCGGGCGGCCATTCAACTGTGGGGTAAACGAATGGATCGCCAAATAGGCGGGCGCATCCCGATCCCGCATTACGCCATCAATTGCAGCGTGATAGGGATCGTACAGATTGGCCTGACGTTCGGCCCGGTCTGCATCGGTCACATGGCGATTGCCCGGAATGATCGTGCCATCATACAGTTGCATCACCAACGTCGGATCATCCGCCCCCCTGTTAGGGTCAATGACCAAGCGCGAAAACCGTGATGCGACCACCGGACTGTCCAACAGATCGCCCAACGCCAGCGCGACGCCTTCGGCGCCGGGGTCAAAGGCGATGTGGCGCTGCATGTCTGCTGGGTCCAATCCCAGATCGCCGACCCAATCAGGCACATGGTTGGTTGCATGGTCCGCTGTGATCACCCACGGGCCGGGCCGTTGTCGCCCTGTTACAATAAATGGTGTATGGTCGTTCATACGCGTCCTGTAGCCGAGTTGCCCTTTGGCTTCAAATGGGTCACAAGCGCACCGATAGCGGTAACATATCCGATGTTGCCTGACGCCGAAAAGGAAGACTGATGAAGCGAGATCGCAATGTAAAGATCGTGGCCACCCTTGGCCCGGCCTCTAACGACTATGACATGATCAAGAAATTGCATTTGGCAGGGGCCGATGTGTTTCGCCTGAACATGTCGCACGGCGATCATTCCGAAATTCAGGCCCGGCACGACATCATTCGCCAGATCGAAGCGGAACTGGACAGCCCGATTGCGATTCTGGCTGATTTGCAAGGGCCGAAGCTGCGCGTTGGAACCTTTGCCAATGACGATGGCGAAGATCTGGTGGTTGGCGCAAAATTCCGGATGGATTTGGACACCACGCCGGGCGATGCGACCCGTGTCTGCCTGCCGCACAAAGAAATTTTTCAGGCCTTGGAACCGGGGGCCACGTTGCTGGTCAATGACGGCAAGATCCGCATGACGGTGGATGCATGCGGGCCTGATTTTGCTGACTGCACGGTCACGGCCGGCGGTACGATTTCAAACCGCAAGGGTGTAAACGTGCCAGACGTGGTGCTGCCCTTGAAGGCGCTGTCTGACAAAGACCGGGCTGATTTGGAATTTGTGTGCAGTCTGGGCGTGGATTGGTTGGCGCTGTCATTCGTTCAGCGGCCCGAAGATATCTATGAAGCCCGCGCATTGGCCAATGGCCGGGCGGCGGTCTTGGCAAAGATCGAAAAACCCGCAGCGGTTGAAGCGTTTGATGACATCCTGAAGGTCAGCGATGGGATCATGGTGGCGCGCGGCGATTTGGGTGTGGAACTGCCTGTGCAAGCGGTGCCGCCGATCCAGAAACAACTGGTCCGCAAATGCCGGGCCGCCGCAAAGCCCGTGATTGTGGCCACGCAGATGCTGGAATCGATGATCGAAAGCCCGATGCCCACACGGGCCGAAGTGTCGGACGTGGCGACCGCCATTTACGAAGGCACCGATGCGATCATGCTGTCTGCGGAATCTGCTGCCGGTGATTTCCCGATCGAAGCGGTGACAACGATGAACAACGTCGCCGTCGAAGTGGAAGCCGATCCAACCTATCGCAACATCATCGATGCATCGCGCCGGGTGGAACGCACATCCGTGGCCGATGGGATTGTGGCCGCCAGCCGGGAAATTTCCGAAGCCACAGAAATTGCCGCCATCGCATCGTTCACATTTTCCGGCACAACAGCCGCACTTGTGGCCCGCGAACGCCCATCGGTGCCGATCATCGCGCTGACCTCAAACGAAGTCACAGCGCGGCGCATGTGCCTGACATGGGGCACAAACTGCGTGATGACCGGCCCCGTGGAACGGTTCAAGGGCGCAGTTGTCGCCGCCGTGCGTGCCGCCGTGCGGCAAGGGTTCGCCACATCCCGCGACCAGATCGTCGTGACAGCAGGGGTGCCATTCAACCAGGCAGGCACCACAAACATCCTGCGGGTTGCACCATGCGAAGAACGGCTTATCTATAGATCAGAACCGGATGATGCATGATGTTGATGACCGTGGCATGGCTGATCGTGATTTCGACCCTTTCAATAGGGTTCGGAATGATGTCCAGCCTGGGCCGCAGTGTTGAAGGCCGCGCCATATGGCCCGGTCTTTTTGTGATCATCGTTGGTGCGACCGCAGGGGCCTTGGCCTATCTGGGGTCGCCCACGCCTTTGCAAGCCACAGATATCCCCATGGCCTTTATTGAGGTCGCAGCGCTTGTTCTGGGGCCATAGCGCAGATTCAGGCTTGCCATTCCGCGCCCACTTTCCTAAAGACCCACATCCTTGCACGGCCGGCCCAAGTGGCATGCCGAGTCGTGCGTAAACGTACTGAAGATACAGGAGACGCAAATGCCCAAGATGAAAACGAAATCGAGCGCGAAAAAGCGCTTTAAGGTCACGGCGAAAGGCAAAGTCCTGGCCGGCCAGGCGGGCAAACGCCACGGCATGATCAAACGCACCCGCAAATTCATTCGTGACGCACGCGGCACGACAACCCTGTCCGCTCCTGACGCGAAAATCGTCAAGAGCTACATGC
>JAHDBC010000013.1:0-47294 GCA_020630595.1 Planktomarina sp.
GTATCGTTGCCTTCGTTGCCTTCGATGTAATCGTCGCCGCCATTGCCGTCGATGACGTCATCACCCAGACCACCGTACAGTTCATCATCGCCACCTTCGTCGGTGTCTGCGACTTTGATCGTCAGCGGTTCGATTGTCGGCTGGTCGAAATCACCACCCGAACGAACAACGTTGATTTCGTATTCGTTGTTGCCATCGGAATCCTGTGGATTGCCAAAGTCGGGGTCGAACCCATCAGCATAGGTCAGTTTCCCGGTATCAGGATCAATCTGGAAGAACGCCGCGTCTGGCCCGGTGATCGAATACGTAACAGTGCCAGCCAATTCGGCGTCGCCCACTGTTTCGGAACGGATCAATGTTTCCCCGTTCACCACAGTGTTGATGCCAACAGTGCTCAGCTCTGTGATACCGTGATCTGTCAGCGCATGAATCTCACCGGCTTCTACATCGCCATCACCATCATCGACCCAGATCGCCAGATCCAGCAGTTCGTTGCCGGTCAGAACATCGTTTCCATCCAGATCACGCAGATCCAGTTTGGCGTAGCCGTTCACGTATGTGCCGCCTTCGTCACCGAACAATGCAGTACCGTCAGCAACGCCACCGTTGGATGCCAGAACAGCCAGATCAATCAGCAGACCGTCCTGGTTTGCAGCCATCCATTCGATGTCTTCTTCGGTTCCGTCACCGTCGATGTCGAACATCACTGTTGTCGCACCGGGTGCATACGCGTGCCCATAAGCTGTCGAATTACCGGTAACGTCGATTTCGCCGTTGCAGTTCAGATCAAATGCAATTGGCGAATAGGTGTTCAGGTGAACATCTTCGATCATCACATCTTTGGTCGTGCCAGATACCGCCACGCCACCGATGGAAATGATTTCCATGGTGAAATCTTCGTCACCTTCGATGTTGTTTTGGTAGTTGTTTTGGTACGCACCATTGATCATCGATTCCAGATTGGTTTCGATGGTGAACGCTTCAGATGTTGTGCTGCCTGCTGGAACAGTCACCGAAATGATATTCGAAGTGATCAAATTGCCAGAGGAATCAAGCACTTCGAAGTCGTTGTTCAACTGGCCGACACCGATATAGGCATCCGCGATCGTACCAGTGGTCGGGTCAGGCGTGAACGTTGGATTGCTGAACCAAACCGCCGGGTTGTACCACGTTTGCCCAGTGATATAGGTCGCATGGGCAGAGTCCCCAAGCCACCATTGAACCTCGTTCGATACGGGTTGCGGGTTGGTTGACGGAAAGGGGCTGGTTCCATCGCCCTGATAGGCGTTGATATACGTGAATTCGTTGAATGCCGCCGTCGCTTGACCAGCAGTTCCACCCCCGATCTGGATCTGGATAACCGTGTCGGTTGCAACCGGTGCGTCCAATTCGATTGTAAAGGTGGAATCGTCGCCTTCTACCAAGTCACAGTTGCCGATGAACGTGCCGTTCGGCGTGACAAGCGGAATGCTTTCTGCAAACCAAACGTCTTCGGTCACCATGGTTTTGGTTGTGCTCAGATCAATGCAGAAACACGGGCTGTCATCAATGACTGTGATGCACCCATCCGACGGATCCAGATCTTCGCCGATTGTTTCATTGTCACCAATGATGACATCATCGTCGCATCCGCCATAGATGATGTCGTCGCCTTCGTCGCCGACCAGCGTATCTTCACCGCCTTGGCCATAGATCAGATCGTCATCGGCACCGCCGTAGATGATATCATCACCACCAATGCACGGATCTTCGATTTTGATCGTGACAGGTTCCTGGGAAACACCGACAGGGTTCGTGCATGTGCGTACAACTTCAAAGTCGTACTGGTTGTCACCGTCCGCGTCCTGCGGGTTGTCATAGTCCGGCTGGAACCCGGGCGCGTAAGACACTTCCCCGGTTTGCGGATCAATCACGAAGTACGCGGCATCAGGACCCGTCAACGAATATGTCACATCGCCGGTTGCTTCTGCATTCACGTCAGTCGTTGACTGCATCAACACTTCGCCGCCGCTGATCACGGGTGACCAAACAGTATCCAGCGCAGTAATCCCGTTGTCGGCCAGCGTTTGCAATTCGCCCGCTTCCAGAACCGCGTCGCCATCGTCCACCCAGATTTGCAGACCGTTCAGTTCTGAACCCGTCAACTGGTTGTCGCCGTTCAGGTCGCGCAGATCCAGTTTGGCATAACCATCTGTATAGGTGCCGCCTTCGTCACCGAACAGGGCGGACCCATCGACATAGTTGCCCGGGCCAATCAATGTGGTGTCGATCAGCAGACCGTCACCGTTGCCTTGCAGCCATTCGATTTCTTCGGTTGTGCCATCGGCGTCGATATCAAACGTTACCGTTGTCGCGCCAGGTGCATAGGCGTGACCATAAGCCGTTGAATTGCCTGTGACATCAATCACACCGTTCCAGTTCAGATCGAACGAAATGGGCGAATAGATATTCAAATGGTTGTCGAGGATATCGACATCCTTGGAAATCCCAGTCGTCGCCGCACCACCGATCGAAATCACATCAACGGAGAAGTCTTCGTCACCTTCAAAATTGTTGTACAGGTGTTGGCCCGGAACACCACGCATCATCGCTTCGACGTTGGCAACAACACCGAAGATTTCAGATGTGTCTGACCCAGCAGGGATGGTCAGTGTCAGCGTGTTGCCAGTGACAATGTTCCCGCTTGGATCCGTAATCAAAAAGTCATTCACCAGTGCGTTGGCACCGATATAGATGTCTGACGGCGAACCGGGTGTTGAATTGTCATTGTTGGACGTCGGATTGTTGAACATCTGGTCCGCAATCGTCACCGACGGCGACCCCTGATACCAGCCTTGGTTCGCAAAATAGTTTGTAGATGTCAGCGAACTAAGGTGCGAGCTGTTCGCAACCCAATACTGCGTGTCCGACGTTACGCCCGTGTTCACATTTGGGAAGCCATAGTTTTGATAACCCACACCCACGGTGAATTCTTCGAATGTCGGGTTGGCCTGATTGGCTGTCCCATCGTTGATCTGGATCACAATTTGCGTGTCGACCGTAACCGGCTGATCCAACTTGACGTACAACTGGCCCGTTTCACCTTCGACCAATTCGCAATCACCCAAGATCTGGCCATTGCCGGCAACAATGGTGACTTTTTCTGCAAACCAGACGTCTTCTGTGACCAAAGATTTTGTCGTGTCAAAATCAAGGTTCAGAACACCTTCTTCGCTGATGCAATAAGTGTTCGTATTTTCTGCATCGGGTGAAACGACGGGGCCATTCATGTGAACGGCCGTTCCATTGTCCCCGTAAAGAACATCTTGACCGGCTTCGCCGTAGATCAGGTCGTCACCACCATTGCCTTCGGCAAAATCGTCACCAGAACCAGCGAACACTTCATCGTCTTCGTTGCCTGCGGTGATTGTGTCGTTGCCACCGAATGCTTGAATGACGTCCATGTCATTCGTGTCGCCAGCAAGGATCGCGTCGCCATTGTCGACAAAGTCACCGTGCGGATCGCCATCATAATCCTGATCGATGACATCAGCACCATTGGTGCCCTGCACGATACCGTCCAACGGCAATAAGGTTGTGGGCCCAACGCCCTCGACACTGTGAATATTTGTAAATGTCAGCTGCTGCCCATCGGCATACTGAACAACGCCGCTTGTGCCATCGGAATTCAGCTTCAGTTCAGCATTTTCACCGTCAGCCACGTAAAGGGAATTCAGTTCACCCTTTGCAGCACCACCATCGACGCTGTCACCTTTGCCAGCCACGATGAAATCGTCGCCCGCGCCGCCGTTTACGATATCAGCATCGCCAGATTTGGTCGTTTCACTTCCAGCAGCATACAGTTGGTCGTTGCCGTCACCGCCATCCAGGGTATCGAAGCCGGCACCACCGAACAATTCGTCGTCACCTTCGCCGCCAACCATGCGGTCGTCGCCATCTGTGCCCGTCAATGAATCGTTTCTGGTCGTCCCGATAACGTCCGTCCCGTCCCGCGTTTCCGGGGTCGTTCCATCCGTGGTTTCAGTATTCGTCCCGCCATCCGTTTCCAGAGTGGTTCCATCCGTCGTATCACGGGTTGGACCATCGGTAGATGTTGTTTCTTCTGTGCCCTCTGCATTCAGCAGCGTTGCGGGGGCCGCAGCCAATGTTTCTTCCTTCAACGTTTCGTTAGAAACGGAGGTTTGCTCGGCAGCAGTGGCGTCAGTGACACCGTCAGTGTTTTTTTGGTCGGTCATGCTATACCTCTTAACCAGTCAACAATGCACTCCGGCCTGTGGATTGGTATAGGGTAAGCGATCAACTGATCACCCTGGCAACCATGAAAAGGCTTTCGCCCCTCCACCACACGCTTTCGCGCTCAACAGCAGCAGCAAGGTTTCCCCTGCCCGACATCCGTCCCCCAACGGATACGCTAAGCCACCATTAATTTGTGTTTAATAAATGGCAGAACCGGAATCCAAGGAATTATGGCGCAGGCCTGACAGGGGCGTCACAATCTTCGCAACCCAAGATTGACCAAATTTCCGACAAAATAAGGCGAAAAGGTGTCACAGTTTCCCAGAACGGAACAGTTAACCAAATTTATCCACATTTTGGCGCATATTGCGGGGAAAAACCGCGAACGCACCTCAGATATGCGGCATTTGCGTGCCGACACATTCGGAATTTTCCCCCCAAGCATCATGGCAAAACTTTGCCAATTGCATGGTCTGATTGTGCACGAACGGGAACATTTCCACAGAAAAAACAGAAATGGTTGCGATATAGGAAATAGTAGTGAAGTTTTGCTACGAATCGGAAAGCAGATTTTGCACGGCGAACCCTTCCGAAATTTTGGGGTTTCGCCACTCGAATTGGTGGGGACATTCGCTCGTGTCATTTAACATATTGATCGTTGCACAGGCTGGCCGATTGTCATTTGAAGCGGCAATTTTCATGGCATCCCTGCGCGAAAAAAGTCCCAAATTCGCGGGAACAGTTTATATTGCGATGCCACGCAAAAACGATCTTTGGTGGGACAACCCGGAGATTGCGAATACCGATCTTATCGATCTTTTGAAAACATTCGGCGCAAAGATCGTTCCGTTTGAAAGCCAGCATTTCGGCCAGCATTACCCTTATGGCAACAAAATCGAAGCACTTGGCGTTTTGCCCAAAGACGAACCCTTTGTTTTTTTCGATACAGATACGATTGTCACAGGCGAACTTTCTGACGTTCCCTTTGATTTTAACCGCCCCAGCGCATCGCGTCGTGTTTCGGCGACTTGGCCGGAACTGGAATTGTACGGACCCGGATACGACGCCACCTGGGGAAGCCTGTATCGCAAATTTGGGTTGGATTTCGAAAGCAGTCTCGATCAGACGCAACCGCACGAATATTGGAAGCGCTATTTGTATTTCAACGCGGGGTTCTTCTATTATAAATGCCCGCACGCCTTTGGTCAGCGATACCTCGAATATGCGCGCGCAATCCGCGATGATCGACCCGAAGAACTCGTCTGTCAGGAACTGAACCCCTGGCTGGATCAGGTCGCGCTGCCCCTTGTGATCCACAGTTTGGGCGGCGGGCGCAATGCGCTGGCACCGGGATATCTGGATGGCAAAACAACATGCCATTACCGCATGCTGCCCTTGCTTTACGCGCGCGAAAGCGATGCGGTTGTGGAAACGTTAGAGTCAGTTCTGGCACCCAACAAGGTGAAGAAAGTCGTCAAAGCCTATGATCCCATCAAACGCATGGTGTATCAGGGGCGTGGCCGCAAAGTGCGTGATCTGTTTGATCAAGACAATCTTCCGCGCAAGGAAAAGCAAATCAGAAACACCATCAAACGCGAAGGTTTCTGGATGCGTTAACGATTGAACGCCGGTTGCATGCATTGCAAAAGAAATGCGTGTCATATTATTGCCGACTTAAGGTAGTGTTATCTTAACCATCGAGTTTCAATCCGAGTTTGGCCAATGACACCAGACCATCTTCTTCATCTATCAAATCAAGGCGTCGCCATCGATTGCCGTGACGGTGAAGAATGGGTCCGTCTGGGGTCATTTGACTATGACGAAGACACCCTTGCCGCAGATCTGCAAAAACTGCTTGTCACCGTTCCCGGGGATACAGCGTTTTGCGTGGTGTTGCCGACATCTGAACTGGCGCGTCACCACATCGCGAAATCTGTCGCGGATGGCCAGTCCGCACGGGCCGAACTGCAGAACGCAGATATACCTGTCGAAGACAGCGCCCTTATCGCTTGGACACAGGTCGACGACGCAAGCGAAATCATTGTGGCCGGATCGGACACCATTGCACAGGTTGTTTCCTTCATAGGGGATAACGGTCTGAAAATGCACAGTTTTGCGGCACTTCCCGGTGGCGCATGGAACGATGAATTTGCATTTTTCGGGCCCGGTCCTGTTGGCGTGCCCGCCGCACTTGCACCCGTGGGTCCATATGCCCTGAAATCTGATGTCGGGCCGGTTTTGGGGGCACTTACCCCGCCGGATGGTGCAGGCGCACCCGTTGTGCGATTGGACACCGGTGCCGAAAATCCGCAGGCCCCCGCCGTTGCAGCGCCCGACGCGCAAACCAATCACGCAGGCCCTGCGCCAGCGGCAGACAAAGGCCCGGCTCAAACAGGTCCGCGCGGTACAGCGACCGCAACCAAACCACCGCCGTCATCCCCCCCCCGACACGAACGCCCCGGATTCGTAGGGGGCAAACCCCGTTTTCTGGGGTTGATCCTGACATTGCTGTTGCTGCTGTTTTTGTTTGCGATGGGGGCATGGGCCGCAACTGCGGGCCGCGACACGATCGCTGGGTGGTTTGGGGCGCAGGATAAGAATTCGGCCGAACCTCAGGTTTCAGAAGCCACATCGGTTCCATTTGATCCGGATCAGCCGCTTGTCGCCACCGATACGCTGGCCCAACCGATGGGTTCCACAGAACTGCAGCCCCTTATCGACACGGCGCCGGATCTGTCCGCGCTGCGGCAGGATCTGGAAACATTCGCAACCGCACGCCCATCAACCCCCATGGCGCCGCCGCCAAGTTTGGGCGAAATCGATATTTCGACAGCCGCGCTCACCCATCTGCCCAGCGTTGATGCGCAACCCCTTGCTGCCCCGTCCACACAGATGGCTGTGCCAACGGGTCTGGCAGATATTACACTTGATATCCCCGTGGCCCCCGGCAGTGTTGCGACACCCGCCACACCAAAGGTTCCGCAAATTGGCCCGTCGCCGACCGCGACACCGTCCTTTCCCTTTGAAGAAATGTCGGGCCAACCGTTTGACGCCCCCGTTTTCAATGCGGTCACGCAGTCCGCGCGCCCAACATTGGACCTGCCGCAAGAACCCGACAGGCCCAGATCATTGGGCCCGCTTCAGACCATCCGCCTGATGTCCCCGGAACAACGTTATGTGGTGACCGGGGTTTGGATTTTTCCGCCAGCCGCACCGCGCCCGGTGGCCGCTGCCGCCTCAGGCACATTCAACTGGTCGGTTTTGGGCCCGGGCCCTACCGCGCAGCTGCCGTTGCACGCAGATCAGGCTGGCTTGACGTTGGAACCCCTGCCCCGGCATGGTGTGGCGGCACAGCCGACGACAACCACACCGTATCGCCCCCAGATCGTCGTGACAGGCCGTTTGGCCACCGACACACAACCAGCACTCACAAATGCGCCGACCACGTCCGCTGACCTTGCGCCTGCCGATACTGGCACGGAACTTGCCCCAATGCAGGTCGCTGTGCGCCCCGCGTTTCGCGGCGGTGAACCCGATCCGATTGCCGTCATCGCCCCACAAGGGCGACCTGATCCAGCCCAGCCCGATCAACTGGAAACACCCGGGCAACCAACGGGGCCATCCGATCTGGCAGAGCTGACGAGCCCGGCCCTTCCATTAGCATCTGATCCCGCACCGGACGCACCGGCCGATCCAGACATTGACCGGGCCTTTTCGGACGCGCTGCCGGACGTTGATCTGCCACCAGACGTTGACGTTGCAGAAGCCCCCATCCCCGCTGATGATGGTGCGCAAGACGCCGCAACCTTGGACTATGTCGTGGTGCGCCCAAATTTGCGCCCGCTTGAAGAATTTGAAACCGCGCAGCGCGCACTTTTCGGGGGGCTGACCCTATCTGAAATGCGCAACATGCGACCTGCAACCCGCCCAGCAGACATCGTGCGCGACGCGCGGGCAGCCGCCGCCCGCCAGCAAGCCGCGGCAGAGGCACAGGCCGCGGCAAATGCTCAGGCCGCTGCAGCGCGCACAGCGGCAGCGGCCCCCCAATCAGATGCCGTTGAAACTGCGCTGACGCAGGCCATACGGGTTTCCCCATTGGCCGTTGCGCAGGCATCGCGCCCAACTTTACGCCCCGCAGGTCTGTCGCGACAGCCAGCCCCCGGGGCCAGCGGATCGGGCACCGTCGCGCGGGCCAGTGAAACCGTATCACCCACGGGTCCCGTGTCCCGCGCGGTTGCAAATGCGGCGACTGAAGAAAACCAGCTGCGGCTTGGGCGGATCGCATTAATGGGGGTTGCCGGAACCCAAGGCAATCGCCGCGCGCTGATCCGGTTGCCAAATGGTGTTATCGAACGGGTCCGGGTGGGCGACCGGTTGGATGGGGGGCGCGTCGCCGCTATTGATTCAACACAGCTGCGTTACGTGAAAGGCGGACGGAATATCACCCTTCGCTTGCCCTGATGATAAGCCTGTTTCGTTTTCGGCGGTTGATTTGTTTGCCCGAACCTGTCTGATTTCAAATGACCGATCCCTAAAGGTGATGTGATGGAAAACTTCCTGCTTCAAGCCACAATGTATCTGGGCGCCGCATTGGTCATCGTGCCGGTTGCCGTCCGATTGGGATTGGGATCGGTGCTGGGGTATTTGCTGGCTGGAATTCTGATCGGGCCGATATTCGGGTGGGTCGGATCAGAAAGCACGGACCTGCAGCATTTTGCGGAATTCGGCGTTGTCATGATGTTGTTTCTGATCGGGTTGGAATTGGAACCCCGCGCCCTTTGGGATATGCGCGACCGGCTGATCGGATTGGGGGGGCTTCAAGTCGTTTTGACGACAGGGGCGTTCACAGCCGCCGGAATCGTGTTTGGTTTGCCATGGCAAACGGCCTTGGCCATTGGTCTGATCCTTAGCCTGTCTTCGACGGCCATCGTATTGCAAACACTGGCTGAAAAAGGATTGATGAGCAGCCCGGGCGGGCGGTCATCGTTTTCGGTTCTTTTGACCCAGGACATCGCCGTTATTCCCATGTTGGCCCTGTTGCCGCTGCTGGCGCTGGCCCATGGTGCGGGCGTTGACCCCCATCATGCCGATGATGCCCATCACGCCAGCATGAGCCTTGTGGACGGTTTGCCCGGTTGGGGGGTCACGTTGGTCACGTTGGCTGCTGTGGGCGTGATCATCCTGATTGGCCTGTTTCTGATCCGGCCCCTGTTTCATTTTGTGAACGGCGCGCATCTGCGGGAATTGCACACGGCCTTCGCGCTGTTGATCGTGGTTGGCATCGCCGTTCTGATGATCCTTGTGGGTCTTTCGCCCGCACTTGGTACGTTTTTGGCAGGGATGCTGTTGGCGAATTCTGAATTTCGACACCAGCTGGAAAGTGACATCGAACCGTTCAAGGGGCTTTTGCTTGGCTTGTTTTTCATCACCGTCGGTGCAGGCATAAACTTTGCGCTTTTGTTTGATGATCTGGCCTTGATCCTGGGCCTTACGGTTGGGTTGATCGCTGTAAAAGCCGCGATCCTTTATGGGCTGACACTCGTGTTCAAGATCAAGGGATCGGCGCAAATCCTGTTCACCCTGTCGCTGGCGCAAGCTGGGGAATTCGGCTTTGTGCTGATTTCCTTTGCGGTGCAACAATCGGTTCTGGACGGTCCGCTTGCACAGACCTTGTTGCTGGTGGTGGCTTTGTCGATGTTGATCACCCCGCTTTTGTTCATCGCTTACGATCAAATCTCGCGCAGGATGGCGCAAGATGGCAGCGCGCAAACGGAAGATGAAATCGACCAACAAACTGGCGTCATTATTGCGGGGATCGGGCGATTTGGGCAGGTGGTGAACCGGATGGTGCGGATGGCCGGTTCAGACACCACTGTGCTGGACAATGATTTGCAAACCATCAACCTGATGCGCACTTTCGGCTTCAAGGCCTTCTTTGGGGACCCGACCCGGCCAGATATGCTGCACGCTGCAGGGATTGATCAGGCGCGTGTTCTGGTGGTTGCAGTCGATGACAAAGTGGCGGCGATTGAACTGGTCAAATATGCGCGGGGGTTGCGGTCGGATCTGCATATCGTGGCGCGTGCCCGCGACCGGGTGCATGTGTACGAACTGTTTCAGGCTGGTGCAGACGATATCGTGCGCGAAATGTTTGACAGCTCCCTCAGGGCGGGGCGCTATGTCTTGGAAAACATCGGCCTGTCCGAATTCGAAGCGGCAGAGGTCGAACACACCTTCTTCAAAGAAGATCGCCGTGCCTTGCGCGAACTGGCCGAATTGTGGGATCCAACCATTCCCATCAAAGACAACAAGGCCTACGTCGAACGTGCCAAAGTTCTGAACAAGGAACTGGAAACGGGCATTGTTGCCCGTACCCAGAAAGATGAGGCCGCAGGCGGCGGCGCCTAACCTGCGGCGACGCCGGCTTCGGCAAATGTTGCCATGCCAGAATGGCAGGCGATTGCGCCTTTCAGCGTTCCAACGGCCAACGCTGCACCAGACCCTTCGCCCAAGCGCAAACCCAGTGACAAAATCGGGTCTTTGCCAAGCGCGTCAAGAACCTTGCGATGCGCGCCTTCCGCACTTAGGTGGGCGGCCTGCACGTGATCCAATGCCCCCTTTTGCTGCTGTTCCAGAACCGCGGCGGCCGCGGTGCAAATGAACCCATCCATCAACACGGGGATGCTTTCGTGACGCGCCCGCAAAATCGATGCCGCCATGGCAACCAATTCGCGTCCGCCCAGACGGCGCAGACAATCCAACGGGTCTTCGGCCTGATCCTTGTGTAGGGCCAATCCGGCGTCGACCACGTCGATCTTGCGCTGAAGGCCAGCATCATCAACGCCTGTCCCCCGCCCGACCCATGCATCAGCCGTGCCACCAAACAGCGCCGCACAGACTGCAGCAGCGGGTGTCGTGTTTCCGATCCCCATTTCGCCCGTCATGAACAGATCAGCAGATGGGTCTACCGCATTCCAACCGGTGTTCCAGGCGGCGACAAAATCCGCATCGCTGAGCGCGGCAGCCTGCGTGAAATCCTGTGTGGGTGTTTCCAGATCAAGCGCATGGACATCCAACCGGGTGCCGAAAGCCTTGCACAGCTGATTGATGGCGGCACCACCATGTTCAAAATTCGCGACCATTTGGACGGTGACCTCCGCAGGAAACGCGGAAACCCCAGACGCGGCAACGCCATGGTTGCCCGCAAAAACGACCATCTGTGGCTGCGACAGCGATGGTTTTGCGTTGCCCTGCCAGCTTGCAAACCAAATCGCCAGATCCTCCAAACGGCCCAGTGCCGCAGGGGGTTTGGTCAACTGACCATTGCGGTCTTGGGCCCCGGCCAACGCATCTGCATTGGCTGTTGGCAGGGCATGAAATGCGGCGCGAACGTCGGAAAGCGAAGCAAAGGTCATGGTCAGTCTTTCTGGGTGTCTTGAATCAGTGCTGGGCCTTCTTTAACCGCTTGGATCAGGATCAAAAGGCAGGAAACGACATTTGACGCAAAATCCAACACGTTGGCGTCCCGCGCCGTCAGACATCGGCTTTGCCGCCGGATTGCTGACCCGCCTGCCCATCCCCGTGAATGCGCAGGCCGCGATGGATCGTGGCGCGGGGGCCGCATGGGCCTATTCCCTTGTCGGCGCGGGTCTGGGGCTGGTGTTTTGGGCGATTTTGTCCGCATCGGCCTGGGCAGGCGTGCCCCCAATGGTGGGCAGCCTTTGCGCCATGGCCGCCCTGACCATAATCACCGGTGCGATGCATCTGGACGGATTTGCCGATGTTCTGGACGGGTTTTGGGGCGGTTGGGATGTGGACCGTCGACTGGCCATTATGAAAGACAGCCAGTTGGGGGTTTACGGCGTCGTCGGGCTTGTCCTGATTTTGGGGATGCAGGCGGTCTTGTGGACCGACGTCGGTCCCCAACTCTGGACGATCATGGCTGTTTTCGCTTTTTCGCGGGCGATGATGCTGGTGCCCATGGTGATCCTGCCCCATGCGCGTGCGGACGGGCTGTCCAGATCCGTGGGCACGCCGCCCAAAACCGCAGTTATCTTTGCGATCCTGATCGGGGCCGCGCTGTTGGTTCCGGTTTCGCTAACCATGGGTCTGGTGATGGCCGCAGTCGCATTATTGATCACCGCGCTGGCTGACAAAAAAATCAATGGGCAAACCGGCGATGTTTTGGGGGCCACGCAGGTTTCAACCGAAACTGTAGGGCTGGTGGTTTTGACCATGCTGACATGAAAAAGCCGCCTCCTTTCGGGGCGGCCTTTCAAATTGGATTGGACTGCGCCTGCGTCAAGCGGCGACGCGGGACATCAAAACATCATCCACTTCTTTTGCCGCAACGGTTTCTTCGGCACCGTTCACAGCTGCGATTTCGCGGGTCAGACGTTCCAGCGCGGCTTCATACAGCTGACGTTCCGAATAGCTTTGTTCGCGCTGGTCGTCTGTGCGGTGCAAATCCCGCACAACTTCTGCAATCGCAATCAAGTCACCGGAGTTGATCTTTTGTTCATATTCCTGCGCGCGGCGTGACCACATGGCCCGCTTTACCTTGGCCTTGCCCTTCAGGGTTGTCATTGCCTTGGACACCACATCAGGGGCCGATAGGGCGCGCATGCCCACTTCGGTTGCCTTGTGCGTCGGAACGCGCAGGGTCATCTTGTCCTTTTCGAACGAGATGACGAACAATTCCAGTTCGATCCCCGCCACTTCCTGTTCTTCGATATTGACGATCTTGCCGACCCCGTGGGCTGGATACACCACGAATTCATCAGGTCGGAAATCAAGCTTCTTTTTCGCCATCGTTCAATCCTTTCGTCACGCCAGACACAGTCAAACCCATTGCCCATTCCCGAATGAAATGGCCCAATGCATCGACTGTGTGAAAGGCGCTATCTGTCAGCGCTGTGCTGCTTTTCCCGTAACATTGCGAAAACACTACCACAATTCACAGGGATTCGGAAGGGTGGGGCTGGTTAGCCCCCTTCGCCTGCTGCTTCGCTAAAGTATTTGTCCAGCTTGCCCGTTTCACCATCTTTTTCTTCTGCTTCCGGCAACGGATCTTTTTTGGTGATGATGACAGGCCATTGTTCCGAATACTTGCGATTGAAATCGACCCATTTTTCCATGTCTGGTTCGGTGTCAGGGCGAATGGCATCTGCCGGGCATTCGGGTTCGCAGACACCGCAGTCGATACATTCATCCGGGTGGATGACCAGCATGTTTTCACCTTCGTAAAAACAGTCGACCGGGCAAACTTCGACGCAATCGGTGTATTTGCAGGCAATGCAGTTGTCTGTCACGACATAGGTCATATGCGGTTACTTCCTTTGTGTCAGGGAAAGTTGACAGATTTCCCCTTCGCTGTCTTCATTTCGCGCTTTTGGCGGTCTATTGCAAGTCGCGTTTGAACGCTGCTTGCGCCTTTCGGTCCCGGGCTGACGGTTTTGTGTCTGACCGGGGCGATTTGTCTGGACGTGATCGTGGTTGCGGGGGGGCAAGGTCTTCGTACAGGGTTTGGGCTTCGGGTGCAGGGCCACGGCGTTCCCCGATCGCCAAGACCTTGATCACCCGGATATCGGTTTCTTTGGGGAATGTCAGAACCGAACCGGCCTGAATGGTACGCGATGGCTTTGAAACCGGGGTGCTGTCGACCCGCACTTTGCCCGATTGTACCAATTTGGTGGCAAGGCTGCGCGTCTTGAAAAAACGCGCATGCCAAAGCCATTTGTCCAGCCGGATCGACGACGGCGCTTCGCTCACTTTGTTTTCAGACCCATCAGCGCAGCGGCGAAAGGATTGTCAGGATCAATTGCTTTTTCTTTTTTGGGTGGCCGGGCCTGGAACGACTTTGCCTTACCCTTGTCATTCGGCGCCCCTTTGGGACCGCGGCGCGGTTTGCCCTTGCCCTGCGCCGGGCGGTTCTGGCCTTGCTTGCGGGTCTTGTTGCCAAATCCGCCCCAAGTGAACGTATAGAACACTTCGGTTTCGGGTTCTGCCGGTTCCGCCTCTGGCGCAGGAACGATGGCTTCAGAGGCTGCTGCCGCTTCCGTGGATTCTGGTTCCGGGTCCGCACTTACGGCTGTTTCCGGATCATCGGCATCACGCGGGGCGTCTGCGGCGGGTTCAGCGGGTGCCGCTTTCTGTTTTTCCCGTTCGCCTTTTTCGGCCTTGTATCCCAAACCTTCCATCAGGTTAGCAAATTGGTCTAACGTCATGCCCGTGATCGACAGCATGTCGGGGTTGGCTTCGAAACCGCCCCGGCTGTCTTGGGTCCGCAACATATCCGCAAGCCGTTCCGCCATATCCACGCGGATCGCCCGGTCACCTGCTGCGCGGTATCCCGCCATCAGATGATAGCCATCCGGTGCCGTCGTATCCGTGGGCACAGTTACCAGACCCGGGGGTGGGGATTCCGGGAATTCCTGAAGATCCTTGGCCAATGACCACAGCACAAGGCGCAACCGTGTCGGCGCGGGCTTCAGCAAAAGCGGCATGAAAACGGTGAATTGCCCGAACCGCATGCCATGTTTGCGCAACGCGCCACGTGCGTCTTGATCCAAGGATTTCACATCCGCAGCCACGGCGTTGCGATCCAAAAGGCCCAGACCTTCGACCATCTGATAGGCAAACCCACGGGCCATTCCCGTCAATGCTTCGTCTTTTTTCAGGGCAAGCAAGGGTTCGAACAATCCATCGATCTTGCGGTCGATGAAATGCTGCAAGCGTCGCGTGACTTTTTCGATAATGTCAGTGCCAGCTTCTTCGTCGACAAAGGCTTTGACTTGTGGCGACAATGGATCCGCACCGGCGATCAACTTGCCAACGGCATGTTCGCCCCACATCAGCCCACCTTGTTCGGTGAAATCAATTTCCGTATCAGGTGCGTTGTAGAACCGTTCGGACCGCAGATGGTATTCGGGCGCAAGCGCCTGAAGCGATGCTTGGCGCAGCGTTTTTGCCGCGTCGGGCGTGTTGCTGGAATCCTGCTGGAACTGGAACCCTGCCAATCGACCGACGAATTCGCCTTCTACGGTCACTTCACCCTTATCGTTCACGTCAGCCACCAGGCTCTCCTTTTGTTTCAACCGGCGCAGCAACACAGACGTGCGCCGGTCGACAAATCTTTGTGTCAGCCCCGCATGAAGCGCATCCGACAATCGGTCTTCTACAGCACGGGTTTCCCCCTGCCAATATTCCGCATCTTCTATCCAGCCTTTCCGCTGCGCGACATAGGTCCACGTGCGGATAAACGCCAACCGTTTGGAAAGTGTGTCAATATCGCCATGGGTTTTGTCGATCCGCTTGATCTGTCGCGCCAACCAGTCGTCTGGAACACGCCCCTTTTCATGCAGATAGTTGAAGATCGCGCCCACAAGGCCAGAATGTTCCGTGTTCGAAATGCCCCTGAAATCAGGAATCCGACAGCACTCCCACAACAGCCGAACCGACGGACCATCACTGCAGCGGGCCAGAATTTCGGCGTCCGATCCGCAAGCCTTGAGCGCGGCAAGATCGTCACTTTCGCGCACACGGGTCAGCCAGTCATCGCTTGTGGGCGCTTCCAGACTGCGCACCAGCGCGTCGATGGACCCAAATTGCAGCTGCGTGTTGCGCCAGTACAATTTTTTCAGCGGGGCGAAACGGCTGTCTTGGATCGCGTCGACAACTTCGTCTTGAAATGGGCTGGCTTCGCCTGTTACGCCGAATGTCCCGTCTTTCATGTGGCGCCCTGCCCGGCCCGCGATCTGGGCAAGTTCGTTGGGCATCAACGGACGCATGCGCCGGCCATCGAATTTCGATGTCGCCGAAAACGCCACATGGGTCACATCAAGGTTCAGCCCCATTCCAATCGCATCCGTCGCGACCAGAAAATCCACATCCCCGTTTTGATACATGTCCACTTGGGCATTGCGCGTCCGGGGCGACAAGGCCCCCATAACCACGGCCGCACCGCCCTTTTGACGGCGCAACAATTCGGCGATTCCGTAAACATTATCCACAGAAAAGGAAACAATTGCCGATCGTGGCACCATTCGTGACAACTTCTTTGCCCCAGAATAGGTCAGTGTCGAAAACCGTTCCCGCTTCATGAATTGCGCGCGTGGGACCAGCGCGGCAATCGCGGGCCGGATCGTTTCAGCACCCAGAAACAGCGTTTCGTGCAGCCCGCGTGCATGCAGCAAACGATCTGTAAACACGTGTCCGCGTTCGGGGTCTGCGCACAGCTGGATTTCATCTATGGCAAGAAAATCTGTCGCCATGCCTTCGGGCATCGCCTCAACCGTGCAGACCCAATATTGGGCACGGTCCGGGACAATCCGTTCTTCCCCGGTAACGAGGGCCACAACGGATGGGCCCTTGATCGCGACGACACGGTCATACACCTCTCTCGCCAGAAGGCGCAGCGGCAGACCGATCACACCCGTGCGGTGGGCCAACATCCGTTCTAGGGCATAATGCGTCTTGCCCGTGTTCGTAGGGCCCAAGACGGCCACAATGCGCGATGATTGGGCCAACGGAGCCCCCGATGATTACAGGTCGCGACCCTTTGTCTGGTTCGACAAACGATCTTCAAAGCTGCTTAAATCCGGATGGTTGGGATGTATAGCCCGGATCAGGTCAACCACCTGAAGTGCCGCATCATAGAGTGCTGCGTCAGACAAAATCACCAACAACCCTTCCATGGCCTGAAAGTGGCGCGGTTCCAGCGCAAGCGTGCGTTCCAGCGCATCCATGGCCAGACCGATGCGGTCTTGGTTGAAATACACAACCGCAAGCCCATGCCATCCTTCTGCAAAGTCCGGCGCGTGGTCTGTCAAAGCACCGAAATGTTGAAGGGCGGCATCATAGTCATCCGCTTCAAGCGCATCGCGCCCCCGCTTCAACAAAAGATCCATCGCAGGGGATCCGGATTTGGACCATTCGATCACGATCTTTTCCACAACGCGCGGGGCGTCATCCGCCGGCACGGTGGACAATGTTTCAAACAGGGGGTCAAGCCGGGCGTCCTGCGCGACCGCGGGGGTCAGCAAAACCATACCCAAAAACAAAAGTGCCCCTACGACAGATTTGAGACTTTGAAAGACTGTTGTCATATACGCAAGGTAACACGGGGGTGCCGGGAAACCAGACCCCGATGCTCACATTGACGCGACAAAAAGGAAATGTCCCATGTCCGATATTCTTAATCAGGCCGTTGACGCACTGAATGCCAAGTTGGAAGGCGCAGATTTCGACGGTTCTGCAAAATTCGCCATCGAAGACGAAGGCGCGATTGTGATGGACAGCGACGGCGCGCGGATTGGCGATGACGATGCAGATGTCACACTGTCCGCAAGTGCAGAAACGTTCCAAGCGATCTTGGAAGGCGAACAAAACCCGACAACAGCGTTCATGACAGGCAAACTGTCAGTCGATGGCGACATGGGCATGGCCATGAAACTTGCTGGCGTCTTGTCGTAATTCCAAGATGATGGCCCTTGCCCCGCTTTATACCGAATTGGCTGATGCCCCTGATGGGGGGCAGGCCCATTGGCGTGTCTGCAAGGACGGCGTGCGCATTCGGCTGGCCCATTGGCGCCCCGACGCTGCGCGGGGCACGGTGATCCTGTGTCCCGGGCGGACGGAATATATTGAAAAATATGGCCGTGCGGTCCGGGAATTCGTCGATGCGGGGTATGCGGTCGTTGTTAACGATTGGCGCGGTCAGGGCATCGCAGATCGTATGACGCCAGACCGATTGGTCGGGCATGTGGGTCGGTTCTCTGATTTTCAGCATGATGTGGCGGAAATCACCGCCTATGCCGACGAACTTGGTTTGCCAAATCCACGGCACTTGGTGGCCCATTCCATGGGCGGTTGCATTACGCTGCGCGCCCTGATGAACGGGTTGGCGGTCAAGACAGCCACGTTTTCGGGCCCCATGTGGGGCATCCACCTGACCACAGTCATGCGGACCGCGGCATGGGCTGCGACAACGGTGCTGAACCCGATGCCGATCCGTGGGATGTTGGCCCCCGGGGCGGATCCCAAACCGATGGTTGAAACGGAATCATTTGCGGAAAATCGTCTGACAGGGGACCCTGAATTTTACGACTTCATGATCAACCAACAACGGGTGGTTGGCGATTTCGCCCTTGCTGGTCCGTCCGTTGCATGGTTGCACGGGGCGTTGCGTGAAATGCGGACGCTGTCAAAACTGCCATCCCCAAAAGTGCCGTGCCTGACCTTTGTGGGCACTGCAGAAGATATCGTCGATCCGGCCCGGATCGGCGACCGGATGGCGCGATGGGGCAATGGCGAACTTGTGACCGTCGAAGGCGGCAAACATGAAATCATCATGGAAACCCAGGCCCGGCGCGATCTGTTTTTCGGCCGGACCCTTGCCCACATGGGCGGCTAGTCTGCCCCGACGGTCTGCCTTTGACTGCCCAATCCGGCGATGGTCAGTTCCATGACATCCCCCGGTTTCAGATACGTTTGCGGGGTCATGCCCATGCCAACACCGGGGGGCGTTCCGGTTGCAATCACATCACCCGGATGCAGCGTCATCATCTGCGACAGGTAACTGATGATTTCCGCAACAGGAAAGATCATCTTTGCAGTGGTGCCGGACTGCCGTTCGATGCCGTTTACGCTTAGCGAAAGCGACAGGTTCTGCGGGTCAGGCACTTCGTCGGGGGTCACCAGATACGGCCCCAAAGGACCGAACGTGTCGCAGCTTTTGCCCTTGGTCCACTGACCGCCCCGTTCGGCCTGAAATTCCCGTTCTGAAACATCGTTGAACACGGCATAGCCCGCCACGTGATCAAGCGCGGCCGCCTGATCCACGTATTTCGCGGTTTTGCCAATGATAATCGCCAGTTCCACTTCCCAATCCGTTTTGACGGATCCGCGTGGGATCATCACGTCATCGTTCGGGCCTTGCAGGGCCGATGTGGCCTTCATGAACACAATCGGTTCAGTGGGGATGTCCATGCCAGCTTCTGCGGCGTGATCGGAATAATTCAGTCCAATGCACACACATTTGCCAACGTGCGAAACCGGCATTCCGATACGGGGGCTCGCATCTACCACCGGGGCGTCGGACAAATCCGTGGGCAGGTTCCCCAACAAGGCAGGTGTGATGTCAGAAATCAGGCCGCTTAGATCGCGAATGCGGCCGTCGTCATCCAGCGCGCCGGGCTTTTCAGCCCCAATTGGCCCAAACCGCAGATACTTCATCGCCTATTCCTTTATCGCGTGGATCCCAGCCGCATCGCGGTTGGCCCCTTGTTTCATCCAGCCCTGTTCAGATCCGACGAAAAACATGTGGCATCCAAATTGCGCCCAGTCTTGCGCCTTTGCGGCGTTGGGGACAAAGGTCATATAGGCCTTGTTGTGGGCCTGACACGCCCGCCCTGTGCGATCAAGGGCCGCGAGCAACGCATCGGACCCTGTGTCAGTATAGCCCAGCGATACCGACATATCCGATGGCCCCAAAAACAATCCGTCAACCCCGGCGGTTGCGGCGATTGCGTCGACATTGTCCAACGCCTCTGGTTCTTCGATCTGTGCAATCACCACGGTTTCAGACGTCTGGTCCAACACCTGCGCCATGGTTTGTGTGCCGTATCCAGCCCAGCGCGTTGCACCGGCAAAGCCGCGCCCGCCATTTCCGAAATGTGCCACTTTCGCAAGCTGCGCTGCCTGATCCGCATGCACGATATGGGGGGCCACAACGCCAACCGCGCCCATATCCAAAACCTGCAAAACCGTTTCCGGGCTGAAATGGGTGACACGCACCAAGACCGGAAAATCAAGCGCCCGTGCCATGGCAAGGCACATATCCGCACGTGCGCGGTCAAACGGCGAATGTTCCATGTCGATACAGATGAAATCCAGATCTGACGTCGCCAGCACCTCGATCAGTTCATAGGCTGGGGTTTTCATGAACGTGCCCGCCATCATGTCGCGGTTTGCCATGCGGGATTTGAAAGTGGAAATGCGTGACATGGGATCCTCCGATTTCGGGGCACAAAGCCACGAAGGGCTGGCAGCTGCAATCCCTGACGCTACTATGGGTATATGGTTTTGCAATTTACCGAACACGGAATCTATTGCCCGGCGGGTGATTTCTACATTGATCCGTGGAAACCCGTGGACCGTGCATTGATCACCCATGGTCACGCTGATCACGCGCGATGGGGTCACAAACATTATCTGGCCACGGATGCAGCCGCCCCGGTGATGAAACACCGTTTGGGCGATGTTAGTCTGGAAAGCGTGGCCTATGACACAAAGATGCAAATCGGCGGTGCGACGGTCAGTTTCCACCCCGCAGGCCACGTTCCGGGATCTGCACAAATCAGGGTCGATGTCGGCGGCGAAGTTTGGGTCGCAGCAGGCGACTACAAGGTTGTGGACGATGGTCTGTCCGAAGCATTTGAACCGATACCCTGCCATGCATTCATCACTGAAAGCACATTCGCACTGCCAGTTTTCAAATGGACCGCGCAATCGGAACTGAAGCGGCAATTGAACGGCTGGTGGGCCGAAAACCGTGCAGCCGGCAAGGTGTCGATCATCGGGGCGTATTCCTTGGGCAAAGCACAGCGGGTGATGGCAGCGCTTGACGATCAGGGCCCCATCCTGTGCCATGCGGCGATCGAAAACACCAATGCCGTGTTGCGCGCGCAGGGTGTCCCCCTGCCCGACACTGTGTTGGTGACCGCAGAGACGGACCGCAAAGCCTTTCCCGGTGCGATGGTCATTTGCCCACCATCAGCGATTGGATCGGCTTGGGCCAGAAAGTTCGGCCCCCAGTCAACCGCCTTTGCCAGTGGATGGATGGCCCTACGCGGGATCCGGCGGCGCAGGGCCGTGGATCGGGGATTTATCATGTCAGACCACGCCGACTGGCCAGGGTTGAACACCGCCATCGCAGCGACCGGCGCGGAAAAGGTGTTCGTGACGCACGGTTACACGTCCGTATTCACCCGGTGGCTGCGCGAACAGGGCTATGATGCCCATATCGTGGACAGCGGATACCAAGGCGAAACCTTGGACGACGGGGAAGAGGCATGATTGATCACACACCAGACAGCTGGGGCTGGAACAAGCGCCATTGGAAAGACAAGGCCGCCGCATTTTCCGGCCGCTACACACTGCGCCCTATCCTGAGCCTGCCAATACCTCCGCGCGCACATCGCAAGGTCTTTGAATACATGGGGCGACGGCGTGCGTTGGCTGATGGGGTGATACAAACCCATTGGGTCGACGGAAGACCGGGCAGTTGCCTGTTCACGCCCCCTGACCCAAAGCGCCGCATCCTGTGGTTTCACGGCGGTGGCTTCATCGTCGGATCACCGCGCAGCTATCGGGCGATGCTGTCGCAGATTGCCGTTCTAGCCGACGCACAGGTGATCGCCCCCAGCTACAGACTGATGCCCGAACACCGGTTTCCGGCCGCAGCCGAAGATGCCATTGCCGCAGCCGACACCGCATGGGATCATGCACCGGACGTGGGCCCACTTATTGTGGCCGGCGACAGTGCGGGCGGAAATCTGGGCGCGGTCGCCCTGTCCCATCTGTTGGCCCAAGAAAAACGCCCCGCTGCGGCGATATTTGCCAGTCCAGCCACCTGGATGGACCCGGACCGGCCTGTTCCCCCGGCAAGGGAATACGTCTTCCCGGCCAAGCTGTTGCAGGGGCTGGGCCGGGCCTATGCCGGGCAAGCACAGCCGGACGACCCGCGCCTGTCGCCATCACAGGCGGACTTTCCAAACGCACCCCCCACGCTGATCCATTGTTCCAAAGGGGAGCTTTTGGAAACAGATACCAATCTGCTGGCGGCCCGTCTGGAAACATTCGGTTCGGATGTGACGGTCGAACGCGCACCGGCCATTCCCCATGTCTGGCACTATATGGCAAGCGATTCCCCCTTGGCGATGGATGCCCTGACGCGGATGGGCGATTTTGCAAAGGCCCATGGATGAAGGATTTTGCCCAACTTTTCATGGCAATTGATCAGACGACCAAAACAAATGCCAAGGTCGCGGCCATGCGGGCGTATTTTGAAACCGCCGATCCCCGCGACAAACTGTGGACCATCGCGCTTTTTTCAGGTCGTCGTCCAAAGCGGGCAGTCAACACCACGCTTTTGCGCAGTTGGGCGGCAGAACTGGCAGGCATTCCCCTTTGGCTGTTTGAAGAAAGTTATCCGATTGTTGGCGATCTGGCCGAAACCATTGCACTTGTGCTGCCTGATAACGGATCGTCTGATGATCTGCCGCTGCACGAATGGATCGCGTTTCAACAGGCACTGACGGCGCAGGATGAAGATGCACGCAAAGCGGCCATTATTGATGCGTGGGGGCGGCTGGATACGACCGAACGGTTTTTGTTCAACAAACTGCTGACCGGTGGTTTCCGCATCGGGATTTCGCAAAAGCTGATGACCCGTGCCCTGGCGCAGGCCACCGCCCAAGACGAGGCAGAGGTTACCCACAAACTGATGGGCGATTGGACCCCGGAAACCGTGACCTTTGAAAGTCTGGTTCTGGCCAACGATCCCACATCGGATCAATCGCGCCCTTATCCGTTTTATCTGGCCTATCAGATGGAAACCGAACCCGCCGCACTTGGCCCCCCGTCAGACTGGCGCGCGGAATGGAAATGGGATGGCATTCGGGGTCAGTTGATCCTGCGCGGTGGGGCGCATTATCTGTGGTCCCGGGGCGAAGATCTGATGACAGACCGGTTCCCCGAACTGGCCCGCGCGCTGGATTTTCTGCCCGATGGCACTGTGCTGGATGGTGAAGTTCTGGCGTGGGATCATGCCGCACACCGCCCCTTGCCCTTTGCGCAGTTGCAAAAGCGGATCGGGCGCAAGACGGTCCCAAAGAAACTACTGGCTGAGGCCCCGGTGGTGCTGCGCGCCTATGATCTGTTGGAAGATCAGGGCGCGGATATTCGCGCCCTGCCCTATGCCGACCGCCGGGCGCGGTTGGAACGCTACATCAAAGGCTTGCCTGCTGCGGCACCGCTGATCCTGTCGGAATGGATCGATTTTGATGACTGGGACGCGCTGGCCCAAATTCGCGAAACATCGCGGGACAATGCCGCCGAAGGATTGATGCTGAAACGCGCAGGTGCGCCGTATCTGGCCGGACGCAAGAAAGGCGATTGGTGGAAATGGAAGGTCGATCCGTTGGTGATCGACGCCGTGATGATCTATGCCCAATCCGGCCATGGCCGCCGGGCAAACCTGTTCACCGATTTCACCTTTGCCGTGTGGAAAGGCGAAGAATTGGTTCCTTTTACCAAAGCCTATTCAGGCCTGACCGATAAGGAATTTCGGGAAATCACGGCATGGGTCAAGAAAAACACCATCCAACGCTTCGGCCCTGTCAGATCCGTCACCCCGCACCACGTGTTCGAGATTGCGTTCGAAGGCATCCAAGAAAGCCCCCGCCACAAGTCAGGCGTGGCGCTGAGATTCCCGAGGATGAGCCGCTGGCGGCAAGACAAGCCAAAGGAAGAGGCGAATACCTATGAGGATTTGTTGGGTATGTTGGAGGTTTATGGGTGATCTCCCAATCTATTCAGGCCATCCGTAGCCTCGTGCCGTATCCCCCATGCGTGCCAAAGTCTCCAATCGTGAAAAGGCATCCTCAAAAGTTGGACGTTCGTTCGGATCGACATCCCAAATAACAAGCTGTGGTCCATTCACTTTTTGAAACCAATCCGATGACCGTTCTAAAAAAGACCCATGAAGCGATGTGAAGGTATAATCCCTAAGGGACGCAACATCCTTCCAGACCGAAACTGTGGCAGAGATCAGCTGATCACGCCCCAATTTCCCAATCTGAATTTCCGCTTCGTCATCCGGAATGCGCCAAATAAAACCGGAGTGATCTTCAGCCTGCCGATACACCGATTGCAAGGATCCGGCGAATTCGGCCATCCTTGGATCCGTTATTGGATACCGCATGCGCCCCCAATTCATTTGTGCAATCGCCATTCAAAATTCCTTGGTTCAGGTCTGGAACCGTTCTTTTATCACAATTTTACCGTGATCCATAGAAGTGCCGCTTTTCGTGCTGGCGATACTGGCGTCACGATTTGTTCGAAACCTTTGCGGGTTTTAACGCGAAGTTGTGGCCGCATTTTGGATCGCTGCATTGCCAGACGGAATTGCCCCGCCAATCGTCCAAACCCCTTGCATCCCCCCCATAAAGCGCCAAGTAACATCCTATGACCTACCCGAACGCCATGATGCCGCCCGACACGCGGCCTTCGCCCAAACCCCTCCCTGCCAACGCCTGCGATACCCACGTCCACATGGTCGCTGGTCCTGAATTTCCGTTGTGGGACGGGCGGGTGGAAAACCCGGCGCCGGGGCCTGATTTTGTTGGGTGGTTGCAGAAATACAAAGACCATATCGCCGCCTTGGGCTGCACGCGTGGGGTGCTGGTGCATTCGATCCTGTATGGCACAGACAACCGGGTGACATTGCAGGCGGTCAAAGACCTTGGCGATGGGTTCAAAGGCGTTGGGCTGTTGTCGGATGATGCAACGGACAAAGACCTAGACGCCTTTGCCGATGCGGGGATCAAGGCTTTGCGGCTGAATTATGTGCACGGCGGCGTGCTGACATGGGATGGGGCCAAGGCATTGGCACCCCGGCTGAAAGACCGTGGCATGCACATTCAGATGCTGCTGCACACCCACAAACATATGGTCGAACTGGCCGATGATATTCGTGCCCTGCCCGTGCCATTGGTTGTTGATCATCTGGGATGGCCGGACCTGAAGTTGGGCCCCGATGAAGCGGGATTTGAAACACTGACAACCCTTTTGGCCGATGGGCAGGTGCATGTGAAACTTTCCGCGCTCTACCGTTTGTGCCCACCGCCCTATGATCAGGCAGATGCATTTGTTGAAAAATTGCTTGCCGCGAACCCCGATGGATTGCTGTGGGGGTCTGACTGGCCGCATCTGATGCTGAACGATGCTGAAATGCCCGATGGGGGCGCGGTCATGGATACATTCTTGCGCACGGTGACGCGGGATGATCATTTGCAGAAAATTCTGGTGGACACCCCTGCCCGCCTGTTTGACTTTTAAGGAACAACAATGCTCGACAACGCCTTTGGTGACCTGCCCGAATGGGACCTAACCGATCTTTACGCTGCTGACGACGCGCCCGAATTGGCGCGGGATATGGCATGGCTGGAAAAGGCCTGCGCAGATTTTGCCGCGACCTACGAAGGCAAATTGGGCACGTTGGATGCCGCGGGCATGTTGGCCGCCGTGCAGGCTTATGAACAGATCGACATCATCGCCGGGCGCATCATGTCCTATGCGGGCCTGCGGTATTACCAACTGACCACAGATGCAGACCGCGCCAAGTTCATGTCGGATTGTCAGGACAAGATCACAACCTTCACCACCCCTTTGGTGTTCTGGTCGTTGGAATTCAATCGGTTGGACGATGATTTTCTGGCAGGGCTTTTGGCCGACAGTGATGATCTGGCCCGGTACAAGCCAATCTTCGACCGCTTGCGGGCCATGAAACCGTACCAATTGTCAGATGAGCTGGAAAAATTCCTGCACGATCAATCCGTTGTGGGGTCTGCCGCGTGGAACCGGCTGTTTGATGAAACGGTCGCGGCGCTGAAATTCACGGTTGGTGGTCAGGATCTCCCGTTAGAGGCTGCAGCCAACAAACTGTCAGACCAGAACCGCGCTGTCCGTGAAGAAGCGGCCCGTGAAATTGCACGGGTGCTGGGTCAAAACCTGCCCCTGTTTGCGCGGGTCCACAACACGCTGGCCAAAGAAAAAGAAATCGAAGACCGCTGGCGCAACATGCCCACCCCCCAAACCGGGCGGCATCTGTCCAACCACGTCGAACCAGAGGTCGTGCAGGCCCTGCGCGACGCGGTGGTTGCGGCCTATCCAAAACTGTCGCACCGGTATTACGCGTTGAAAGCCAAATGGATGGGTTTGGAAAAGCTTCAGGTCTGGGACCGCAACGCGCCATTACCGATGGAGGTTGATAAGACCGTCAAATGGGACGAAGCGGAACAGATGGTCATGACCGCCTATGCGGATTTCGCGCCGGAAATGGCCGAAATTGCAAAGCCATTTTTCACAGATGGTTGGATTGATGCGGCTGTCAAAACGGGCAAGGCACCCGGCGCGTTTGCGCACCCCACGGTGACCACGGTTCACCCCTATGTCATGCTGAATTACATGGGCAAACCCCGTGACGTGATGACGTTGGCCCATGAATTGGGCCACGGCGTGCATCAGGTGCTGGCCGCTGAACAGGGCGAACTGCTGTCTTCCACGCCCCTTACACTTGCCGAAACCGCGTCAGTCTTTGGTGAAATGCTGACATTCCGCAAAATGCTGGATGGGGCGAAAGACCAGACCGAACGCAAGGTTTTGCTGGCTGGCAAGGTTGAAGATATGATCAATACGGTGGTCCGCCAGATCGCGTTTTATGATTTCGAATGCAAACTGCATGCCGCCCGGGCCGATGGCGAATTGACCCCGGATCAGATCAACGACATTTGGATGAGCGTTCAGGGCGAATCCCTTGGCCCTGTGTTTGAATTCATGGACGGGTATGAAACCTTCTGGTCCTATATCCCACACTTCGTGCATTCGCCGTTTTACGTTTATGCCTATGCCTTTGGGGATGGGTTGGTGAATGCGCTTTATGCCGTTTACGAAGAAGGCGATCCCGATTTTCAGTCAAAATATTTCGATATGCTGCGGGCCGGCGGATCCAAACACCATACGGAACTGTTGGCGCCGTTTGGGTTGGATGCATCTGATCCTGCGTTCTGGGACAAGGGCCTGTCGATGATATCGGGGTTCATTGACGAACTGGAAGCAATGGAAGCCTAGCGCCCGGTGGGGTGACACCCACCCTACCGTTTGCGGGCGACGATAAAGCGTGAAGGCGGCGATTTGGGGAAACTACCGGTTTCGATGATGTCGAAACCGGCATCCGTGAACCGCTTTTCAAGGCGTTCAACAGGTTCAATCCGAACGGAAAACCCCTTTTGGGTTTTGGTATAAACCCATGCCATCGCCATCATGAACCGGAAATACAATCCCTGCCGCGCAGGGGCGCAGACGGTTTTGGTGATCACAATGCCGCCTGGTTTGACCAACCGGTACGCATGGGCAATCGCGCCATCCACATCATCGATCAAATGCAGGATGTTGAACCCCAGCACCGCGTCATAGCTGGCGGAAGCCAGACTTGCATCTTCCAGCGTCGCAGTCCGAAATGTGACATTGGGCACGGGGGTCTTGCGAAGGCGCAGTTTGCATTCTGCGATCATCCCGGCGGAAAAATCGGTCGCTTCATAGCTGCCGACGTGACCCGCCAATTTCAGCGCGGTCATCCCTGTGCCGCAGCCGAATTCCAAGACATCCATATTCGTGTTCAAATGGGCCGCCGCACGTTCCAGACCGTATTCATAGGCATCCATATCACCAATTGTGCTTTTGGCGTATTTCGCGGCGCGCTTGTCCCAGAACGTGGCTGACATCTGATATTCCTTCTTGATTGGCCCATTCCTAACCCATGCGTAAATCCACATAAATTGCCCAAAGAAGTATTATCTGTATACGTTTTTGCATGGATTGGAAAAATGTAACGTTTGATTGGAATCAGGCCCGCGCTGTTCTTGCAACGGCCGAACAGGGATCGCTTTCGGCAGCAGCGGCCGCGTTGGGGCAGACCCAGCCGACACTGAGCCGTCAGGTTGCGGCCTTTGAAACGGCATTGAAGGTGACTGTTTTTGAACGGGTCGGTCGGGGTTTGACCCTGACCCCCGCAGGCGCAGAACTGATCAATCATCTGCAAGATATGCGCGATGCGGCCCTTGGTCTTTCGCTGGCCGCCAGCGGCCAATCGCAGGATTTGGAAGGGGAAGTGCGTATTACCGGATCCGATGTTTATGCCGCGATGATCCTGCCAGACATTCTGACCCAGTTGCGCCGTGTCGCCCCGAACCTGATCATTGATGTTGTCGCGGACAATCAGATTCAGGACTTGCAGCGCAGGGAAGCGGACATCGCAATCCGCCATGTTCGCCCGGAACAGCCTGAATTGATTGCCCGGTTGATCGGCCATGCGTCGGGGTCATTTTACGCCCATCAATCGTATCTTGACCGCCACGGCATCCCCCGCACCGTCGAAGAATTGTCTGCCTGTGATTTCATCGGGTTGGCCGATGTCGACAGGATGATTGATTATTTCAAACCCTTGGGCATCCATGTGACCGCCAACCAGTTCAAGGCACGGTCTGCCAACGGCGTGGTGGCGTGGGAATTGGCGAAAGCTGGACTAGGCGTTTTGCCAATGTCCGATTTGGTCGCGCAGGACTGCCCCGGCATGGTGCGACTTATGCCCGATCTAAAAATGCTGAGCTTTCCGTTTTGGCTGACAACGCACAGGGAACTGCATACAAGCGCGCGCATCCGCATTGTGTTTGACCATCTGGCGGATGCGCTGAGGTCTTACGTCAACTAAGCGTCAGGGTGACGGTGTCCCCAGCTGCCGTAACAGAATGTGCTGGCTGCGTCAGCGGATCGCCTTGGGATGCGCCTTCGATGCCCATTCCGGCTGCGTTGAAAACGGACCCGTGCCGCCCGCCCTGTTTGTTACAGGCAAAGGGCCGTGCCGGATCTGTTGTCAGGGAAATGGCAAAGCCACGGTGCGGGCAGACCATGTTGAACACATAGTATTCATCGCCACCTGCATCAGCCATTTGTGCGTCGGTTCGACGATGCAGCGCGATGTTTTGCAGACCACCCGTGTTCAGATAGGCGGCATCGGCGCTGGGGCGGCGCAGAACGGCAACTTCGCCGGGCATCAGGGCAGTGATGTCCACCGATACGGGCCCTTCACCGATTTCCAGCAATTGGTCTTCACCGACGGGCATCGTGTCACCGACCTGGGGCGATTTCCATTCCACCGATGCAAAGGCGGTCGCAGGGCACAAGGCCACCGCACCTGCGGCGGCGAATGATCCAAGAACATGGCGACGGGTCAGAGTTGGCATGGGGCTATTCTCCTTTTTGAGCGAACCAGATGGATTTCAAAGTGTTATCGCGGTCGATGAAATGGTGTTTCAGTGCCCCCGCGATGTGGAGCGACAGAAGACCCAGCAACACCCATTTCAGCATGTAGTGCGTTTCCAGGAATGCCTCTCCCGCTGCGGATCTGGCAAATCCAATATCCACGGGGAACAACAAACTGTTGGTGGTATAGGCCGATGCAGACACATACCCGGTGATCATAAACGCCACCATCAGACCGTACAGCGCGACTTGTACGACGCCAGACAATGCCCGTTCCCACGCGGCGTGTTCGGCATGGATCGGACGAGGGGACCGGATTTTTGCGACCAACCGCCACACGAGCGCAACGATCAACAGTTGGCCCATGACCTGATGGGCGGCGATGGCTTGTTTGCCGTTCACTTCCCAAAAATACATAAGTCCGGTGACAACCATACCCAGCATCAGCATCGCCATGATCCAATGTGCCAATCGCAAGGTCAGGCTAAAGGTCATCGCATCGTTCCTATCTCGTCAGTCCTAACTGATACGGTGCGGCCATCCGTTTCCGTCGGTTATGATGCAAAATAGAACGGGGCCGCACAAAGACGACCCCGTTCACAAAACCTTCAATGATTGAAACAGTCAGTCCAATTCTGTCCACGGCCAGGGTTTGACTTCGCTGGCGGCGGTTTGATACCGCACGGCTTTGGCCACCCAAATTCCAAGTGTTGTGCCAAATTCGGCAAGGTTTTCATTCGGTTGCTTGCCGTTGACCAGCATGATGATGAATTGAACCACGGTCAAAAGACCCAACACCGTATGCGCCATCTGGATCATGAAATAGATGATGATCATGTGGAAAAAGCGCATCAGCAGGCTTTCTTCGGCCTTTCCGGTGCGGGGTTCGTTCAGGTCAAAACCTTGATCATCCATGGGTGTGATCCCTTTCAAACTGGTGTGGCGCAGGCAAAAATCTGATCTATCGTTTCTTGTGTCCCACGGGCATCTTCTAGGGTCCACGGGTATGGGGCATCGGTCAAGGCTGATGCGGCAAATGCCTGAACCTGCGCCACATATTGATCAGCCTGCGCAAAGCGTTCGACACGCAAGCCGTGATTGGGTTGGTGCAATTCGATGCGCGCCTCCCCAAAGATGCGCGGGTTGAACGGGGCGGTCAGCCGGATCAATCCATTGGTGCCGTGAAATGTTGCTTCCTGATGCAGATGCATTCTGGTGGATGTGTACATCGAAAACTGAGCGTTCGCGATTTGCGCAGTCGCAGCACAATAGGTATCGTACCCGTCTTCAAGGCGGATCTGGGCCGTTATGTCTGAAAATTCAGCCCCCAATGCATAGCGCGCGCAGCCCAGGGTATACACGCCGATATCGCGCAGGCCGCCGCCACCGTCTGTCTGGTTGCGGATGTTTTTGGGATCGTCAGAATTGTCGTAGGTGAATACCGTGTGCACCCGGTGCACGTCGCCGATGGCGCCATCTGCAATCAGGTTCTTCACGCGGTGCCATTGGGGGTGATGCACGATCATATAAGCCTCTGCCGCCAGAAGGCCGGCCTGATCCCGCGCTGCAATCATCGCATCGAAGTCCGCGGCCTGCATCGCAATCGGTTTTTCGGTCAAAACATGCTTACCCGCCTGCAATGCCTTGATCGTCCATTCTGCATGAAGCGTATGGGGCAAAGGGATATACACGGCGTCGATGTTGGGATCAGCCAGAAGATCATCGTAGCCCGCAATCGCACGACAATCGGGGGCGAATGCCTGAAAAACCGCAACCTTTTCGATTGATCGGCTAGCCACTGCGGCCAACCGCGACCCTTCAGCAGCATGGATCGCGCGGGCCATATGGCCCAACGCGAATTTTGATGCACCCAAGATGCCCCAGTTCATGGTCATTGCGAACTCCTTTCCCTGCAGACTAGCCATTCAGGGAAAGGGTTCAATGGCTTAAGCCGTTGCCAGCATGCCCTTTTCACGGGCCAGTTCCTGCATCCGCTTTTGCAGCTTTTCAAACGCGCGCACTTCGATCTGACGAATGCGTTCGCGGGACACGTCATATTGGCCAGACAGTTCTTCCAGCGTGATCGCCTGATCCTGCAGACGCCGCTGCATCAAAATGTCTTTTTCCCGGTCGTTCAGAACGTCCATCGCCTGGTTCAGCATTTCGCGACGGGTGTCCAGTTCATCTTTGGCTTCATAATCGCTGGCCTGATCGGCATCTTCGTCTTCAAGCCAATCCTGCCATTGGGTGGCCCCTTCACCATCAGACCCGATCACGGCGTTCAGTGATGCATCACCACCAGACAAACGCCGGTTCATCGAAATCACTTCGTCTTCGGTCACACCCAAATCCGTTGCGATTTTTTGCACGTGTTCCGGGCGCAGATCGCCATCTTCCAGCGCGCCAATGCGGTTCTTCGCTTTGCGCAGATTGAAAAACAGCTTTTTCTGGCCCGATGTCGTGCCCATTTTCACCAACGACCACGACCGCAGGATATATTCTTGAATCGATGCACGGATCCACCACATGGCATAGGTCGCAAGGCGGAACCCTTTTTCAGGGTCAAAGCGTTTGACCGCCTGCATCAGCCCGACGTTGGCTTCGGAAATCACTTCGGCCTGTGGCAGCCCGTACCCGCGATACCCCATTGCGATTTTCGCAGCCAAACGCAGGTGGGATGTCACCATCTTGTGCGCGGCTTTGGTGTCTTCGCGTTCGACCCACGCTTTGGCCAGCATGTATTCTTCTTCGGGTTCCAACATCGGGAACTTCCGAATTTCCTGCATATACCGGTTTAGACCCCCTTCAGGGGTGGGTGCAGGTAAGTTGCCATAATTTGCCATATCTATGTCCCCCAGCCTTTCATGTTTAAGGCGTTAACATTCAATTTGGGAATCTGGCCCTGATATTTCAAGGGCTTTTGTTTCCGGTTCATTTACATTTGGAGGGTTAACGGTTGGTTTCCAAGAAAGGTTGCAATCGATCATCGGGTTGTGAAGGTTATGACAGTTTCGCGATCAAATCGGCCATATCCGCCGGCAGCGGCACATCGAAACGAACTTTGTTCCCGGAAACCGGATGTTTGAACCCCAAATGTGCAGCATGAAGGGCCTGCCGGGGAAACGCCGCGGCGATACCGTCGGCCTCCCCTTTTAGTTTGCGCCGGCCGCCGTAAACCGGATCACCAATCAGCCCATGCCCCACATAAGCCATATGGACACGGATTTGATGGGTGCGCCCGGTTTCCAAACGGCACGATACCACGGCCGCAGCGCCCCCGGCCAATTCGCGTTCCAACCGCACGCGCGTTACGGCGTGACGGCCCTTTTCCCAATAGACCGCCTGCTTTTGCCGGTCGGTTTTGTGACGGTCCAGAAAACTGGTGATTTTCATCAGATGGCCGGGTTCAAAACTGACCCCGCGCAATCCGTTCAAACGCGGATCAGCCGCAGATGGCGCACCATAACAGACGGCCTGATATTCACGCGCGACGGAATGCGCTTCAAACTGTGCGGCAAGCCCCTGATGGGCTGCATCGGTCTTTGCAACGACCAAAAGGCCAGATGTATCTTTATCAATGCGGTGCACGATGCCGGGGCGTTTCATCCCCCCAACCCCTGACAGACGATCGCCGCAATGGGCCAAAAGCGCATTGACCAACGTCCCGTCTGGGGTGCCCGGCGCGGGGTGCACGACCATGCCAACCGGTTTGTTGACCACCACCACATCATCGTCTTCAAAGATCACATCCAGCGGGATGTCTTGGGGCAGAATATGGCTTTCCGCGGCGACGGGCACTTGCACCGTGATCTGGGCCCCGGCGGCGACTTTGGTTTTGCCATCTGATGCCACCACACCATCAACAGTGACAGCCCCATCCGCCAAAAGTTTCGCAAGCCGCGACCGGCTTAACGTGCCCTCTGGCACATCACGGGCAAGCGCCTTATCAAGACGGCGTGGCGGGGCATCCCCGATGGTAAAGGAAATCATGTCCATGACTGACCCTACCCAAGGTGACGACAACCTGCCAGAGCCTGCGAACCTTAGGTTCTTGCGAATTTTGGTGACTGTCCTGACCGGAACGATGATTGTGGGCATCATCGGGATATTTGTTCTGTTGGTGATGCGCCTGAATGCCCCCGCGTCCGTGCCGTCTTTTGATGTTGCACTGCCCGATGGGGTCGCCCCCCATTCCACAAGCATAACGGCTGACCGGATTTTTGTGGTGGGAACGGATGGCACGTTGTACGTCTTTTCATCCGACAGGGTTCTGACCCAGACCGTACCGTTGGATTAACCAGAACACTTCAAATTTTCCAAAACTGCGCGACAGTTTGTTAATCCTGCAATCACGGGTGGGGGCCTTTCGACCGAAAGGAAAGCCCGATGCGGATTTCATTTGCCTGTGCCGTGCTGGCGCTGATCGCCACATCTGCCTGCCGCTATGACAAAGAGGCGCATCTTACATTGGGCCTGGCCGCATCCGAATATGTCACACAACGCACGGGCAGTTCCGTTCAAGGCTGTCTTGCATCGTTGACCCTGGGGTTCATGAAAGAAGCCTATGATGGCATATCCGGGTCTGGCGTGGTGGACGCGGGCGACATTATCGCCACAGGGGCGTCTTGCCAGTACACGGTGCGTTGGTGAAGGATGGTACCACCTCCTGGTCTCGAACCAGGGACCTCTTGATCCACAATCAAGCGCTCTAACCAACTGAGCTAAGGCGGCACGTGGGTCGAAATAGCCCCAGCCCAATATGATTGCAAGATCAGAAACACATATCAAACCACGGTTCTGTCAAGTTTTGACCCATGCCGATCACGATCCGGCCGATCCCCGGCATCGCAGCCAAACGCACCCAACACACACCGCGATTGGCACCAGCGCACCAATTCGGTTCCATCTTGCCCTTATTTCCATTTGTCGCTAACCGCTTACGCGCAACGAAAGGGCTGCACCATGGGCATCAACACCGAACGTGACATCGAAGCCAATCTGCAAATCGGCCCCACTGATCAGGGGATGGTCCGGTTTTTCATTGCCGCGGGTGACATGGAAATTCCCATGGACTTCGACCCTGACGAAGCCCGCGAAATTGCCGAAGAAATGATGGCCGCCGCAGCCGCCGCTGACGCCATCAGGGGCTGATCTTTTCGGGCAACCCACGCCCATTGTTCCACCAGCGGTTCGGGTTGTCGTTGTTCGGATCATAAGCCGCGCGCGACGCCCATGCTTCCCGCACAAAAATGACGGGTTCTTCGTAGTGATGCACGTACAAAACGGCGTCCATCACCTGTTCCAAAATCAAAAGATCACGGGGCACGCTGATTTTCAGTTCGACCATTGGGTACGGTTCTATATCCCCGACTGCAAAACCATCCGCATGGGTGTCCGTTGTTGATCCCCTTAATGGTTTGGCTGTTTCATACCCCACCGCAGACACCGACGCATTGCGTTCATAGTTCCCATAAGCCAGCGGAAAAACTTCCATAACCGCGTTCAGGATTGCATCGACTTCGCCCGGCAACGTCTGAATCTCCAACGTAAAAACCGGTTCCAACATGCCGGACTTGGCCTGATACCCATCAAGATCCTTCACAGCATGCCCCCCCAAACAGGCGCACCCGGATCCCGCGCCACATGTGCACGCCGCGCCGCATGACGTGCGAATTTCTGTGTCACAACCTTGCGCCGGCTTGCATGCAGTTTTTCTTCGGGGGCCATGCGGATGATTTCGGCATCATGGGCGTCCGCAATGATCAGGCCCGTATCCAGCGGCAAAAGATCGACTGGAAAATCCTGATCCACTGCCCAAAAATAGCGGTCGCACCAGTCCAGATAATCCGCCCATTTTCCATCAGACATGAAATCAGCACGGGATGATTTGCATTCAATCACCCAGATTTCGCCCTTTGGCCCCAGCGCCATGACATCCACCCGCCGCCCCCGGGTTGGCGTCAATTCTTCGACGCAGACAAAATCATACGTGATCAGATGGCGGCAAACGCCACGCGCCAAAAGCTGGCCGGGTTGAAATGTCGAAAGGTCCGCAAAATCATCCATGTGCGAAGTATGAACAAAAAGTGAACGAATGCAAGCCTTCGGCCCATTCCCGCGCATATGTCATAGCTTGTGGCAACAGCATCGCAGGTTGCCTAAGTAGGAATCAGGGGGACCGCAAAAATGTCTGATCACAACACCCAAGGCCTGTCATACGCCCGCGAATTGGAAGGCCATGTTGCCGTGCTGGATAGTTTTTCCGGCGTGGCCCTTGCCATTCTGGCAGTCGCGTCGGGAATTTACACCTATCTTGGGGTGTCGTCTCTTTTGGACAATACCGGCGCATTTACCGTCTTCGCGGCGCTTGCCTATTCGGTCGCTGTTTCGGTCGGGATTTTCGTGTTCTGGTCTTACCTTTTGCGCCTGTTCCCCGCGGTGCGCACTGGCAAGGCCCGCGCAGGGCTGTTTGCGGCCATGGGGCTTGGCAGTCTGGCCATTGTGGCGATGTCATCGTGGTTGAATGCCGCCGCACTCGCCGGGGCGGCTGCGGTCGAACAGCATCTGGCCGTGACCGTTCAAGACTATCAAACAAGCCTTGAACGCGCCCATGAAAACGCCTTGTCCGCGCAAGCATTGGAACGGGATGTGGCCCGCGTCCGCCAAAGTTTCGAAGATCTAAGCGAACAAGAGGCGACCGGGAACCTGTCTGGATTGGCCGGGCGCGGCGCGGTGTTTCGGGTGCTGCGTCAAAAATCCGAAGAATTAGCCGCACTGGAACAGCAAATCGCAGCCCAAAGTGCCGCGGTGGAAACCGCCTTTCGCGACGGCAATACGATCCTGTCGCGCATGCGGGCACTGACCGTGGAACAGGGCCCCGTCGAAGCGCGATCTGTGGAATTTTCCGAACATGCGGTGCGTCTGGCGGGGTTGATTTCAGAACTGCGGCAGTTGTCTGTTGCCCCATTGGTCAAACGCGCAGCAGAAGATTTGGCGGCATCGGTCGTTTTGCCGGAACTGGACGCCAGCACAGAAGCCAATCGCACCAATCAAAGCGCCACGATCGATGCGGTGCTGGATGTTTTGGCCCAACGGGCACAGACCTTGGCCACAGCAGCACAAGAGGTCATCGCCCTGCCCGCCCCGCGCGATGTTCAATATACGCCCGTGTCCGCTGCTGACGCCGTGATCTTATATGCCGGAAATTTCTTACCCTCTTGGGCTGGCGCGATTGCTATTGATCTGTTGCCCGCCGTGTTGGTTCTGATCCTTGCCATTACGCAGGCTGCCATTCGCGGCGGACGGGCAGATGTGCCCGCCCATGATCAACTGACCCTGGCCGAACTCAAGGCGGCGCTTGCTGTGGCCCGCCAGATTGATCAAACGATTGATGCCACCGATCCAAAGGATACGCCGAAATGACCAGCACAAAACGCTGGCTGGGCGGCATTTTGATCCTGCAACTGGTGCTGGCCGGATTTCTGGTCATTGGGGAATTGCGCAAGGGCGGTTCAGCCCTGACCTTGCCGCGCACCGGACCCGCCGCACCGGCCATGGATCAACCGATCCAACCGGGCGACCAGACGCGGCGCTTTACAGACCGTCCCGCCTTGCCCGGCCGCACAGATCCACTGCCCGACCGTTTGACGCTGATCGAACGGGACGGATCATGGGTGTTGGAAGGCGCCATTGCCCCGGGGGACGCGGATCGCATCGCGCGACAATTGACAGAAAATATGGGTCAACTGTCGCTGAATTCACCGGGTGGGTCTGTTGATGACGCCCTGCGGCTGGGCCGGGCCATTCGCCTGATGGGGTTGAACACCGCGGTTGCGGAAAACGCCATCTGCCTGTCCGCCTGCCCCTATGTTCTTGCATCGGGCGCGGCACGTGGGGTGCATCCTGATGGGGCGGTCGGTGTACATCAGCACTACTTCGGTGAAAGCACAATCCTGCCTGCCTTTGTCGCGGTCGAAGACATTCAACGCGGACAGGGCCGCGTCATGCAGTATCTGGACAGCATGGGCATTGATCCGTTGGTGATGCAACACGCCTTGCTGACCGGGCCGGATGACATCTACATCCTTACGCAGGATCAGCTGACGGCCTATGGCTTTATCACGGATTGATCAGCGGTCGTTTTCTGCGCTCATCTTTTCGCCGCAGACCATGATCATTTGGCAACGCCCCTTGCCACCCATGGCGGCACCACCTATCTGGGGTGCAGGCGGGTGCTGCCCTTCACGTGAACGGTCAAATTCCGGTGGCCTTAAGCAAATCCGAGGGAGCTGGCTCTGTCAGGATCCTGGTCCTGTTACCTGGCGCCCACCTGTATATACAGGTCCTCGGGAATTTAATGAACCACACGGTTGCGATTGCGGGCCCGCCACTTCCCACTCTTCGTGCAAACCAGACCGCGCTTGAAAAGGGGCAGCGTTTTTTCAGCTACTGGACGTCGTGTCTGGCGCAAGTGTCTTGGCGGGAAACCCGGATGTGGTGGACGAACAAACATGTGTCACCCTGACCTGGACCCACTTCCCCAAAATGACCGACATCACATTTATAATGGATCTCGACGACACCCCAACCAATGGACAAAGCGGTCAGATCATTGTGCGAGAAGGCGAAATCGCAGGCGCAACAGCAACGCTCCGCCTCAGCCTGACAACCGAAACTGGGGCATTCTCAAACACTGCACGCACCCGGCTGGCTTCCACCTGCCCCCGTTGAAACCCCATTTTCATTTTGCCCCAAACACTCCCGCCGGAGGCACAGATCGCTCGTCCCGGATGGGACGGGCCAGCATCATGTGCCGCGGTACGCGGCCCAATCAGAAAGCGTCAGGTTGGGCTTCGCGCGCCATGTGGTCCAGAACGGCATTCACAAACCGGCTTTCCTTACCGTCTGGGAAAAACGCCTGTGCAATTGCCACATATTCAACAATTGCCACTTTGGGCGGGGTATCCTTGCCCGTCATTTCTGCCCCTGCCGCACGGAACAGCGCACGCAAGGTCGGATCAATCCGGTCTATGGGCCATTTGGCAACCAAAGCGCGGTCCGTCATTTGGTCAATTTTGGCTTGCAGGTTCACAGCATCCTTCACGACCGTGCGAAAATGATCCACGTCGCCGTCTTCATAGGTGCCTTCCTCATAGGATGCGCCGAACCGATGGTCTTCGAATTCCCGAATGACGGCATCCGTGGTCTGCCCGCTGGTTTCCATCTGAAACAGCGCCTGAACAGCATACAGGCGTGATGCAGACCGCATCTTTCGCTTTTGGTTGCCCGAAAGGTTCGAAATGCTCATGCCAGTTTGAACTCTTCTTTGATTTGAAAGCCTACGCCTGCTTTGGGGGTGCCCCACCGCCGCTGCAAGCCCAAAAGATTCAGGGCCGCAGCCGCAGCGCCCCCTGCCGTATCCAGCCGATCTGCATCCGCACGTTCTTCGGCCTGATCCATGTTTTCAACCGTGATGATGCCATTTCCAATGCACAGCCCTTGCAGGCCCAACAGCATGATCCCGCGTGCACTTTCATTGACCACCACATCATAATGCGATGTTCGGCCACGGATCACGCAGCCCAAGGCAACATAGCAGTCATAGTTGGACATGCGTTCGGCCATGCCAATCGCGGTGGGAATTTCCAAAGACCCGGCCACTTCGACGGTATCGTGCGTGGCCCCTGCCTTTTCAATGACGGCCCGGGCCGATGCCAACTGCGCATCCGAAATTTTCGTATAATAGGGCGCAATCACGATCAACGCCTTCACGGGGTCCGCAAAGTCAGGCAACCCCATGTCGTAATCTGAATGTCCAGCCATCAGCCCAACTCCGAAATTTTGCGGGTTCCAATGATTTCAAGCCCATAGGCTTCCAATCCAACGACCTTGGGTTCTGGGGAATTGGTCAACAATTCCATCTGCCCCACCCCCAATGACGACAGGATTTGCGCCCCCAGACCATATTGGCGCAGGGTTTGCGGGCTGGCCTCATCTTCGGCGCTGATCTTCATGTGCAAATCACGCAGCAAAACCACAACGCCGCGCCCTTCGTCCGCGATCAGCTTCATCGCATCGGAAAACTCGAACGCCCGGCGTTTTGGCCCAGCCCCCACCATATCCAACATCGGATCCAGCGAATGCATCCGCACCAAGACCGGATCCGGCGTCGAAATATCGCCTTTGACAAGGGCGATATGTTCTGCCCCTTGTGTTTCATCCGTATAGATCCGCATTTCCCATTCCCCGCCGAATTCAGACGTGATGGTTTCGGACTGGCGCACTTTCACAAGGTTGTCGTGCCTGCGGCGATAGGAAATCAGATCACTGATCGTCCCGATTTTCAGCCCGTGTTTCTGGGCGAACCCCACCAGATCGGGCAAACGTGACATCGTGCCATCTTCATTCATGATTTCGCAGATCACGCCAGATGGGTTCAGCCCGGCCAGTCGCGAAATATCGACGGCGGCTTCGGTGTGCCCGGCCCGGACCAGCACGCCGCCATCGCGCGCACGCAGCGGGAACACATGTCCCGGTGTTGCGATATCGGCAGATGTGGCCGCCCCGTCGATGGCCACGGCCACGGTGCGGGCGCGGTCGGCTGCGGAAATGCCCGTTGTCACCCCTTCGCGGGCTTCGATGGAAATTGTAAACGCGGTTTCATGGCGCGACGAATTATAGGTCGACATCAGCTGCAGCCCCAGCGCATCCACGCGGTCGCTTGTCAGGGTCAGGCAGATCAGCCCACGCCCGTGGGTTGCCATGAAATTGATCGCATCCGGCGTCGCCATTTGCGCCGGGATCACCAAATCCCCTTCATTTTCGCGGTCTTCGTGATCGACCAGAACAAACATTCGACCGTTGCGGGCATCTTCGATGATGTCTTCGATAGGCGATATGACATCTGCGTAATCCTGTTCCACAGCCCCGGGCGTTTCAAAGGGCAGCACGTCAGAGGCCGTGGCAGTGGGCGTGTCGGACATCGGTCAGCTCCAATCCTGTAGACGGGCGACATAGCGGGCCAAAGTGTCAATTTCCAGATTCACTTTGTCGCCGATCGCAGCGTCACCCCACGTGGTGACGGTTTTTGTATGTGGAATGAAGTTGATGCCAAATTCGGTGCCATCCACATCGTTCACGGTCAATGATGTGCCATTCAGCGCAACGGATCCCTTGGGCGCAATGAATTTTGCCAACGCCGGTGGCGCATCCAGGGTCACGCGCGTGCTGTCACCGTCGTCTTGCATGGCAACAATGGTGGCAACACCGTCCACATGCCCTGAAACGATGTGCCCGCCCAATTCATCCCCGACCTTTAGCGCCCGTTCCAGATTAACGCGTTTGCCATCAACCCAGTCATTCAAATTGGTTTTGCTGACCGTTTCCGCCGATACATCCACATCATACCAGCCATCACCTTTGCCAACGACAGTCAGGCACACGCCATCGCTGGCAATGGATGCGCCCAGATCAACGGTCGCCATATCATAACCCGTCGCGATGCGCGCCCGCAGGTCGCCGCGTTTTTCCAACGACACGATATGACCGACATCAGTGATGATACCTGTGAACATGGTTTTCCCCTTTCCGCGACCCCTAAACCCCTGTCAGTCTGGCGGCAAGGGCGGAACCTTATCTTAAGACTGTCTCGCCATATTTCAGCCGCAGTCCTGTGCCATATTTTGACAAAGACTGCGATCCATCGCGGCAAGGGTATTGGGGCATAGTTTCGTGGCGGCAGAGTATCACCGCAGATTTTTGATGTTGCAGGGTCCGCACGGGCCTTTCTTCAATCGTTTGGGCCGCATGCTGCGTCATGCGGGGTGCGATACATGGCGCGTGGGGTTCAATGCCGGCGATCAGGCGTTCTGGCGTCACAAACCCAGCTACATCCCCTTCACTCAGGGCATCGAAGATTGGCCTGACACGTGTGAACGGATCATCGATCAAAAAGGCATCACCGACGTCGTTCTGTACGGCGATACACGCCCCGTCCACGCCAAGGCTGTGGCGATTGCCAAAGCCCGTGGCCTGCGCGTCCATGTGTTCGAAGAAGGGTACTTGCGCCCGTTTTGGGTGACCTATGAACGCGGTGGGTCCAACGGCAATTCGCGCTTGATGGAAACAACGGTCGCAGAAATGACCGATGCGCTGGAACGATCAAATCTGGATGTTCCGGCAAGCCCGGCGCATTGGGGGGATATGTATTCCCATGTGCTGTACGGGTTCAGCTATCATGCGATGATCTTGCTGGGAAACCGCAAATACCGCGCCATGCGGTCCCACCGCGATGTGCCCGTGGTGCAGGAATTCTGGACATCGTTCCAACGCATCCTGCTGTCTCCGTTCATCAATATTTCGCGCAATCTGAAAACCGCGCTGATTACACGCGGGGCCTATCCGTACCATCTGGTTCTGATGCAACTGGAACATGACAGTGCGTTTCAGATGCATTCGCCGTTTGAAACCATGCCAGATTTTCTGGAAACCGTGATCAAAGGGTTTGCCGATGGCGCACCGCGCCACCACCATCTTGTGTTCAAGGCGCACCCATTGGAAAGCGGGCGCCGTCCTTTGCGCAAAATCATGAAAGATCTTGCAGCCCAATACGGTGTGCGCGACCGTGTGCATTATGTGCCGGGGGGCAAACTTGCCCGCATCCTGGATCATGCGCGGACAGCAGTCACCGTCAACAGCACCGCAGCCCAGCAAGTGTTGTGGCGCGGCATTCCACTGAAAATCTTTGGCGCATCTGTCTACGACAAACCGGAATTCGTGTCTGATCTGCCGATTCAGGATTTCTTTGCCCGGCCCACGCGGCCAGACAACCTCGCCTATCAGGATTACCGGCGGTATTTGCTGGAAACCAGCCAGCTGGCTGGTGGGTTTTATTCCGCACGGGGACGCCGCCAGTTGCTGCGCCAGGTGGTGGATATGGTGCTGTCAGACCGCGATCCATACGATGGATTCCAGGCAGGCGATCTGGGACCACGACAAAACACCGAACCGCAGCCCTTGCGTATCGTGAAGTAAGGAACACAACCCCTAGCGGTAGCCAAAGCGGCAACAATCCGCTAAATTTGAAACAAATCAAGCCGAAAACGGCGACAATAAGGTCGAAAGGGCCAGAGCAGTGAAAACCAGAACATCGTCTTGGGCGAAGGCCATTGGCCTGTGCGCCGTGGCAACATTGGTTGCCTCTTGTGGCTTGATCCCACGATCCGGCCCATCCAAAGCTGAAATCTTTGAAGGCAGCGTGTCGAATGGCGGCGACGCCTTCATCATTATCGTGGATGACCGGGTCAACCGCGAAGCCTCCGTATCGCCGGCCTTAGGCTTTACCGAAGATTTCACCAATGCCTCCGCGCTTGGATCGGACACGATCCGTGCGGGTGACACGCTTGGCCTTACCATTTGGGAAAACGTCGAAGACGGGCTTTTGGTCGCAACAGGCCAAAACGCAACCGTCCTGGAAGAAATTCAAGTCGACGGGCGCGGGTTCGTCTTTGTGCCCTATGTGGGCCGCGTGAAAGCATCGGGCAACACCCCCGAAGGCCTGCGCCGCATCATCACCAACCGTCTGCAAGATCAGACCCCTGATCCACAGGTTCAGGTGCGCCGGATTGCGGGCGACGGATCAACTGTCACCGTCATCGGTGCTGTGGGTGGACAGGGGATTTACCCCATTGAACGCCCAACCCGCACATTGACCGCAATGCTGGCCAATGCCGGCGGCGTTGCAATCCAACCCGACATCGCACGGGTCACTGTCATCCGCGGCCAGCGGCGCAACGAAATCTGGTTCCAGGATCTGTTCAAGAACCCGGGTCTGGATATCGCCCTGCGTGGCGGTGACAAAATCCTTGTCGAAGAAGACAGCCGTTCGTTTACCGTACTGGGTGCAACGGGTGGTCAAACGCTGGTCGAATTCGAAAGCCAGACCCTGTCTGCCATCGAAGCATTGGCACAGGTTGGGGGGCTGAACTCGACCGTGGCAGATCCAACGGGCGTGTTTGTGTTGCGCAACGAACCGGAAACCATTGCCCGGAATGTGGTTGGTCGTCCAAATCTGACGGGAACGCAGCGCGTTGCCTATGTTCTGGATCTGACCCGTCCGAACGGCATGTTCACGGCGCGTGATTTTTCGATCCGTGATGGTGATACCGTTTACGTAACCGAAGCCCCGATCGTGACATGGGATCGCACCATTCAGGCTTTGACCGGATCGCTTGCGAACTTCAACGCATTGGGCACCACGCTCGGGGTTCAGTGACCCTGATCACAAATCGAACACCCACAACCGCCGCGTCTTATCCGCGGCGGTTGTTTGCGTTTCACGGGGGGGCCTTTGCGCAAAGCGGGCCGAAACATATTTTGCGCGCGGCGGGCATCGCGCCTGAATTTGGGTGGCCCGGTCCCGGCGATGGGGTTCTGGCATGGGGGCATCGCCCCACGGCGCGGCGTGCCGAATGGGTTGCCGCGCGCACCGGTGCCGCGCTGATCCGGGCCGAAGATGCATTCTTTCGATCCGTTAAAACTGGCCGGGATGGGGCGCGGCCCATTGGGTTGGTTTTGGATCGGTCAGGTTGCCATTACGACAGCCGCACACCGTCTGATCTGGAACAGATTCTGGCCAACCACCCCCTGTCTGATCCCAATTTGTTGAAACGGGCACGGGATGCGATGGGTTTTGTCGCAAGGCATCGGTTGTCCAAATACAATGCAACCATTCTGGACGCTCCCCGCCCCGACCCCGGGTATGTTCTGGTCGTCGATCAGACGCGGGGGGATGCCTCCATCGCGCTGGCCGGGGCATCGGACCAAACGTTTCATCACATGCTTGCCGCCGCACAGGCCGAAAATCCGGGCGCGGCGATTGTGATCAAGGCGCACCCGGAAACGGTTGCGGGGTTTCGGCCCGGTCACTTTCAAAACACGGACGGGGCGCTATTCTGGGATCACCCTACACCAGTTCAGGATTTGCTGGCGGGGGCATCATCGGTCTATGTCGTGTCGTCCCAAATGGGGTTCGAAGCAATTTGTGCCGGGCACACGCCCAAGGTGTTCGGGCAGCCCTTCTATGCCGGGTGGGGGCTGACGGATGACCGCATGCCCATCGCGCGGCGCACCAGAACCCTGACCGCAGACCAACTGTTTGCGGCCGCCTGCATCTTGTATCCAACATGGTATGACCCGTGCAATGATCGCGTCTGTGATCTGGAAACGGCCCTGCGCCAGCTGGCCGCGGAAACCCGGGCGTGGCGCGACGATCATGCGGGGTGGGATGGATACGGCATGCGGCTGTGGAAAAGGTCCGCGCTGAATGGGGCCTTCGGTCAATACAAGGCCATGCGGTTTGATCCCAAAACGCCAGCCCCGGCCAGACGTGCGATGACATGGGGCGCGGGTGCAGGTCCGCTGACCTCTGCCCGGTTGGAAGATGGGTTCTTGCGGTCCCGTGGTTTGGGTGCCGAACTTGTGCCGCCGCTGTCGCTGGTTGTGGATCCGGACGGTATCTATTTTGACGCCACCCACCCCAGCCGCCTAGAAACGCTGATTGCGCAATCGGTCGATCTTCCCCAAGCCGCCCATGACCGCGCCGCTGCGCTGATGCAGCGGATCGTGAAAGCGAAATTGTCGAAATACAATCTGCATGGCGCATCCGTCCCGAAAGATCGCCGACGAAAGTCCATTCTGGTCCCCGGTCAGGTCGAAAGCGATGCGTCGATCCAATATGGTGCGCTGGATGTGCGCACGAACGCAGCCCTTTTGGCGGCGACACGGGCGGCAAACCCCGACGCCGTTATCTTGTACAAGCCCCATCCAGATGTCGAAGCCGGGCTGCGCGACGGGGCCGTGCCAAACGCCCTTGATTTTGCAGATCGCGTGCTGGACCGTGCCGACCCGATTGCAGCCATTCAAGCGGTGGATCAGGTTTGGACCATGACATCGCTTCTGGGCTTCGAAGCACTTTTGCACGGCACGCATGTGCATTGTCTGGGGCATCCGTTCTATGCGGGCTGGGGGCTGACGTCTGATGCCGCACCGCATCCGCGCCGACTGGCCCGCCCGATGCTGACCGGTTTGGTCCATGCGGCGCTGATAGACTATCCACGGTATTTTGACCCGGTCAGCGGATTGCCCTGCGCCCCTGAAGTGGCCGTTGATCGGTTGGCCCATGGGATCGCCCCACATCAAAGCCCCGCGTTGCGCGCATTGGCAAAACTGCAAGGGGTGTTTTCCACCTATGCACATTGGTGGCGGTGATCAGCGGCAGCGGGTCCAATGGTGGCGAATGTCATTTCCGACCGGGTTCACAGATTTCAGATCAAACCGGGGGCAACCCGACAAAGCGGCCTGTTCCAAAGCCCCCAAGCCCGGCCAACCTTCGGCCCCAATGACCAGACCTGCCCCATAGATGATCACATCATCCACAACATCCGATTGTAAAAGGGATGCGGCGAAGGCCGCGCCGCCTTCGCAGTATACAGATGTGAGCCCCTTATCCCCCAGCGCCCGCATCATGTCGGCCACATCCAACACGCGGCCATTGGTGGATACCTGAACCAGTTCTGCGCCGTGATCACGCCAAAGGGCTGCGGTTTCGCCCGCTTCTTCCCCGTGCACCAGCCAAAGCGGTGCGATATCCATCGACGCTTTCAACGCGTCCCCTTTGAAATCCAGTTTGCGCGATGCGACGATCCGAACGGGCTGATGGGCCGCCCCCAAATCCCGCACGGTTAAGCTGGGGTTATCGGCCCGCGCAGTGCCGCCCCCCACCAGAACGGCGTCATGGCACATTCGGTCGCGGTGCACCGACCTGCGTGCGGCTGGGCCGGTGATCCATTGGCTTTGCCCGGATGCGGTGGCGATGCGCCCATCCAGCGACACGGCAAGTTTCAGCGTCACCTTTGGGCGGCCTTCGGTGATACGCCGGAAAAAACCGGCATGGGCATCATCGGCCTGTGCCTTGCCGCACCCCAGATCCACGGTGATCCCCGCGCTTTGCAGCATGGCGATGCCCCGCCCCGACACACGCGGGTCTGGATCGGTGGTCGCCACGACGCATCGGGCAAGACCGGCGTCGATCAACGCCTGCGCACAGGGGCCTGATTTGCCCGTATGGGCGCATGGTTCCAAGGTGACATAGGCCGTTGCCCCGGCAGCGTGTGACCCGGCCTGCGCCAAGGCAACGATTTCGGCATGTGGCCGCCCACCCGGCTGGGTCCAACCCCGGCCCAACACGCGGCCATCTTTGACGATCACACAGCCCACCGAAGGATTGGGCCAAACGCGGCCCTGCCCCCGACGGCCCAGTCCAAGGGCCGTCGTCATCCAACGCAGATCGGTGTCTTGCGTCACTCTTCCGATGGCAGGTTCGGGCGCAGCTCTGACACGAACTTATCAAAGTCATCTGCGGCCTGAAAATTCTTGTAAACGCTGGCGAAGCGCACATAGGCCACGGTGTCGATCCGGGCCAAAGCTTCCATCACGATTTCACCGATGGTCTTGGAGTTGATATCCGTATCGCCCATGCTTTCCAGACGCCGCACGATGCCAGAAATCATCTGATCCATGCGTTCGGGTTCAACGGGGCGTTTCTGCAGCGCAATGCGGATCGACCGTTCCAGCTTGTCGCGGTCGAAATCTTCGCGCCGCCCAGAGGATTTGATCACCACCAGATCGCGCAACTGCACCCGTTCATAGGTCGTAAACCGCCCCCCACAGGCCGGGCAAAAGCGCCGCCGTCGGATGGCCACGTGATCTTCGGCAGGACGTGAATCCTTTACCTGGGTGTCAACATTCCCACAAAATGGACAACGCATGGGTCGCCCTCCCCTAATTTCACTGCCTCTGATTGGGGCTTTGCGCCCACTTATCCACAGCCTTTATAGGGGCGTCGCTAGGTTTTGGGTAGCAAAAACTTTTTGCCACGTTATCTGGCGATCCGGGCCACG
>JAHDBC010000013.1:47394-69676 GCA_020630595.1 Planktomarina sp.
CCCTTGTTCATGGCACCCACGAAATCTTCGATGATGATATAACCGCGTTCGCGTTCTTCTGGGGCCCCATCAATTGAATCGTAGTCCATCTTATCTGCAAGGCCCATGACGATGTCTTCGATCACAATATCCATACGGCCTTTTTCTTCGGGTGCACCGTCGATGGCGTCGTAATCCATCTTGTCAGCAAGACCAATCAGCACGTCTTCGATCACGATCGAAGGGGCATAGTCATCCTGATCATCGGCCGCGCGTTCCTCTGGCGCACCATCGATGGAATCATAGTCCATCTTGTCTGCAAGATTGATGATTTGTTCATCGATAACGATGCTGGATGCCGCCTTTTCTTCGGGCGCGCCATCAATCGCATCATAGTCCATTTTATCTGCAAGGACCAACACATCTGGGTTAGCACCGGCGTCTTCCGGAACCTGAAGAAATCCAAGGATGTCTTCGCCAAAATCCCCGACGTCTGTGCGTTGATCCACGCCGACCGCGTCATCATCCGCATGCCGATCAAAAAGTGACGACAGCGCATCCATACCCATCAAAAGTGCCAAAACAGACATAACGATCCTCCCACAGATTTGGGGTGGTATGACACAATTTTGCCATAAATCGAGTCTGAAAAATGGGGCTAATCTGTTTCCGAATGCAGCATCATCGCAGACACATGCCGCCTGTGCGGCCTGTCACGATGTTCAAACACATAGATCCCCTGCCATGTGCCCAAATCCATCCGCCCCCTGATCACGGGGATCTGCAAAGATGTGGGCAACAGCGATGCCTTGATATGGGCCGGCATGTCATCGGGCCCTTCGTAAGTGTGGGTCAGATAGGACATGCTGGCGTCTGTGGTCGGCGGAACCAGACGATGAAAGAAATTCTGCAAATCGACCTGCACCTCTGGATCAGCGTTTTCCTGGATCAGCAGGCTGGCGGACGTATGCTGAACCATCAGCGTCACAACACCCGTGCCCGTCACCCATGCGCCAACATCGCGCGTGAATTCATAAAGCCCCGGCCCCCGGGTGTTGATCAGAAATGACGTATGCATGGAACCATGCGTGATCCTGATGGGTTGAAAAATCAACACAAAGGGGAATGACCATGGCAAAATCACTGTTCATCACGGGCGCGTCGTCTGGCATTGGCGCGGCCACAGCCAAGGCCGCAGTGGATGCGGGCTGGAATGTCGGGCTTTTCGCGCGATCCAAAGACAAGCTGGACGCCCTTGCAACCGAATTGGGGGATCGGGCGCTGGTCCTGCCCGGCGATGCCACCAGTTTGCAAGATCAGACCGCCGCCCTGCAACGCATGCAAGATGCGTGGGGCGATGTTGACGCCGCGTTTGCGAACGCCGGGCGCGGCGTGGACGCGCCGGGCACAGAACAGGGCGATCCACAGGATTGGGCATCCATGATCGACATCAATATCAAAGGATTGCTGTACACCGCCAAAGCGGCGCTGCCCTACCTGAAGCGCACGCAAGGGCACATGGTGCTGACGGGTTCTGCCGCTGGGCGCCGCCACCTAAGCGGGTCTGTCTATGGTGCCACAAAATGGTTCGTTCATGGATATGGGGGCAACCTTGCCATGGAAATGGCAGACTGGGGCGGGCGCTGCACGGTTGTGGCCCCGGGTATGGTGGACACGCCGTTTTTTGACGAAGGCAAGCCCGACAAGCTGAAACCCGAAGATGTCGCCGACGCCGTGATGCATGCGCTGACCGCAGATCAGCGCTGCGCGATCCGCGAAATTTTCATGATGCCAACACACTAAGGAGATCGAAATGACTGACAAATCTGTCAAGCCCGGCGATCCGGGAACGACCCAAGATCCCAATCAGGCAAACCTGACACCCGATCCCGTTGACCCAATCTACGATATCAAAACGGCCACCAAGGCGCGGCTGAATGGCGGCACGCCGGGAACGACGCGCGACCCAAATCAGGCAGACCGCATCTAGCGGTGCTGGTCGACCATGATCACGTTGCCATCGGGATCATGCAGGATGAAATGTGCGGGGCCGGTGCCATTGGGATCGGCCCGTTGCACATCCACGTCAATGCCATCCGCAAGCAGTTTGGCCTGAATGTCGCGCACATCGTCAAACGGATCGACGTTCTGCGCATTGCTGTCCCAGCCCGGATTGAACGTTAGGATGTTGTGGTCGAACATGCCTTGGAACAGCCCGATGATGGTATCGCCCTGTTTCATCATCACATAGCCATGATCGGGATCACCGCCCAAGACTTTGAAACCCAAGGTCTGATAAAATGATTGCGACGCGTTCAAATCCTTGACGGCAAGACTGACCGAAAATTGTCCAAGTTTCATGGCACCCCCATATTTCTTGAATGCGTTGATCTTTATCCTACACTCAAAATCACTGAGTCAGCAAAGAAGGGTAAAACATGCGGATTTTGATGATCATCTTGGCGCTGGGTTCGACGACCGTGGCAACCACAAGCATGGCACATTACGGCACATTTGACGGCGTAAAGTACTGATTGCACTTTAGAATAAACGGTCACCCATTTGGTCGATCAATTGTTTGGCCTTGGCGATCGACGCGGCATTTGCCGCGTCTGCTGAACCCAGCGTGTCAGCACGGATCAGGTGGTGGGTTTTCATTTCGCCGCCAAGCTCTTTTTCAACGCGGCACGAAATGCGGTATTCGCTGCCTTCTTTCATGGGGACTGGCGTGATCTTGAAGCCGTTATAGGTTTCAGATGGCTCTGGCTTGGCCGGTGCATCTGCTGCCCCACCAAACAACTTCTTGAGAAATGACATGGCATACCTTTCGGTGTTGATCCCAGTCAAAGTGCCAAGCCCGTAAGGTGGGTGCAACCCACCATTGGCCCAGCGGGCGGTGGGTTTCACCCACCCTACGGCCCTATCCCGACCCGTGTTCTTTTCTTTTCCTTTTGAAATTCAGGTCCTTAATGACCAACAACGCAATCGCGTAATAAGCAAAGAAAAATGCAGCACCGGAAAGCCGAAGGAAAAGACTGAAGCCAAAACCAGAAAAAATGAAGCTTTGCCCATCCATTCGAAGAATGCCCCGGGAACCCAGCAGGTGCCAACGGCCCCACCCTTAAAATCAAAGGGGCAATTGAACATCAAAACGAACGTCACGACGGTTGTGACGACAAGGCAGACAAGTGCGACCTTGACTGCCTTACGTTTACAATGCGCGTAAAGGTTACTGATCCAAGAAACTTCGCAGTTTCCGCGACCGGGATGGGTGCTTCAATTTGCGCAGCGCCTTGGCTTCGATCTGACGGATCCGTTCGCGGGTCACGCTGAATTGTTGCCCGACCTCTTCCAATGTGTGGTCGGTGTTCATGCCGATCCCAAAGCGCATACGCAGAACACGTTCTTCGCGGGGTGTCAGCGATGCCAGAACGCGGGTCGTTGTTTCTTTCAGGTTTTCCTGAATGGCAGAATCCAACGGTAGCACGGCGTTCTTGTCTTCGATGAAATCGCCCAGCTGTGAATCTTCTTCGTCGCCGATGGGGGTTTCCAGCGAAATTGGTTCCTTGGCGATTTTCATCACCTTGCGCACTTTTTCCAAAGGCATTTGCAGCTTGGCTGCCAATTCTTCGGGCGTCGGTTCGCGGCCGATTTCGTGCAGCATCTGGCGACCGGTGCGGACCAGTTTGTTGATCGTTTCGATCATGTGCACCGGAATACGGATTGTGCGGGCCTGATCCGCAATGGACCGGGTGATCGCCTGACGGATCCACCACGTTGCATAGGTACTGAACTTATAGCCACGACGGTATTCAAACTTATCCACTGCCTTCATCAGGCCGATGTTGCCTTCTTGGATCAGGTCCAGAAACTGCAAACCGCGGTTGGTGTATTTCTTGGCAATCGAAATCACGAGCCGCAGGTTCGCTTCGACCATTTCTTTCTTGGCCTGCCGCGCTTCTTTTTCGCCTTTTTGGACTTGCTGGACGATCCGACGATATTCGCTGATATCCAGACCCACATATTGACCGACCTGCGCCATATCTGCGCGCAGCTGTTCCACTTTGTCGGCAGAACGTTCGATAAACATAGACCAGCCCCGCCCCGGCTTTTGCGACATATCCGCAAACCAGTTCGGGTCCAATTCGCGGCCCCGGTAGGCATCGATGAATTCGCGGCGGTTGATCCGGGCCTGATCGGCCAGTTTGACCATCGCAGAATCGATCGACATGATCCGGCGGTTGATCCCATACAACTGATCGATCAATGCTTCGATCCGGTTGTTGTGCAGGTGCAATTCGTTGACCAGATCCACGATTTCCTGACGCAGTTTCTGATACGTGTCTTCGTCTTTCTGGCTGAACGATTCATCTTCGTTCAGGGTCGCGGAAATCCGTTCATCCTGCATGGCAGACAGCATCGCATAATCGTCTGCAATCTGGTTCAGGGTTTCCAGAACGCGTGGTTTCAGCGCCGCTTCCATGGCTGCAAGGGACAGGTTCGCGCCATCATCATCGTCGTCGTCGTCATCTTGCACGATAGGGTTGCCATCGGCATCCAGTTCCTGTGCAGATTCTTTCTTTTCGGTCGCAACGCCAGCCGTATCGACGACGGGTTCTTCTTCATCGTCGCCCATCTGGTTGCCGAACGTGGTTTCCAGATCGATCACATCGCGCAACAGAATGTCTTCGGCTTCAAGTTCGTCGCGCCAGATGGTGATGGCCTGAAATGTCAGCGGGCTTTCACACAGGCCTGCAATCATCGTGTTGCGGCCAGCTTCGATCCGCTTTGCGATGGCGATTTCGCCTTCACGTGACAACAGTTCAACTGATCCCATTTCGCGCAGATACATGCGCACCGGGTCATCTGTGCGATCCAGCTTTTCCTGTTCGGCGCCTGCAAGGGCGACATCACGGGTCTGGTTGGTGGTCACAACGTCCGTTGACGATTTCACATCGTCATCTTCCATTTCATCGTCTTCGGTGACCTGAATGCCCATTTCAGATAGCATCGACATGACATCTTCGATCTGGTCACTGCTGACCTGATCGGGCGGAAGCACCTGATTAAGCTGATCATAGGTGATGTAGCCACGTTCACGCGCCTCTGCGATCATCTTTTTGACCGCGGCCTGGCTCATGTCGATCATGGGCTCGTTTGATTGGTCGTCTGTCTTACGGTCGTCGGCTGTATCCTTGGCGGCCATACAACAGGTCTCCTCTGCCCAATGAAGGGGTCTTGATAAATTGTCACACGCTAAGCGAATCACCACTGCCTTATGTGATTCGGCTTAAGATTAACCTGATTCTGTGGATGATTCCCAGCCCACCCGGGCCGGTTTAGCCCTTGGACAAAGAAGAAGTGATCTGATCCAGCAATCGATCCAGGGTTTCGCGTTCTTCTTTCTTCACTTGCGCCCCGTTTTGGGCGGTATCGAATTCTTCTACATCTTCGGCGGGGCCCTTCTGGGCCTCTGCCAACGACTGCGCTGACTGGGCAATGCGCCACGTCAGCGTTTCATCAGCCAGACCCCCGATATCGCGTTCGCCATCGGTCATTTCAAGGGCATGGGCCTGTGGCGCTGCAATTTGTGAAATTTCATGGTCCAGACAGGCCTGTACGAAATCCAGATCCCCCGCCCGACGCACCGATGGGGCAATGCGCACATGGGCCAGATGCATCAGATCGGCCACAACGCGGTCACCAAACCCGACTTCGGTGGCGATCCACAAATCTTCGGGCGTTCCCATGTAGCTGGCGAAAAACCCGCGCATCTGTTCGTGCGTGCGGTCGGTAAACTGCATGTCTTCCAGACGGTGGGCGATGTGGGGCAACGCATCAGGCGTTTTCAGAATTGTCGCCAGAACGACAGCTTCGCGCAATTGATGCGGGCTGGTTTGGGACAGGGCCGATGATTTCGCCCCCGCCGTCGCGTTCACTACCACTGGCCCCCTGCCGCGCCCGGCCCCACGCGCCTGCGGTGCGGGGCGAAACAGGTTCCAACGCAAATCCTTGATCGCCTGCCCATAGTGCGACCGCAAATTCGGGTCCTGAATTCGGCGCAGGTGTTCACGCATCACCTTGTCCAGCGCGGCCTTGCGTTCGGGGCTGTCAAAGATTTTGCCTTCGGTTTCGCGCTGCCACAACAGATCGACCAAGGGCATCGCCTGATCCAGACGTGTTTGAATGGCGGCGGGGCCATCAGACTGTATCAGATCATCGGGGTCCTGGCCTTCGGGCATCAGGGCAAACCGCAGGGCTTTGCCCGCTTCCAACAGGGGAAGCGCCAGATCAATCACGCGGTGCGCGGCGCGGATGCCCGCCGTATCCCCATCCAGCGCAATGATCGGTTCGTCTGTGATGCGCCATAACAATTGCGCTTGGGTTTCCGTGACCGCGGTCCCCAACGGCGCAACAGCCGCACCAAACCCCGCTTCGGCCAGCGCAATCACATCCATGTATCCTTCGGCAACGATCAAAGGCTGGCCTTTACCGGCCGCAGTCCGTGCAGGCCCGTGATTGTAAAGATTGCGCCCTTTGTCGAACAATTCAGTTTCGGGCGAATTCAGGTATTTTGCATTGTCATTGGGATCCATCGCGCGGCCACCAAAGGCGATGCAGCGCCCGCGTGGGTCCCGGATGGGAAACATGATGCGATTGCGGAACGTATCATAGGGCTTGCCGCCTTTGGTCGATGGCTTTGCCAGACCCGCACCAAAGATCAATTCGTCCGGCACATCCTTGCCCTTTAGATGATCCCACAGGTTTTGCCAGCCATCGGGGGCAAAGCCGATTTCAAACACATCGACGGCATGTTGGCCGCCCAGCGCATCGGACGGGGTGAACCGGCCCCTGCGTTCCAGATACGCGCGCGCATCGGCGGCGGCACCGGTTTTCAGCTGGGTGCGGAAATATTTGACCGCCAATTCCATGACATCGGCCAATTGTGTGCGTTTGTCCGCCTTGGCCTGTGCCTGCGGGTCGCGTTCGGGCATGGGCATCCCGGCTTCGCGGGCCAAAATTTCTACCGCTTCCATGAAGCTGACGTTTTCGGTGTCTTTGATGAACCCAAGCGCGTCACCTTTGGCGTGGCAACCAAAACAATAGTAATAGCCCTTGCGGTCATCTACGTGGAATGATGCCGTTTTTTCCTGATGAAACGGGCATGGTGCCCACATATCGCCCTTGGCCTGATTGGATTTGCGTTGATCCCACATGACCTTGCGCCCCACGACCTGAGAGATCGAGGTCCTGTTGCGCAACTCATCAAGGAATCCGGGTGGTAAGGCCATGCGCCTTTATATGGGAAGGTTTCCGATTCTGAAAACCTATGCCGACAGCGACGCGACGCTTTCCATGGCGGTTTGCAGATCATGCACCAATGTCCGGGCCATGGACCGGAACACCATCACACGATACCTGTCTGGGTCCATCCGTGTGATGGCCCCCTGCATATGCTGTATTTCGGTGCGGGCCGTGTCCAGCAGGGCAAAGGCCCCATCGCGCATATCTGCAGGCGTCAACCGCGACAGCACATCACGCGCACCCTGCCCTGCCACATCGACCACAACCCACGCATCCGTCTGATCAGTGACAGCGCAGGATTTGGCCAATCCCGGGTCGGGTTGCGCCCCGGTCAAAAGAATATGCTGATGGCCAAACCAAATCGCATGTGGGCCATTGCCCGTGGCCCGCTTCGGTTGGGGCCAGTCCAGCCCGTGTGCGGATGTCAGGGCCTGTGCCGCCTGCGCTGCCTTGCCCTTGTAGGGGGCGATGGCTGTCAGCGTCAGGTCGGCGACTTCCGTCACCTGAACGGTGCCGATTGTCAGTGGCAGCAAACCGTGTGCCGCAGATTTTGCCGTCAACTTAACCACGAAGCCGCCCCCCTTGTGGATCAAAGAACACCGGGTCGCAGACGATGCATTCGGTTGTCACACCGCGCATGTGATCCACCGCCATGACCGTATCGCCGTGGCGCGTTCGCCCGTCTTTCAAAAATGCGAGGGCCAGAACACTTTCGACCGTGGGGGAATAACACACAGATGTCACATACCCCTGATCATTGACGCGGACAGGATCTTTTCCCGGTTCGAAAATATGGGCGCCCGGCATGATCTGCTTGACCGCGCCAGCCGGTTTCAGACCCACCAATTGTTCGCGATCATCATCCATCAGCCCCGGCCGCGCAGCAGCGGCCTTGCCGATGAAATCGTCCTTTTTGGGGGACAGCATCCGTTGCATGCCGATGTCGAACGCCGTTGTGCGGCCATGGATTTCGGCGTGGGTGATGAACCCTTTTTCGATCCGCAACACGTTCAGCGCTTCCATGCCATATGCGCCGCCGCCGTGTGCCTTGGCCTGATCGACCAGAACCCGGAACAGGCTGTCACCAAACCGGGCCGGCACCGCGATTTCATAGGCATGTTCGCCCGAAAACGAAATGCGGAACAGCCGACCCGCAACGCCGCCGATCGCCACATCACACCATCCCATATAGGGCAGCGTTTCGTCGCTGATTGGGGATTGCAGCACGGCATTCAACACGTCGCGGGATTTGGGGCCAGCCACAGCAAACTGCGCCCAGTGTTCGGTGGTCGAAACGAAAGACACGTCCAGTTCCGGGCGCAAACACTGCTGAACAAAATCCAGATGCACCATGACCTGCCCGGCTGCGGCTGTTGTTGTGGTCATCACGAAGTGATCTTCGGCAATGCGTGCGGTTGTTCCGTCGTCCAGAACATGCCCGTCTTCGCGCAGCATCAGCCCATATCGGACCTTGCCGACTTTCAGGGTGCTGAACATGTTGGTGTAGACGAAATCCAGAAACGCCCCGGCATCCGGCCCCTTGATATCGATCTTGCCCAATGTCGACACATCGCAAACACCCACCGTCGACCGGACCATGTTCACTTCACGGTCACAGCTTTCACGCCACGTCCGTTCCCCTTTTTCGGGGAAATAGCTGGGCCGGTACCACAGGCCCGCTTCGATCATTGGCGCCTTTCGTTCATCGGTGGCCGCGTGGCTGGTCGTGAACCGCTGCGGGGCGAACCCCGATCCGTGGCCACCGGCGCCAAGGGCCGCAATTGCAACCGGCACGTAAGGTGGACGGAATGTCGTGGTGCCGGTTTCCGGAATCCCCCGCCCCGTGGCATCGGCCAGAATGGCAAGGGCCGCGACATTGGAATTCTTGCCCTGATCCGTTGCCATGCCTTGCGTTGTGTAGCGCTTCATATGTTCAACGGACCGGTAGTTTTCCTTTGCCGCCTGCCTGACATCTTTGGTCGTCACATCATTCTGGAAATCAAGCCATGCACGGCCCGTGCCGCCCACATCCCAAAACGGCGTTATGGCATAGGGCGCATCATCCGCACTGGGCAGATCAATGGCCGCACCCTTTGCACCGATGTCTTTGAGGGCCGCCAATGCCTCTGCCTGACCTGACGCAAGACAGGCCGCCGTTGACATGTGACCGGCGGCAGACCCCGCAACCGTCAGCCCCGGAACCGCACCGGGCGTCGGCACAAAACTGGCCAATGTCGGATCCCACGTGGGTCGCCCATTCATGTGGCACGTCAGATGCACAGATGGGTTCCACCCCCCGGAAACAGCCAGACAATCCGTATTGATCACCCGTTTGCCCCCGGCGTGTTCGACGGTGATATCTTTCAGACCCAACCGCCCGCTGGTTGCCGTGACACGCCCCCCCGTGAACACCGGGAAATCAGCCTGATCCACGACCGCATCATCGCGCGTGTCGATCAACGCCGCCACCGCCACGCCAGCATCCGCCAGATCCTGCGCCGTGCGATGGGCGTCATCGTTGTTGCAAAACACCGTCACCTTGCGCCCCGGCGACACGCCATAGCGGTTCAGATAACTGCGCACGGCACTGGCTGTCATCACACCGGGTCGATCGTTGGACGGGAACGCGATTTGCCGTTCCAACGCCCCCCCACACAGAATCGCCCGCTTCGACGCGATGCGCCAGAACGTTTCCATGGGCATGCCCGCAGGACAGTCGGCCAGATGGTGCGCGTTGTTGGTCAGCGCCCCAAAATCACCCTGATCATAGGCCCCCGTGACCGTGGTATTGGGCATCAGGCGCACATTGGCCATGCCTTCTAAATCAGACAGGGTTTCCGCCGCCCATTCGTAAGACGGCATCCCACCGATTTCGACTGTTTCATCCAGACACCGCCCCCCCATCCGGGGGCTTTCGTCGGCCAGGATCACGTCAACGCCGGCCCGTCCGGCTGTCACTGCGGCCATCAACCCGGCAGGCCCCGCCCCGATGATCAAAAGATCACAGTGGGCGAACGCCTTTTCATAGCGATCCCCGTCATAGCTTGGCGCCAATGCCCCCAATCCGGCGGCCCGCCGAATGATCGGTTCGTACAGCTTTTCCCAAAATGCCTTGGGCCACATGAATGTCTTGTAATAAAATCCCGCACTCAGAAACGGGGCCGCCAGATCGTTCAATTCCATCACATCGAACTTCAGCGACGGCCAAGCATTCTGGCTGTCCGCGACCAATCCGTCGTACAGCGCCTGAACCGTGGCCCGGGTGTTGGGGTTTTTTGTGTCACCACGGCGAATTGTCATCAGCGCATTGGGCTCTTCTGACCCGGCGGTCATAATGCCCCGTGGACGGTGATATTTGAATGATCGCCCGACCAGACGCACGTCATTGGCCAACAAGGCCGATGCAAGTGTGTCGCCTTTCAGACCCGAAAAAGCCTGCCCGTCAAAGGTAAAATTCAAACAGGTGTCGCGGTCGATCAACCCTTTGCCGTCAACCCTCATGCCCCTGTCCCCTTTGCCAATCGGGTTGCAAAAATTTCGTGGCTGGCCGGGCTGCGCGTGACAACAACCCATGCACCGCACCCCATGCCGTGGTGCCACAGATCATCGGTGCGGTCCGCCGGATTGTCGCGGTTGTGCAAATAATCATCCCACGCCTCTGCCCCCGCATCGGCGGCGGGCCGGTTCAGATATGTGGCGTCCCCACGGTAAGAAAATTCACGGCTGTCGCGGGTCCCGCACAGGGGGCAATCGATCTTCATTCTTCCATCCCCTAGTGCAAGTTGTGTTGAGAGCCCGTGCCCTCTTCATCCATCAGACCGCGCCCGGTCTTGAACCGATCAAGGCGGAATTTCGTGGCCGCATCATGGTAAGTGTCCGTGGCCATCAGATGCGCAAACACGTTGCCAGACCCCGGCACCGCTTTAAACCCGCCATAACACCACCCCCCATTCAGATAGAGCCCGTCAACATGCGTTTTGTCGATGATCGGGGAACCGTCCGGTGTCATGTCCATGATCCCCCCCCACGACCGCAACATCCGCGCCTTGCCGATCACGGGCATCAGCGTCATCGCCGCTTCTGCCACATGTTCGACCATTGGCAGGTTTCCCCGTGCCGCATAGCTTGCGTAAAAATCCAGATCCCCACCAAACACCAACCCGCCCTTGTCGGATTGGCTGATATAGAAATGCCCCATGCCATAACTGATCACAGTGTCGATGATCGGCTTTAGCCCTTCCGTGACAAACGCCTGCAACACGTGGCTTTCAATGGGCAGCCGCATACCGGCCATCGCGGCCACTTGGCTTGTGCGTCCTGCAACCGTCATGCCGATCTTTCTGGCACGGATCGGACCCTTGGTCGTTTGCACGCCCCGGACCGCACCATTTTCAATATCGATGCCCGTGACTTCGCAATTTTGAATGATATCGACCCCGCGCATGTCCGCGCCACGGGCATATCCCCAGGCAACCGCATCATGGCGCGCTGATCCACCCCGGCGGTGCAACAGCCCCCCGTAGATCGGAAACCGTGTTTGCTCGAAATCCAGATAGGGCAGCATTTTGCGCACCCCGTCGGTGTCCAGCAATTCCGCATCATCCCCCTGATTGACAATCGCATTGCCGCGCCGCGCAAAAGCATCGCGTTGCCCGTCAGAATGACACAACATGATGACGCCCCGCTGGGACATCATGGCGTTGAAATTCAGATCCTGTTCCATTCCTTCCCACAGCTTCAGGGAATGGGAATAAAATTCGGAATTGCCGGGAAGCTGATAGTTTGCACGCACGATCGTGGTGTTGCGCCCGACGTTGCCGCCCCCGATATAGCCCTTTTCAAGGATCGCAATATTCGTAATCCCGTGTTCCTTGGCCAGATAATACGCGGTCGACAGACCGTGCCCGCCGCCGCCAATGATGATCACGTCATAGGCTGGTTTGGGCTCGGGCGACCGCCAGTGGGGTTTCCAACCGGCATTGCCCGTCAGCCCTTGTTTCAGGATATTCCAAGCTGAAAACCGCATAGCGCCCCATCCTTCGCGTCCATCCAAAGGGTACAGGGACAGGCAGAAATGAAAAGGCGGATTTCGTCAAAATCCCGCCTCTCTGCGACGTTAGGTGTTCGCAGACTGTGTTTGGGAAATCGACGTCCCGATCCGTGCGGGTTTCGGGGACTTACCTGGGCCCGCGGGCCACCCTTCGCGCTGCTTCGCGCGATCCCCATCCCATTCATCCGTCTGGTCATGGAACAAATGCACTTGCGTTGGATAGGGAAGATCTATGCCTGCGTCATCCAACGCCTTGTAAACGGCCTGAATGACCGCGCCTTGCGTATGGATTTGCGTGGCACGGTCTGATTTCGTCCACCAACGCAGGCGAATGATGTTTGCAAAATCACCCATCGCCACGGGGATGCTTTCCGGGGCGGGATCTGACTGCACGCCCTCAATCCCCGAACAGGTGTCGACCATGATCTTGCGGGCCTTGTCCCAGTCATCGTTGCATCCAATGCCCACATCATATTCGCTGCGCCGGGTGTCGTATGCCGTATTCACCACAACACTGTCGGTATAGATATCGGAATTGGGGATCACGACACGACGCCCGTCATAAGTCTTGATCAGCGTGGCGCGGGTTTCGATCTTTTCGACCGTGCCTTCGTGCCCGCCCGAAACAATCTGATCGCCGACTTCAAAAGGTTGGCGCAACAGGATCAGAATGCCTGCCAGCATATTTTGCAAAATATCCTTGAACGCAAAACCGATTGCAACCGATGAAACACCCAAGCCCGCAACCAGATCGCCCGGTGTCAGCGTGGGCGCAACGATCGTGATCGCAAGCATCGCGCCGACAATCACCAAGCCCCAGCGCACCAACGCGCCGCCCACCTCTCCCAGGGACGGTCGATCGTTGCGTTCGGCAGATCGGCGGATCAATGCGCCGATCCCCTTTGCGACAAACCAAAACACCAAAAACAAAACAACGGCGACCCCGATATTGGGCAGCAACTTGAAGAACCCGTCCAGCCATGCATCCAGCCGATCAAAAATAAGCCCCGGGTTTGCGTCGACCTGTTCCAATATGCACCTCCTGACGATTGTTGTCAGGATCAACCCGGTACATCATGTTGGGTTCCCAAAAAGGATCAGCCCTTCAGTTTGCCCGATACACTCCCGCCGGAGGCAGAACCGCAGGGTGCGGATGCACCCTGCAAACATCATGCGCAGGCCCGAACGGGCCTGCACAATCCGGATGCGGGTCTACAGCCCTTTTGCGCGGTAACTGTCGGCAACCTTGCCGATCGACACCAGATAGGCCGCGGTCCGCAGATCAGGCACATCGCCCCGTTCGCGCCAGACATCGGCCATGTCATTGTACGCGCCCCGCATCGTATCTTCGAGACCGGACCGCACCAGTTCCAACTCCCCCGCGCCGCGCAAATATTTTTGCTTGAACCGCGGGGTCATGGACCAGCTGTCGCCCAGATGATCATCCAGACGCTGCAATTCATCGACCAACAACTGATGGCGCGATTCTTCTGCGCGGCGTTGCATCCGCCCAAACCGGATATGCGACAGGTTCTTGACCCATTCAAAATAGGATACGGTCACACCACCCGCGTTGGCATACATATCCGGAATGATGACAACACCCATGCCTTTCAAAATGTCATCCGCCCCGGCGGTGACCGGGCCGTTTGCCGCTTCGATGATCAGTCTGGCTTTCACATCTGCAGCGTTTGATTTGTTGATCACGCCTTCCAAGGCGGCGGGGATCAGAATATCGCACGCGGCCGTCAAGAGGGCGGCGCTGTCGTCCACGAACGTGGCACCGGTGTAGCCTTTGACACCGCCATGTTCCCCGATGTGGTCATAAACGGCCTGAACATCGATGCCGTCTTCATTCCACAGGCCGCCGTCGCGTTCGGCGATCCCAATGATCTTTGCCCCGTCTTCTTCAGACAAGAACTTTGCGGCGTGATATCCCACGTTGCCAAGCCCTTGAATGACAATGCGCTTGCCGTCCAATGTTCCCGACATATTCGCCTGCGCCATGTCACTGCTGTGGCGGAAAAATTCCTGCAACGCGTATTGCACGCCGCGGCCCGTCGCCTCTGTCCGGCCTTGAATCCCGCCACCGTTCACAGGCTTGCCCGTAACACAGGCAGGGCCATTGATATCCGTGGTGTGCATGCGCTGATACTGATCCGCCATCCACGCCATTTCGCGTTCGCCCGTGCCCATATCTGGCGCGGGTACGTTTTGGGACGGATTGATCAGGTCACGCTTGATCAGTTCATAGGCAAAGCGGCGGGTGATCCGTTCCAGTTCATCTTCTTCCCAATCCCGTGGATCGATGCACAACCCGCCTTTTGACCCGCCATAGGGCGCATCAACCAACGCGCATTTATATGTCATCAGGGCGGCCAATGCTTCGACTTCGTCCTGGTTGACCCCCATGGCATAGCGAATGCCGCCTTTCACAGGTTCCATATGTTCCGAATGCACGGCGCGGTACCCTGTAAAGGTCTTGATTTCGCCGCGCAGCTTCACACCAAAGCGAACAGTATAGGTGGAATTGCAGACGCGGATCTTTTCCCCCAAGCCGGGCGGCAGTTGCATCAGGCCCATGGCGCGACCGACCATGATATCGACACTTTCGCGGAATGACGGTTCATTCAGAGCGGACATTGAGCATACCTTTCTGGTTCAATGGACTCACCCGTGACCGTAGCGGATCAATGATTAAATTATAGGCGCAAAATGAATAATTTTTTCAACGCGGTGGGATTTAAAGTTTCCCATTCAACCCATCGCGTTCTGCAATGCGCATGGCCAAGGCTTCGGACATCATCTTGCCCATATGCGGCGCCGTCACACCGCCCAAACCCAGCTTGCGCCCACTGCGCCAATACAGGCCCGGCACGAATTCAAAAGGCTGGCGGTCGCGCAAGATAACGGTGAACCCGTTTGTCGGTTTGATCGAAAACGTGCCCCGGTCCACCTTTTCGATCTGGTCCATCAACGCCAGCGTCCGACCGTCCGACAAAAACAGACCTTCATCGCGCAATTCCACGGCAAGCTGTGTGCCCTGATACATTTTGGCAAAGGCCCAAAAGGCCCCCGCCGCGATCAGACTGCCAATCACCGTGATCCCGAATGCAAAGGGGCTGTTAAACACAAGATACAGGCACAGCCCAGACAACAGCGCCAGCGCCGTCAGCGCAAACCAGCGCCGCAAGGGCGACACCATCAGCAGGATTTTACCGTCGATCATCATGGGGATGTCCTGCCCTGTGACGGGCAGGATGGCAAGCGGTTAGCGTTTGACGATAACCTCGTACCCCGGTTCTTCGGGTTCATCGTCCAGCATTTCCGGGGGAAAGCCCGGCGCGCGCACGTCAAGGCCGGTCGCATCTTCCAGCCGTTTGATGATGTTGGGCGACAGTTCACGGGGCCCGTACCGGTCAATCCCATCTTGGAAGATCTTGATCATCAGCGGGTTCATTTCCAAGGGCACGCCCGCGCGGTCGGCGACTTCCTGAAACAGGCCGATGTCTTTGGCAACCAGATCCATTGTGAATGAAATGTCCCGCGATCCGTTCAAAATGACCTGCGATTCCGTTTCGTGGACAAAGCTGGTGCCCGACGACATGGCGATCGCCTCGTAGGCTGTGCCCAGATCCATTCCCGCCCCTTTGCACACGGTCAGCGCTTCGGCACAGGTGATCAGGTTTGCCGTGGCCAGAAAATTTGTCACAACTTTCAACACCGACGCCGACCCAAGATCGCCCGTGTGCAGCACGCGGCGGCCCATTTTGGTCAATAACGGCAAAATGGTTTCGAACGTGTCGCGGTCACACCCAGCAAAGATCGAAATGTTGCCCGTGGCCGCGCGGTGGCACCCCCCCGATACGGGGCAATCCACGGCCCGACCGCCCTTGTCCATGACCATGGCCCCCAGGCGTTTGACTTCGGCTTCGTCGGTCGTGGACATTTCCATCCAGATTTTGCCACCGGTCACATGGGGCAACATTTCCTGCATCACGGCATCGGATGCCGCCGGGCTGGGCAGGCAGGTGATGACCGCGTCACAGGTTTGCATCAGATGTGCGGGGCTTTGGCCGTCCGTTGCGCCTTGATCTACGAATTGTGCCACCAATTGCGCATCCAGATCATGCACTGCCAGGTCGATGCCATTGCGCAAAAGACTGCCCGACAGTTTTCCGCCAACGTTGCCCAGACCGATAAATCCGATTTTCATGCCACTCTCCCCGGTGCGAATTCGCGGCCAGAATGGCGGGTCCGTGGGCGACGTCTTGTCCAAAACCGACCGCCCCCGACGACAAATGGAAACGGCACGCATTCTGTTGATCCCGGCGCAACCTGTGCGCAGGCGCACATCATCAGGCAGATTGTGCGAATTGCATCGCACCCGCCGGGGCATATATCACCCCCAACATCATTAGAGGAAGAGGAGGCACCCATGTCCCTTAGACCCACCCTGGAAACCCGCAAGGCAACGCCAACACTGGAAGGCGCAGGCGTCAAATTGCACCGCGCTTTCGGCTTTCAAGACCCATCAGAACTTGATCCGTTCCTGCTGTTTGATGACTTTCGCAATGAACGCCCCGAAGATTTCGAAAAAGGCTTCCCGTGGCACCCCCACCGGGGCATCGAAACCATCACCTATGTGCTGAACGGCACCGTCGATCACGGCGACAGTCTGGGCAATACGGGCACCCTTGGCGCAGGCGACGTGCAATGGATGACCGCCGGGTCGGGCATCCTGCATCAGGAAATGCCCCACGGCAACGACCGCGGCCAGATGCATGGCTTTCAGCTGTGGGGCAATCTGCCTGCGTCGCAAAAGATGACAGCGCCACGCTATCAGGATGTGACAGCCGCGGACATTCCCGTTGTCACCGATGATGACGGAACACAGGTCAAAGTGATCGTGGGCGATTTCTGGGGCAAAACCGGCCCCGTGGATGGCATCGCCGCGGATCCGCAGTATCTGGATGTATTTGTCCCAGCGGGTGTCAAAAAGACCTTTAAGATTGATACCTATCGCCGTGCATTCGCTTATGTTTTTGACGGTGAAGGGCTGTTTTCCGATGCGTCTGCCCCACAAGGTGTGCTGTTGGAAAAAGAGGTCATGGGCCAGGAAGTCAACATTCGCGACATGTCTGGCGACCGCACGTTGGTCCGGTTTGGCACCGGCGACGAAGTGACCGTGCAGGCCGGCGAACGCGGCATCCGCTTTCTTTTGATTTCGGGCGCGCCGATTGAAGAACCGGTCGCATGGCACGGCCCGATTGTGATGAACACGCAAGAAGAATTGATGCAGGCGTTCAAAGACCTGCGCAATGGCACCTTCATCAAGCCCGCCCACTGATATGGGCATTTGTCTGCCATGACCATTTGCCTGCCCCGTCCCATACCGCTACAGACGGGGCAGGTTTCAAACAGCGGGCTGACATGACACGGGTCCTGACCCTTTTTGCGATGGCAATGTTAACAGCATGCGCGGAATTTCCCGATGTTGACGCAGTCACATCTGACTATGCGCGGAATGCGGATTTCCCGGAATTCATAAGCCTCGATGCCTTTGACAGCGGGCCGATTGCACGTGCGCCGGATCTGTCTGGCGCAGCGGACCGGATCGCCCGGCTGCGATCACGCGCGGCCAATTTGCGCGGCCCGATCCTGACGACCGCCGACCGTCGGCGCATCAATCGCGGAATTTCATCCTAACCCGCATTGCCTGACCTGCGCTTTCCCCCTAAACCCCACCCCGTACAGACGTTTGACCGGAAAGGATGGTCCCATGGGGCAATCACCACTTCGCCTTGGAATCGCAGGTTTGGGGACTGTGGGGGTTGGCGTCATTCGGATGCTGCGCAAAAACGCGCAGCTGATTGAAGCCCGCACGGGCCGTCAGGTCACCATTTCTGCAGTGTCCGCCAGATCCAAAGGCAAAGACCGCGGCGTGCCGCTGGACAGCTATGCATGGGAAGATGATCCCGTCGCACTGGCAACCCGCGATGATGTGGATGTATTCGTGGAACTGATGGGGGGCAGCGATGGCCCGGCCAAAGCCGCAACCGAAGCGGCAATCAAAGCGGGCAAGGATGTGGTCACCGCAAACAAGGCCATGCTGGCCGTGAACGGGCATGCCCTTGCGGGGCTGGCTGAGACAGCCGGGCAAGTCATCCGTTACGAAGCGGCAGTGGCCGGTGGTATTCCCGTTGTCAAAGCCCTGACCGAAGGCTTGGCGGGCAATGAAATCACCCGCGTTCTGGGGGTGATGAATGGCACGTGCAATTATATCCTGACCCGCATGGAAACCGCCGGTCTGCCCTATGACACGGTCTTCAAGGAAGCCGATGATCTGGGCTATCTCGAAGCTGACCCGAACCTTGATGTGGGGGGGATCGACGCGGGCCATAAACTTGCAATCCTTGCGTCCGTGGCGTTTGGCACACAGGTCGATTTTGACAGCGTCACACTGGAAGGGATCGGCAGCGTCACCATCGATGACATCACCGCCGCCAAAGACATGGGATACCGCATCAAACTTCTGGGTGTCGCCCAGATGACCGGGCGCGGATTGGAACAACGCATGACGCCCTGCCTTGTGCCCTACAATTCGCCCTTGGGGCAATTGGAAGGCGGCACCAACATGGTGATCCTAGAAGGCGAACATTCCGGGCAGATCGTGCTGCGCGGTGCGGGTGCGGGCGAAGGACCGACCGCATCGGCGGTGCTGTCTGATATTCTGGATTTGGCGCGGGGGCTTCGCCTTGCGACCTTTGGTCAACCGGCAAACACACTGGTGGCGGCGAAATCTGCCGCGTCAGACACACCTGCCCCGCACTACATTCGCATCCATTTGCAAGACAAACCGGGTGCGTTAGCGAAAACAGCCGCCATTTTGGGCGAAGCAGGGGTTTCCATAAACCGCATGCGCCAGTACGGACATGATGAACCAACCGCACAGGTGCTGATCGTGACCCACAAAACCAGCGGGTCCACCATCGAAAGCGTCCGGGAACAGCTGTCCAAAAGCAGCGTCACGGATGGAACGCCTGTCATTTTGCGGATCGAAGAAATCTAGGCGTTCTGAAACGCGGCGCTTAAAACGAAAAGGAACATCCCATGGCACAGGCCCCTGAATTTTACGACCGTGGCCTTTCACTTGCACTGGCGCGGGTGTCCGAAGCGGCGGCATTGGCCAGCGCGACCCTGATCGGGCGCGGCGATGAAAAAGCCGCAGATCAGGCCGCCGTAAACGCCATGCGCGAACAGTTGAACAAGCTGGACATCGCAGGGGTTGTCGTCATCGGCGAAGGCGAACGCGACGAAGCACCGATGCTGTACATCGGCGAAGAGGTCGGAAACGGCAACGGCCCTGCCGTTGACATCGCGCTGGACCCATTGGAAGGCACAACCCTGACCGCGAAAGACATGCCAAATGCGTTGACCGTCATCGCCATGGGGCCACGCGGATCCATGTTGCACGCACCAGATGTGTATATGGACAAACTGGCCATCGGTCCGGGCTATCGTCCCGGCGTTGTGACCATGGATATGTCACCTTCTGAACGGGTGAACGCATTGGCGTCGGCCAAGGGGTGTTCCACGGATGACATCACGGTCTGCGTTCTGGACCGTCCCCGCCACGAAGCCACGATCGCCGAAATCCGTTCCACCGGCGCGGCGGTGCGGCTGATCACCGATGGCGACGTGGCCGGTGTGATCCATTGCGCCGAAGAATCCACTGGGATCGACATGTACATGGGCGAAGGCGGCGCACCCGAAGGCGTGTTGGCTGCTGCTGCCCTGAAATGCATGGGCGGTCAGATGTACGGCAAGCTGTTGTTTCGCAATGACGATGAACGGGGCCGCGCCTCCAAAGCGGGGATCACGAACTTTGATCGGGTCTATACCCGCGATGATCTGGTCACCGGCGATGTGATCTTTGCCGCCACTGGGGTCACGGACGGGTCTATCGTTGCCGGGATTAAACGCGAAGTCGGATATTTGACGGCCGAAACAATCCTGATGCGGTCCAAAACAGGGTCTGTGCGGCGCATGATTTACCGCAACCCCGTCTGACCATGATGGGGGATGCAACATCCCTGACGGGCCGGCGCTGGGTTGGCCCGGACATCGGTGTGCAACGCGCGGCAGATCTGTTGATCCAGACACAGGGCCTTTCGCCTGCGCTTGCGGCCATTTTGGCACGGCGCGGTGTGACCGGCGCAGATGTGCCGGGCTTTCTGGCCCCTGCCCTGCGCGATCTGATGCCAGACCCCCATGTATTGAAAGATATGGATGCCGCGTCGTCGCGCATCGTGCAGGCCCTGACTGGGCGCGAACGCATCGCGGTTTTTGCGGATTATGACGTGGACGGCGCCGGAAGTGCGGCGCTTTTGATGCACGCCGCCGCGTTTTTTGGCCTGACGCCCACCCTGTATGTGCCGGACCGCATTGATGAAGGGTACGGGCCCAATCCCCCCGCCATGCAGGCGCTTGCCGCAGCCCACGATCTGATCATCTGTGTCGATTGCGGAACGCTGTCGCATGATGCTTTGGCGGCGGCAGAGGGGGCTGACGTGGTGGTTTTGGACCACCATTTGGGCGGCGAAACCCTGCCCCCCGCTTTGGCGGTTGTGAACCCGAACCGGCAAGATGAATCCGGCGCGCTGGATTATCTGTGCGCGGCGGGGGTTGTGTTCATGGTTTTGGTGGATGTGAACCGCAAGCTGCGCGCTGCGGGCGCGCCCACCATTGATCTGTTGGGCCTGCTTGATTTTGTGGCGCTGGCCACGGTGGCCGATGTCGCGCCCTTGGTCGGGCTGAACCGCGCCTTTGTGATTCAGGGGCTGAAAGTGATGGCGCAACGGCGTCATCCCGGGCTTGTGGCGCTGTGTGATGTGGCCCGGTTGGATCAGGCCCCCACGTCCTATCATCTGGGGTATGTATTGGGCCCGCGCATCAACGCAGGTGGGCGCATTGGGCGGGCGGATTTGGGTGCACGGCTGTTGTCGACCACGGACACAGGCGAAGCTGCGCGTATCGCCACGGAACTGGATCGTTTGAACAGCGAACGGCGCGATGTTGAAACCGCCGTCCGGACAGAAGCATTGGCGCAGGCAGATGCACGCGGCGTCGATGCCGCACTGGTCTGGGCCGCACAGGATGGATGGCATCCGGGCGTTGTGGGCATCGTTGCCAGCCGCTTGAAAGAGGCCACGAACCGCCCCGCGATTGTCATCGGGTTCGATGGTGACGCTGGCAAGGGCAGCGGGCGGTCTGTGACGGGCATTGATTTGGGGGCAGCCATCCAAAAACTGGCGCGTGATGGCTTGATCGAAAAGGGCGGCGGTCACAAAATGGCCGCCGGTCTGTCGCTGTCGCGGGCGCAGTTGGAACCGGCGATGGCACGGTTGACCGAATTGATGGCCGCACAGGGTGCAGACCGTTTGGGCCCGAAAGATCTGACATACGACGCCACGCTGATGACCAGCGGGGCAACGGTGGATTTGATTGAAACCCTGGAATCGGCTGGCCCTTATGGCGCATCGGCCCCCGCGCCGCGATTTGTGGTGTCAGACTGCCAGATCAGATTTGCCAAACCCGTGGGCGAAAGCCACCTGAAACTTTCCGTCGCGTCGCCGGGCGGTGATGTGCTGGATGCGATTTGCTTTGGGGCCTTTGACGGGCCATTGGGTGCGGCCTTGTCGGATCATCAAGGGCATGCGTTCCATTTGGCAGGCCGATTGGAAGTCAATCATTGGAACGGCAGGTCCCGCCCCCAGTTGCGTTTGGAAGACGCAGCACGGGTGCAAAATGACGCATGAAAAATCCTGAATTTCTGTGAAGAAACCGCTGGACACCCCCGCGCCATTTACTTATCTACCGCGTCACTGAGTGTCCCGTTCGTCTATCGGTTAGGACGCCAGGTTTTCAACCTGGAAAGAGGGGTTC
>JAHDBC010000047.1 GCA_020630595.1 Planktomarina sp.
CATATCGGTACGAAGGATCGATCAAACGCTCAAGCAAAAGGTGAATGTGGTGCGGTCGGAGGGACTCGAACCCTCACGAGTGTTACCTCACAGCGACCTCAACGCTGCGCGTCTACCATTCCGCCACGACCGCAACCGGAGTAGGATTCCCGATTACCCAGACCCTTTGCCTTGCGCAAGTGTGTATTTTGCATCGCCCCGCAACGGACCCCTTGACGGTACCCACCAGCACAGCAGGCCCATCGACATGCGCTTGTGAACGCGGCACCTGCGTGGCATGGTCTGCCGCCAAAGGGGGCGTTCCCTGCCCTGATCGTTCTTCAGAAAGTGCACATGCAACCCGAATGGATCACCACCCCCGGCCTGACAGACTATGATGACGCTGTCACATGGATGGAAACCCGCGCAGCAGCCATTGCCGACGGGACGGCAGGCGAATGCATCTGGCTGGTCGAACACCCCCCGCTGTATACCGCAGGCACATCCGCCAAACGCGAAGATCTCACGGAACCGGACCGGTTCCCTGTGTATGACAGCGCACGCGGCGGCCAATACACCTATCACGGGCCAGGCCAGCGGGTCATTTACGTGCTGTTGGATGTGGGCAACCGCGGCAAAGACGTGCGCCAATTTGTGAAACATCTGGAACGATGGGTGATCGCTACCCTTGCCGAATTCAACGTGACCGGTGAAATCCGCGACGGGCGCGTGGGCGTATGGGTCGAACGCCCGGAAAAACCGGCGTCCCCGTCCGGCCACCCCGCCGAAGACAAAATCGCCGCTATCGGCATCCGCCTGCGCAAATGGGTCAGCTACCACGGGATTTCGATCAACGTGGACCCGGACCTAGACCATTTCACGGGGATCGTGCCCTGCGGCATCACCGATCATGGGGTCACATCGCTGGTGGATCTGGGCCTGCCGGTCACAATGGATGATCTGGATGTCGCGCTGATGCGCACGTTTCCAGAAACCTTTCCGGACGCCAAGTGACCCGTTTCGCGGCCTATACGTTTGCCACCGCCATTGGGTTTGTCCTGCTAAAGGGCATCTACCTGATCTATCTGCAGATGGAATTACAGGCCCCCGGCGCAGCACACCTGTGCCAAGACGGCCTGTACCTTTGGCAACAAGCAGCCATTGATTGCCGTTCGGGTCCTTCAGGGTCAGACCGTGTGCCGCGCCTGATGACGGACACGCACGTCACCCCCGCCCTTGCTTTTGTATTTCTGCCATCGATGCTGATCCTGATGGCCCTAAAAACCACACCATCCACACCGCGACTGGCCGTCTATGGCTATCCTGTCAGCCTTTTGCTGTGCGCTGCTGCCGTTTTTCCAATTCTGCCCGCAGACGTCAAACCGAACGCCCTCATGCTGTCCAATGCGCTTGCGGCAATGGCGTGTCTGTCGGCCTGCACCCAAACCAGCGAAGCGGCCAAGGACGCGGGCCGCCCGCTTTTGGCGGCGACGGCCATGATTGCGGTGCCCGTCGTGGTCATGGTCGCAGCCATGATGCACATGGTGCTTTATCTGGATGACCCGCTGTACACCGTGATGGCCGACCGGAACACGCATCCGACACTGCACTACTTGCAAACCATTTACATCTGGCTTGAAACACGGATCTGATGGCCCCTTCATTTTGCCAGAAATACTCCGGGTTGGGTGTCTGAGGGAGGGCAGCGCCCACCCTCAGGCCCTTGCGGCAGCAAAAAACATCATGGCGGGCCGGAACGGCCCGGCCGCTAAATCCGTTTAAGTCACATTGTCACGTTGCATGGCACGGTACACCGGACTAAACGGGGCAGGAAATCCGCAGGATGAGTCTGTCCGCAAAGACCGCCCATCCCTCAAAAATAACCTAGTTCGGGAGAGCCACATGGCCGACGCAGCCGTTCACGGACATGAACATGAGGATCAGCGAGGGTTCTTTACCCGCTGGTTTATGTCCACCAACCACAAAGACATTGGTATTTTGTACCTTCTGACCGGCGGTTTGGCCGGTTTCATCTCCGTTGCCTTCACCGTCTACATGCGGATGGAGCTGATGGAGCCGGGCGTTCAATACATGTGCCTGGAAGGCGCGCGCATGACCGCCGCGGCAGCAGGCGAATGTACACCAAACGGCCACCTGTGGAACGTGTTGATCACGGGTCACGGCATCCTGATGATGTTCTTTGTCGTTATCCCTGCCCTGTTTGGCGGGTTCGGCAACTACTTCATGCCGTTGCAGATCGGCGCGCCCGACATGGCGTTTCCGCGTCTGAACAACCTGTCTTACTGGATGTACGTGGCTGGCACGACCATGGCGGTTTTGTCGGTTGTCACCCCGGGCGGAAATGACCAGCTTGGGTCTGGCGTTGGTTGGGTGCTCTATCCGCCGCTGTCCACAAACGAAGCCGGCATGTCCATGGATATGGCGATCTTTGCGGTTCACCTGTCTGGCGCATCGTCCATCTTGGGTGCCGTGAACATGATCACAACTTTCCTGAACATGCGCGCACCCGGCATGACGCTGTTCAAAGTGCCCCTGTTTTCATGGTCCATCTTTGTGACATCATGGTTGATCCTGCTGGCCCTGCCTGTGCTGGCTGGCGCAATCACCATGCTGCTGACCGACCGGAATTTTGGAACAGCCTTCTTTGATCCTGCGGGTGGTGGCGACCCGATCCTGTATCAGCACATCCTGTGGTTCTTTGGCCACCCGGAAGTGTACATCGTGATCCTGCCCGCATTCGGCATCATTTCCCACGTCATCGCGACATTCTCGCGCAAGCCGATCTTTGGCTATCTGCCGATGGTTTGGGCCATCATCGCGATTGGTGCTTTGGGCTTTGTCGTCTGGGCGCACCATATGTACACCGTCGGCATGTCCCTGACCCAGCAGACCTATTTCATGCTGGCCACCATGGTGATCGCTGTGCCTACGGGTGTGAAGATTTTCTCTTGGATCGCCACGATGTGGGGCGGGTCGATTGAATTCAAAACACCCATGTTGTTCGCAATCGGGTTCGTGTTCATGTTCACCGTGGGTGGTGTGACCGGCATCGTTCTGTCCCAAGCCGGGGTCGACCGCGCCTATCACGATACATATTATGTTGTGGCACACTTCCACTACGTGATGGCGATTGCGGCTGCCTTTGGCATCTTCGCAGGGTGTTATTTCTACCTGCCGAAAATGTCGGGCCGGATGTACAACGAAACGCTGGGCAAGGTGCATTTCTGGATGTTCTTCATCGGCACCAACATCACCTTCTTCCCACAGCACTTCCTGGGTCGTCAGGGGATGCCACGTCGCTACATCGATTATCCTGAAGCCTTTGCTTACTGGAACCTGTGGTCATCCTATGGCGCGTTCCTGTCGTTCGCATCCTTCCTGCTGTTCATCGGCGTCATGGCCTATGCCGTGTTTGCAGGGCGTCGCTGCAATCAGGCAAACCCATGGAACGAATATGCAGACACGCTGGAATGGACCCTGCCATCCCCGCCACCAGAGCATACGTTCGAAATCCTGCCAAAGCAGGAAGACTGGGACAAACAGCCGTCACACTAAGACGCTGTCACATCTGATCTTACGGGCGGCCCCCTTGGGGGCCGTCTTTTTTTTGTTGGATGGCACACGGCAACCGCATCGGCGGGATGGACGCCGCGCCATGGCAAAAGGTATGTGCAAAGACATGCGACGACAGGACATTCACATCAGACCCGCAACCCGATCGGACCACGGCGCCATCGACATCCTGACCCACGCCGCCTTTGCGCCAGAGGATGTGGTGACATTCCTGAATGCGCTCAGATCAGAAAAGGCGCTTTTGGGGGAATGGGTGGCACAGGTTCAAGGCAACATCGTCGGGCACATCAGTTTTACCGATGCCCGGGTGGAAGGTCCCGCAGCGCGGTATCCGATGCCCATGTTGACGCCCCTGTCCGTGGATCCGATTTGGCAAGGACAAGGGATCGGCGCATCCTTGGTCCGCCACGCGCATGGGCAATTGCGTCCGGCGCACAGCTGCGTGTTGGGCCATCCTGATTACTATCCGCGATTTGGGTATGTGCACTACGCCCATCGACCCATTGACTGTCCATGGGCGCAACACAGTGCTTTCATGATCCGAGGCCCGCGCCCCATGCCGGGGCGGTTGCGCATCAGCGAAACGGTGTTGACCGCTTAATCCAATGAAATGGGCGGTTTGCCCAATGCTGCACGCGCGCGATTGTGGGCGCGCGCAAAGTGCGGCCGCCCCCGGGGGGCAGAATCGCGTACAACAGCCCGGCCGTAGATTTCCGCAAGATCGTGGCGGTTGTGCTGTTCCAGATAGGTCAGCAACCGCTTTTGATAAAACGGGGTGCGTGTCCGTGCCCGAAGCAACGCATAGATTTCGGCCGGGGTGATCGTTTCTTCGATGATCCCGTTCACGACTTTGCCCAGAACACCGATGTGGCGCATCGTGGTTAAAAGCCCATGACCAAAGTGGCGACAGCGTATCTTTTGAACATTTGGCGCATTGAACAGCGCTGCGTGGGCGGCATCCTGTGGGATCATCGGATCAAACAGCAGCGTAACCTTGCGCGCTGTTTTCGACATTACTGCCCCATTGCCATACTGTGATTTGAAATCGGCGGTCCAAACTTTCTTGTACCGTGTTTCCCACCCTACGGTGACATCGCGGTCCAGGGTCGCCTGCGGGTTCACCGCAATCACATGGCTGCCGGGACAGGCCGCAGAAAAAGCCGCAGCCCCGTAACCGCCCATCGACCCGCCATAAAACACGACATTTTCAAATTGATCAAAAAACCCTTCGCGCTGCAGATCGTTGAAAAAGTCGTAGACTTCGGTCGCACGGTACCACGTTGGACCATGGGCCATCAGCCCCAAACAAGACCGGCCCTTGGACGTCATGAAATCCATGCCCCAGGGCGTGCGATCCGCACTTTGGCGCGCATCGTCCAGATTTTCGAACGTCACGACAAGGGTTGACCCTTTCTTGACGTACACGGCTTTGTGGTCTGGGCCCAGATCACGGTAAAACCCGTCTGTACCGCCCAACGCTTCCAGATTTGCGCGCCAATGGTCACGGCGGGCTTGGCGGGGATTGACGGGGGCAAGTGCGTTCATAACTGTCCTAGCGCCGCTGGTTGCGGGCGTTGGTAATTGTAAGGCCTGTGGAAACAATCCTAACAGAACGTCGAATCAGGTCAATTCCCGGGTGCGCAGCATTTTAGGGAATCTCTGCAGGCTGACATTTTGGCACGTTGGCAGCCCACCAAGGGCAGATTATCAGGGTCGCATGCCTTATTCTTGGTCATCTGATCCGCAATCTGCCCCTTTGTCGCGCCACGATGGCACGGGCGCGGCCCCGTTGGCGCTGCACCTGACTGCGCATAATTCGCTAACACCGCAGGGGTTCGTGTGGTTCATCGGCATCACAAGTGTGCTGATGTGCGTTCCGTTGATGGCGTTTTTCGGATCCGTCTTTTGGTGGGGGATTTTGGGATATCTGGGGCTGACACTGGGCGCGGCGTGGTTTGCCCTTCAACGCAGCTGGAAACGTGGATCCGTCCATGAACATTTGGAGGCCTGGGGCGATCACCTGCGCCTGACACGCACCAATCCGAACGGACAAATTCTGGACTGGGAAGCAAACCCTTACTGGGTGCGCGTGGTGACCCACGCGGCCGATGGACCGGTGCCGCACTACGTCACACTGTGCGGCGCGGGCCGGGATGTGGAAATCGGCGCCTTCCTGTCAGAGGATGAGCGCAAGGCGCTGGCCAACGAATTGACCACGCTTTTGAACCGATTGCGCCAATCAGCTAGCCCAGCTTAGATTTCACCAATCCACCCGCTTTGCCAAAGTCCAGCTGGCCCGTATATTTGGATTTCAAAACACCCATAACCTTGCCCATATCACGGATCGATGTCGCGCCCGTTTCAGATATGGCTTCATCAATCGCCGCACTTGTTTCATCTTCGGACAATTGTTTGGGCAGGAAATCTTCGATGACCTTGATTTCCGACATTTCCTTTTCGGCCAGTTCCAACCGCCCGCCTTCTTCGTAGGCTTTTGCGCTTTCCTGGCGTTGTTTGACCATTTTCGCCAGAATGCCCAACAGATCATCGTCGCTGACGCCGTCCTGCCCCTTGGCCCGGGCATCGATATCACGGTCTTTGATTGCTGCATTGATCAGCCGCAATGTGCCCAGACGTTCAGAATCCTTTGCCTTCATCGCGTCTTTCAAGGCGCCCGTCAGGCGTGTGCGCAAATCCATTGTGGTCATCCCCTTTGATCAGACCCCGCGATATAGGCGGATCGGGCCGTTGTTGCAATGCAAACCCACCGCCAAGGCTTGACCCCCGGCGCGCCACACCCTATCCCGCCAAAAGTTTGTCTGCCGCCTGCCAACGCTGGCCCCGGAAAAGGAAACGCTGCCATGTCCACTTCGCCCCAAACCCCCACCGCCTGCCTTGCTTTGGCCGATGGGACAGTTTTTTACGGTCGCGGGTTCGGCGCAACAGGCGTCACGGTGGCGGAACTGTGTTTCAACACAGCCATGACCGGCTATCAGGAAATCATGACGGACCCATCCTATGCCGGGCAAATCGTGACCTTCACATTTCCCCATATCGGAAACACTGGGGTCACAGCCGAAGATGACGAAACAACAGATCCCGTGGCCGAAGGCATGGTTGTCAAATGGGACCCTACCGAACCATCAAACTGGCGCGCCGAAGGCGAATTGGGGCCGTGGCTGGCCAAGCGGGGGCGCATCGCGATCGGCGGGGTCGACACCCGCAGACTGACCCGCGCAATCCGGCAACAGGGCGCACCGCACGTGGCGCTGGAACACAACCCTGACGGCGTTTTTGATCTGGAAGCGCTGATTGCAAAGGCACGTGAATTTTCCGGGCTGGAAGGGCTGGATTTGGCAAAGGATGTCACCTGTGCCCAATCCTACCGTTGGGATCAGATGCGCTGGGCCTGGCCCCAAGGGTATCAGCCGCAAACAGCGCCAAAGCACAAGGTCGTCGCGGTGGACTACGGCGCGAAACGCAACATCCTGCGCTGCCTTGCGTCAGCGGGATGTGATGTAACGGTTTTGCCCGCGACAGCCACAGCCGAAGATGTCTTGGCCCATGAACCCGATGGGGTCTTTTTGTCCAATGGCCCCGGTGATCCTGCGGCAACCGGCGCTTATGCTGTACCGATGATCAAGGAGGTGCTGAATCAAACGGACCTGCCGGTGTTCGGCATCTGTCTGGGCCACCAAATGCTGGCGCTGGCGCTGGGTGCCCAAACGGTAAAAATGAACCACGGACACCACGGCGCGAACCATCCGGTCAAAGACAAAACGACCGGCAAAGTGGAAATCACATCCATGAACCACGGGTTCACCGTTGACAGTCAAACCCTGCCGGACGGTGTCGAAGAAACCCATGTTTCGTTGTTTGACGGATCAAATTGCGGCATTGCGATGAAAGACCGCCCGGTCTTTTCCGTGCAATACCACCCCGAAGCCTCCCCCGGGCCGCAGGACAGCTATTACCTGTTTGAACGGTTTGCAGCAGCAATGGACGCCCGCGCCAGCTGATTTGGGGGGATTCCGCACGCGCATTAAGCCCGCCTTAACCAAGCCCGCGTCAACTGCGGATGTACAAGTGACATCCGGGGGATTCGGGCATGGTGTTGGCCCAGCGGCAGCAACAATTTGACCGGGCACGCGCGATCAGCATCGCCCGCGGGCGTTTGCTGCGATCCGGAAATTTCCAAGACGAAGATACAGAACTGCCGCCACAGTCGCTGGAACTGCACTTGGCCAGCTGTGGGCATATTTCGTCAGCGGACATGATGCGGGTCACCGCGTTGATCCAACGTCAGGAAGCCAGCCCAACCGATATTCTGACCCAGCTTTCCATGATTGATCCGTCTGCGCTGGCGCGCATTCAGGCGGATCGGCTGGGCGAACAATTCCTTGATCTGGAATATGATCCACCAAACCCCGAACACATCCGCCGCTGGGGTCCAGCCCGCTGTCTGCGAACCGGGGTGATGCCGTGGCGGATGCGCAACGGACACACGGTCATCGCCGTCTCACAACCAGAATTTTTCGACCGGTATCGATCTGATCTGGAATCGCGATTTGGTCCTGTCCGCCGGGCCCATGTCACCGAAGCTGATCTGCGGGCCTGTGTGGAACGGGTCGCGCGGCCGGAACTGACAGACAGGGCGGAAACCCGGGTTGCGCCTTCTGACAGTTGTCGCACACTGGATTCGCGCAAACTTCTGATCCGCTTTGCCCTGGGGCTGATGATCTTTGCAGTGGTGCTGGCGCTGTGGCCCCGCGCGGTGTTTATGGTCCTTGCTGGATGGGCCTGCCTTGCATTGCTGTTGCAAACGGCCCTGCGTGTGGCAGCCGCGATATTCTATTTGCGCGACAAACACCCCATCGATACGCCACCGCCCAATCGGCCCGTTCTGGCGCGAATGCCGCGCATTTCGATTATGGTGCCGCTGTTCAAGGAAAAGGCCATCGCGGGGCTGTTGGTCAAGCGGTTGCAACGGATCAGCTACCCAAAGGAGCTTCTGGATGTGCTTTTGGTCGTCGAAGAAGACGATGCAACAACGCAGGCCACGCTAGCCGCGACCCGGCTGCCCCAATGGATCAAAACGCTGACGGTCCCGCCGGGTGGGCTGAAAACCAAACCCCGCGCGCTGAACTATGCATTGGACCATTGCAGGGGGTCGATCATTGGCGTTTATGATGCAGAAGATGCGCCTGATCCCTATCAGCTGAAGCGGATCGTGCGACGGTTTTCGGAATGCGATCCAACTGTCGTTTGCCTTCAGGGTACGCTTGATTTTTACAACGCACGGGACAATTGGCTGGCGCGGTGTTTTGCCGTGGAATACGCCACGTGGTTTCGCATCATTCTGCCGGGACTTCAAAAGCTGGGATTGGCCGTTCCTTTGGGCGGCACCACACTGTTCTTTCGCCGGTCCGCCCTAGAAGAATTGGGCGGCTGGGATGCCCACAATGTCACCGAAGATGCCGATTTGGGGATACGTCTGGCGCGTCATGGGTACCGCACGGAACTGGTGCCAACAGTCACCTATGAAGAAGCCAATTGCCGGGTCTGGCCTTGGGTGCGCCAACGGTCGCGATGGTTGAAGGGCTACGCGATCACATGGGCTGTTCACATGCGCAACCCCGTGAACCTGTGGCGCGATTTGGGGGCATGGAAATTCTTTGGTGTTCAGGTGTTGTTTCTGGGCACGCTGTCGGGATTTGTACTTGCGCCCATCTTATGGAGCTTTTGGTTACCCGCCTTTGGCCTGCCGCACCCCCTGATGGCAGTTCTGCCGATCTGGGTGTTCTGGCTTTTGGGCGGGCTGTTCTTTTTTGCGGAAATCCTGACCATCAGCGTCGGTATGCTGGCTGTGACAGCCCCCGAACATCGTCATCTGATGAAGTGGGTGCCCACCCTGCATGTCTATTTTCCGCTGGCCGCCATCGCCAGCTACAAAGCCCTGTGGGAGGTGATCACAAAACCATTCTATTGGGACAAGACCGCCCACGGGATCAGCGACGCCGATCCCCTGCCCGACCCGAAAACAGTGATTATTCAGCCACCTCGTGTTTCAGACGCACGACAAACGCCTGACTTAGGTGCTGTTTCACGGCTTCATACGCGCCTTCTCCGTCGCGGTTCGAAATCGCCGTGACGATTGTCTGATGTTCGTCCAATGCTACGTTGCCACGCCCTTCGACGGCCAGCGACGTGGTGGCCATCAACGCCATGGACCGGTGCACCAGATCCAGCTGCTGGACCAGAAACCTGTTGTGCGATGACAAGTGCAGCCGTTTGTGGAACCGACGGTTTGAAAGCGACAGCGCCGACGGATTGTCAACGATTTTGCGATCATCATCCACCATTTCCTGAAGCACTTTGATTTCTTCGGTGGTGGCATGCTGTGCTGCAAGGCGTGCCGCCAAACCTTCCAGTTCCGTGCGCACGATGTAAAGTTCGGCCATTTGATTGTGATCCAAGGATGCAACAATCAGGCTGCGCCCGTCGCGTGTCAAAAGACTTTGTGTTTCCAACCGCTGCAACGCTTCGCGGATTGGGGTCCGCGACACGCCGAACCGATCAGCCAGTTCACTTTCCACCAGCCGGTCACCGGGTTTGTACACCCCCACATCAATTGCATCCAATATCAACGCATAGGCGTCTTTGTTGGGCGGGCGCAGGTCAAGGATCGTCGTCATATTTGTCTTCACTTGTCTTCCTGTGTCGGTTGTCCCGGCACAAACGGTCAGCGGACCGAACGAAAACGGCCCCGTGGCGGGGCTGCATATGTCAACATAACCCCAACACCCATGTGTCAATCAAGCATTTCCTGTCTGGACGGTTCGTTTTGCCGTGTTAGACCGGAAATATGATGGACATTGGAACCGATATCACGACCTGGGTCTTTGATCTGGACAATACGCTTTACCCCCCATCGGTGCGTTTGTTCGACCAGATCGAAGTGCGCATGGTGCAGTTCGTCATGGACCATCTGCAGATCGACCGGATCCAGGCAGACCATCTGCGACGGGTGTACTGGCAAAAGCACGGCACCACGCTGGCGGGTTTGATGGACGAACACGGCATGGATCCCGAACAGTTTCTGATTGATGTGCACGATATTGATTTCAGCGTTTTGCCCCCCGATCCACTGTTGCGCCGCCACATTGCAGACCTGCCCGGACGCAAGATCATCTACACCAACGGCACAGCCCCCTATGCAGAAAATGTGATTGCGGCGCGCGGTCTGACGGGTGTGTTTGATGCAATCTACGGGGTCGAACACGCGGGCTTTCGCCCTAAACCGGAACGCGCCGCGTTCGAACGGGTTTTCACGAAAGACGGGTTTGACCCCACACAGGCCGCCATGTTCGAAGACGAAGCGCGAAACCTGCAAGTTCCAAAATCGCTGGGCATGGCGACAGTGCACGTCGCACCCGTGCGCGATCCGGCACCCTATATTGATCACCACACGCCAGATCTGACGGACTTTTTGACACAGCACCATGACAGCGGCGCAAAACTGATTAGGTCTGCGGTATGACAGACACATCCGTTGATATCTTCATTTCGGGCGGCGGGGTTGCCGGGCTTTGCGCTGCTGTGGCTTTTGGTGCGCACGGGTTTTCCGTTTTGTGCGTCGATCCCGTGCCGCCGGTCACCCAACAGGCCGAACCGGGCGCGGACCTGCGCACCACGGCCTATTTGCAACCCAGTCAGGCGTTTCTGGATCGCATCGGGCTTTGGCCCCATGTTGCTGACACCGCGCAGGCCCTGCAGACCATGCGCATCGTGGACGCGGACAAAGGCGATCCAAAAGATTTCGACGCCGCCGATATTTCGGACGCGCCGTTTGGATGGAACGTTGGCAACTGGCGCATGCGTGCAGGGTTGATGGCACGGTTGGCCGAATTGCCGACGGTCGATTTCCGCCCCGGCGTGGCCACAACCGCTTACCTGACCCGGACCGACGCGGCCCTTGCCACACTGTCCGATGGCAGTCGGGTCACAGCACGCATGGCATTGGCGGCCGATGGGCGTGACAGTTTCATCCGCAACACACTTGGCATTGCGGCCAAACGAACCGAATTCGGCCAAGCGGCACTCACATTTGCAGTGTCACATCCCGTGCCCCACAAGAATGTCTCGACCGAAGTGCACAAATCCGGCGGACCGTTCACCCTTGTTCCGCTGCCTGATCACGACGGTCTGCCGTGTTCCGCCGTTGTGTGGATGGAAACGGCTGCGAACGCCCGCACCCTGTTGGGCATGGATGACGCCACATTCAACAGTGCAGCGACGGAACGATCCGCCCATGTGAATGGCCCCCTGTCCTTGGTCAGCCGCCGCACATCTTGGCCAATCATCAGCCAGATCGCAGATCGGTTTTGCGCCGAACGCACGGCACTGGTCGCCGAAGCGGCCCATGTGGTGCCCCCCATCGGGGCGCAGGGGTTGAATATGTCTTTGAAAGATATCGAAACCTTGCTGGACCTATGCCTGACATCGCCGGCGTCCCTTGGTACCGCAGAAATGCTGCGCCGCTATCACCGGCTGCGCTATCCGGAAGTGTTGCTAAGGGTAAAGGGCGTCGGGCTGTTGAACCGCACATCCATGGCAGGTGCGGCGCCCATCACAAAGGCCCGTGCGTTCGGGTTGGATGCGATCCATGGCATCGCGCCCATTCGCAAAACACTGATGCGGCTGGGCCTGGGCGCAACCTGACAGCCTGCGCCAGACGCCATCCCCCGGACGGGGGTGGCACAGATCGTGTGGGCGCGGATGCGCCCGCGTTCAGATCAGGCTGCGAACACTTGATCCAGCGCCTTTTCCAGACGCCCGACGGATGCGTCGACATCGTACAGCTTATCAATGCCAAACAGACCAAGGCGGAACGACCGATAATCGTCCCCTTCGTCACACTGCAGCGGGACACCAGCGGCGATCTGCATGCCCAGCGCCATGAATGGCTTGCCGGATTTCAACGCGTCACTGTCGGCATAGGACACCACGACACCCGGCGCTTCGAACCCCGGCGCGGCCACGGATGCGATCCCGTGCCCTGCCAGCAACGCCCGAACACGTTTGCCCTGTTCCCACTGGGCATCGGCCAGCTTGTCAAACCCATAGGCTTTGGTTTCCAGCATCGTGTCACGGAACGCGGCCAGTGCATCGGTGGGCATCGTCGCATGATAGGCGTGGCCGCCATTTTCATAGGCTTCCATAATCGAAAGCCATTTGCCCAGATCCACGGCAAACGACGTGGACTGCGTTGCCTTTACACGCGCCACAGCAGCATCGGACAGCATCACCATCCCCGCAGATGGTGATGCCGACCACCCCTTTTGCGGGGCGGAAATCAGCACATCGACACCTGTCACCTTCATGTCCACCCACACACAGCCGGATGCGATGCAATCCAGAACCATCAGGCCGCCGTGGGCGTGCACCGCATCGGCGATTTGGCGAATATAGTCATCTGGCAAAATCATACCCGCGGATGTTTCCACATGCGGGGCAAAGACAACGGCAGGCTTTTCTTCGGCAATCTTTGCCACCACCTCTTCAATTGGGGCGGGCGCGAATGGGGCGTTGGCTGCATTGCCAGACCGGCGCGCCTTCATCACCACCTCTTTCGATGGGCCGCCAGCCGCCTCAAAAATCTGCGTCCAGCGATAGGAAAACCACCCGTTGCGAATGATCATAACGGTTTCATCTTGGGAAAACTGCCGGGCGACCGCTTCCATCGCATAGGTTCCGCCACCGGGGACCAGCGCCGTTGCATCGGCGTTGTAAACGTCTTTCAGCATTTCGGAAATGTCACGCATGACGCCCTGGAATTTTGCGGACATGGAATTCAGCGACCGGTCCGTGAACACCACGGAAAATTCCAACAAACCATCGGGATCAACAGTATCAAGCAAAGCAGGCATCGCACATCTCCATTCTTTGGGATCGTGCTAAGCAGCGCGTGGCGCGGATGCACGGTCTATCTTGGTATACAACCGGTCAAAATCGCCGCATGCCGCGCAATCGTGTTTCCGAAATGCGCCTGCCCGGCACCATTGGGCAAGATCACAGCGGCCCCATCAGCCGTTCTTCCGACAGCAACACGTTCGCTTCCACATCCCCCACACCCGGCAACGTCATGATGCGCCGCCGCAAGATACGTTCAAAATCGGCAATGTCGCGGGCGACGACGCGCAGACGGTAATCATACAGGCCCAGCACATGCTGCACCGTCTGAACTTCGGGGATCGCGACGCAGGCGCGTTCGAAATCTTCCAATCCAACGCGGCCCTTGGTGGCCAATTTGATGCCCAAAAACACCGTGACCCCGAACCCCAGCTTGTCGGGATCCAACGCAACGCGACGCCCGATCAAAACACCTGCATCCTGCAACCGCTTGATCCGGCGGTACGTCGCGGGCTGTGACAAACCGACCTTGCGCCCCACCGCACCTGCGTTGCGGGTGGCGTCTGTGGTCAGGCTGCGCAAGATCGCATAGTCGATGTCATCCCATGTCATACTGGCAAAGCCTCTGCCGATTTGATCGTGGCGACATGCATCAGCGCCTCAATCTCTGCGATGTGGGGAAGGGTCAGGATATGGTCGCGGTACAGCCGTTGATAATCCGCCATATCCCGCGCAACCAAGGCCAGCCGTACGTCGACCTTTCCCAGAAATGTCTGGATCGCGATCACCTCTGGAATGGTTCGTGCTGCGGCGATGAAACTGTCAAACGCCCGCGGGTCCGTCTTATCCAGCGTAAAGCGCAGCGACACCTCCACTGAAAACCCCAAAGCGGCCCAATCAATGATGGCTTGCTGACCCTTCAATACGCCCCCCGCGCGCAATCGATCCAACCGACGCGTCAGACGGGCGGATGTGATCCCCGCCTGTTGCGCCAGATCAGCCAGGGCGGCATCAGGCTGCGCCTGCAAATATCGCAATATGCGTCTGTCCGTCTCATCAAGCATGGATATTCGTGTATATGTTGTTTGAACGAATAGAAATATTCAAACTGATTAGAAATATAGGGCGATTCAATCTGCCATCTTTGCCGCAGACCCCCTAAACACCCCGTCAGAGTTAACAGAGAGGAAGACCAATGCGAGTCTATTACGATCGCGATTGCGATGTGAACCTGATCAAAGAAATGAACGTCGCCATTCTTGGATACGGATCCCAAGGCCACGCACACGCGCTCAACCTGCGTGATTCCGGTGCCAAGAATGTCGTCGTTGCCCTGCGCGACGGATCACCATCCAAAGCCAAAGCCGAAGGCGAAGGCCTGAAAGT
>JAHDBC010000048.1 GCA_020630595.1 Planktomarina sp.
GGCGGCAGCGGACTGGACGGTTTCAATGACGTTTCGGTGGCCTATGGCGGCGCAGGCAACGACTTTTTCGCGTCCTCCGTCGGCACAGTCTTCGGCGGCGCGGGCAATGATTCAATCACGATGTCGACATCATCTGTTGTGGACGGTGGCCTCGGCAACGATTGGTACCGTATGGACTTTAATGCCGACAACGATGCCGATGGCTATTTTCGGGTGACAGACAGCGGGTCATCAGATGAATTTTCACGCATCATTTTGCCCGGTATTGATATTGGCAGCTTGGGGTTTTTCCGACTGACTGACACGACCAGTGGGCCATTGACCAATGATCTATTGATCACAATTCCCGACCAACCCGGTGTGATTTTAGAAGACTACTTTGTCAGTGACACTTCTGATGCGGCCCTGCGCGATGTTGTTGTGCAAAATGGGACGGTTTGGGATTTCGACGCAATCAATCTGTCCAATATCCCAGACTTTGGTCGGATCGTTTTGGGAACCGAAAACAATTTGCCGCCAGGTGCGAACCCCGGGACATTAGATGACGATCTGTTTGGCGGCTTTGGCGATGATCATTTGGAAGGCTTCGCTGGTGACGATGTCTTGTTCGGGTCGCGCGGCAACGACCGATTAGAAGGTGATGGCGGGGACGATCGCCTGTTCGGCGGACAAGGTGATGACGTGCTGTTCGGTGGAACAGGCGACAATCGATTGGATGGCGGAATTGGCGACGACATCATTCATGCCCGTGGGGACCAAGATGAAGTCTGGGGCGACCGGGGCAATGACATGATCTTTGCCGGGGCCGAAGAAACCACCATCATGTTCGAAAGCTTGAACGATTACGAAGTAGAAGAAGAGTTAGACACCATTCACAATTTTGACGTGGAAGCTGACAAAATCCATGTGCAAGGCATGTTCACCAACGACGCCGAACAGGTGTGGGCCTACTTGGATTCAGGGGCTGCGCAAATTGACGGGGATGATCTGTTTTTGGATTTGGGTGATGGCCGTGCAATCAAACTGATTGATGTGATCGAAGATGATCAGGACCCCGATGACCTCAAGAATTTTGCGAACATTTTTGTGATCGAAGGGTGATTTGGCTGCCCGGACAATCTGGGCTACGCTTTTCCCATGGGTCGGATACTTACACTTGTCTTTCTGCTTTGGGCTGGCATCGCGTCGGCGCAGGCCGTCAACTATGCCGTTGATCTTTCGAAATCGACAGTTGATTTCATCTACAGGTTTCAAGGGTCACCCATCACAGGCAGCCTGCCCCTGCACAGTTCGACAATCACCATTGATGTGAACGACATCCGCAATTCCACAGTCAGCGCGACCCATGACGTGAAACGGGCCACGGGCGGCTTTGTTTTTGCCACCCAAATCCTGCGCGGCCCGGATATGCTGGATGGCGACACCCATCGGTTCGTGCAGTTCGAAAGCACCGGGTTCACCGGGCAAATTCCGCGCGGCACCATGTCGGGCAACCTGACCATGCGCGGGGTCACGCGCCCTGTTACCCTGTCTGCTGAACTGTTCCGTCAGCCGGGCACCGATCCCACAGATTTGACCCGGCTGGCCATCGAATTGAAAGGCCAAGTGGATCGCCGTGATTTTGGCATGGTGGCCTATCCCGGCTTTGTGGACCCGCCGATTGATATTCGCATCATGGCGTGGATCACCCGTCAGCCATAGGGCAGCCATGCGTTTGCGCGCCCGCGCTATGCACAATCTGCACTGGTGATTTTCGGCCATTGGGTTCAGCAAGTCATCATGCGTCTTTTGATTTCATTTGCTGCCCTGTTTTTGTCGGTTGTCCTTTTGCAGCTGTCCTCGGGGGCTGTGGGTCCATTGGATGCGCTGTCTGGCCTGCAAGACGGGTTCAGCAAGACCCAGATCGGTTTTCTGGGTTCTGCGCATTTTGTCGGGTTCTTTATCGGGTGCTGGTGGGCACCGCGTTTGATGGGCGTCGTCGGGCATTCGCGCGCCTTTGCCGTGTTCACGGCCATGGGGGCGATCGGGCTGTTGGGCCACACGTTGATCACGGACCCCACCGCATGGGCCGTTTTGCGTGTCGGATCAGGGCTGTGCATCGCAGGGTGCTATACCGTGATCGAAGCTTGGCTGAATGCCAAAATCACCAACGAAACCCGTGGCCGAACGATGGGTGTGTATCGGTTTGTCGATATTTCCGCGTCGCTGGTATCACAAATGCTGATTGGGGCACTGGCGTCGGTGGAAATGTACATCGCCTATAACCTGCTGACGTTGATGTGCTTTGCATCACTCCTGCCCCTCGCGCTGACAACATCTGTCCCGCCCAAAACCGGCCATGCACCACGCTTGCGGCCCGTGTTGGCATTTCAACGGTCGCCCTTGGCTGTTGCAGGTGTGATCGTTGCGGGCCTTGCCACGGCCAGCTACCGGATGGTGGGGCCGCTGTATGGGGCCGAAGTGGGGCTGTCGCCCAGTCAGATCGGCCTGTTTTTGGCGTGTTTCGTGGCGGGGGGTGCCATTGCCCAATATCCTGCGGGATGGTTGGCGGATCGTTACGATCGTCGGTATGTCTTGATTGCGCTATCCGTCGTTTCCTTGTTTGCTTGTGCATTTTCCGCAACCGCGTCGGGCACCCAAATGGTCATGTTTGCGTCGGCCTGCTTTGGGTTTGTAACATTCCCTATCTTTTCCGTCGCCTCTGCCCACGCGCATGATTTTGCCAACGACGATGAACGGGTGGAACTGTCCGCTGCGCTGATCTTTTTTTATGCGGTGGGGGCCATCGCCGCCCCGGTCGTTGCTTCAAAAGTGATCGAAGTTTTCGGCCCGCCCGGCTTTTTCGTATTCATCGCCGTGGGCCACGCGGCCCTTGCCCTTTATGGCTTGTGGCGGATGACCCGCCGGGCAACGGTCGAAGACAAAACGCCGTATGTCTATGCCCCGCGCACATCATTCACCATTGGTCGCCTGATGAAACGTCTGCGCGATCGGGGATAAAGCACTGGTCACCTGTCGCGCGATCGCATAAATCACATGCCGGACCATTCGGGGCACACTATGACCAAACGTATCCTTGTCACCTCTGCCATCCCTTACATCAATGGGATCAAGCATTTGGGCAATCTGATCGGCAGCCAGCTGCCCGCTGACCTGTTTGCCCGCTATCATCGGGCGCGGGGCAACGAAGTGCTGTTTTTGTGCGCCACCGATGAACACGGCACCCCTGCTGAATTGGCCGCTGCCAAAGCTGGAAAGCCCGTCGATGAATTCTGCGCAGAGATGTATCAGGTACAAGCCGACATCGCGAACCGGTTCGGGCTGTCATTCGATCACTTCGGCCGTTCCTCCAGCGATCAGAACAAGGCCCTGACCCAACATTTCGCAGGCCGTCTGGCCGAACAGGGCCTGATCAACGAAGTGGACGAAGAACAGGTCTATTCCCATGCGGACGGTCGGTTCCTGCCAGATCGCTATATCGAAGGCACCTGCCCCAATTGCGGCTATGACAGCGCAAGGGGCGATCAATGCGAAAACTGCACCAAACAGCTTGACCCCACTGACCTGATCGATGCCCGGTCCGCCATTTCCGGTTCCACCGACCTGGAGGTTCGAAAAACCCGGCACCTGTACCTGCGTCAATCGGCGATGCGCGACACGCTGAATGAATGGATCGACAGCAAGACAGACTGGCCCGTGCTGACCACATCGATTGCCAAAAAGTGGCTGAACGACGGTGATGGCCTGCAAGATCGTGGCATCACACGCGATCTGCACTGGGGGGTGCCCGTCAAGAAAGGCACCGAAGACTGGCCCGGCATGGACGGCAAAGTGTTCTACGTCTGGTTCGACGCCCCAATCGAATATATCGCCTGCGCTGGCGAATGGGTGGACGCGGGCAAAGGCACCGATTGGGAACGCTGGTGGCGCACTGACAAAGGCGCCGACGATGTGACCTATTATCAATTCATGGGCAAAGACAACGTGCCGTTTCACACGCTTTCGTTCCCCTCCACGATCCTTGGATCGGGTGAACCTTGGAAGCTGGTCGATTACATCAAATCCTTCAACTACCTGAATTACGAGGGCGGTCAGTTTTCCACTTCCAAGGGCCGCGGCGTGTTCATGGATCAGGCGCTGGACATTCTGCCCGCTGATTACTGGCGCTGGTGGCTGTTGTCCCATGTCCCGGAAACATCGGATACCGAATTCACCTGGGAACAGTTCCAGCAAGACACCAACAAGGATTTGGCGGATGTGCTGGGCAATTTCGTGTCCCGCGTGACAAAATTCTGTCGGTCAAAGTTCGGCGAAGACGTTCCCGCAGGCGGCACTTATGGCGACCGCGAACAGGCATTGATGGATGCGTTGCAAACCAAACTGACCAGCTATCAGGCGAACATGGACGCGATTGAAATCCGCAAAGCCGCGGCCGATCTGCGCGCGATGTGGGTTTTGGGCAATGAATACCTGCAGTCTGCCGAACCCTGGGCCGTGTTCAAAACCGACCCAGACGCCGCCGCCGCAATCATCCGGCTTTCTCTGAACCTGATCCCGTTTTATGCGGCCTTGTCGTCGCCCTTTATCCCGACCATGGCAAAAACCATGGGCGACGCGATGGGGGTTTCAGATATGGCCTGGCCATCGGACGTGACATCGGCCCTGTCCAGCTTGCCCGCAGGGGCACCATTTACGGTGCCAGACAACCTTGCCGCCAAGATTACCGATGATCAACGCGCCGATTGGGCCGAACGGTTTGCGGGGGTGCGGGATTAGGCCATCACCACAAATGGCCCCTAAATTTGCAATTTAGGCCAGCGCGGATACCTTGGCGCCATTCTTTTTTCGAGGATGACACGATGAAACACCTATCCGGACTGGCGGCTTTTTCCGTCGCGATTGGTATCAGCGCAGCTGGCGCGCAAACCTTGACGACCAAACAGGCTGTCGAAGATTATTTTGATGGCGCTGTGTTCATTGAATTCAGCAACAGCCGTCAAGAAAACATTCAGTCGCTGTTCGACAAAGGACGCTGGCTGCAAGCAAAGTTGGACGGCGAAATTCTTGGCAGCGCCCAAATGCAGATCAAGGATGACGGCGCAGTTTGCCCCGAATGGTGGCAAGGCAACTGTGCCTATATTCATCTGGTCGACGGCGGTTTTCAGTTTGCGCCGGAACCCGGCGACCCACGGGGAAAACTGTTTCGCAGGCATCGCTAATCATATGATTGGTACCCGCGGCCGGACTCGAACCGGCACGGCCTTCCGGCCTAGGGATTTTAAGTCCCCTATGTCTACCATTCCATCACGCGGGCCCGGGACCCAGTCCAAGGTGCGCGCACCATAGGCAAAACAGGGACCGTGTAAACCGAAACCCGCTACAGTTCGGTGCCAAAATTTTCGATCATCTCGCGTTCCCGCGCCCATGGGTTTAATCGCACAAGCCGCTGAATAAGCGGGATTGCGGCCGGCACTTCGCCCAAGGCCACATGGGTCAACGCCTTGCCAGACAACGCCCCCAAATGGCGCGGCCGTAATTCAAGCGTGCGTTCCAAATCAGGGATCGCAGTGGCATAGTCCGTTTGCAGATATCGCACGAACGCGCGTTGGTTCCACCCTTCGGCGTAATCCGGGCAATACGTCACCAATTCGGTCAGAACTTCTTCCGCTTCACGGTAAGCATAGCTTTCACGCAGCTCCATCCCACGGTCCAGCAGTGCTTGCGCCTTGTCATCAGGTGCCTTCAGCCACAACACCCACAGCGCACCGGTCAATCCTTGGGCAGCCAAATGGTTCGGGGCGACCGACATTTCCGCATAAATGCGATCCAATGACCCGGAAATATCAGGCGACGGCGGACAGGCCAGTGCAGGCCCGGTCATCAATACGGCGGCAAAACAGCTGATCATTTTCATCCTGCAAAAGTGGACCAGCCGCAAAACAAGTCAAGACTTGACCACACTGCCGAAATATCGGCTGATCTGCATATGTTTCCAATCCGTGACCATAACCCTTCCCGCCGCTTTCCCTTCGTGACCTACGGGCTTTTGGCGATCAACATTGTCGTTTTTCTGTCATACCAAACGCTTGACGGTCGTGATTTGGCAATTTTCTACAACACGTGGGGCATGGTTCCGGTTGAAATCGTGAATGGTATCGATGTTTACACCCTTCTGACATCGATCTTTTTGCACGGCGGCTGGATGCACCTGATTGGCAATATGCTGTATCTTTGGATCTTTGGCGACAACATGGAAGACGCCATGGGCCATGGACCATTCCTGCTGTTTTACACCGCTTCGGGGGTGCTGGCCTCTGCGGCGCAGATTGTCTGGGATCCCGCTTCACCCGTTCCCAATATCGGGGCCTCTGGCGCGATTGCCGGGGTGCTGGGGGGCTATTTGTTGCTGTATCCAAAGGCACGGGTGGATGTGCTGTTTTTCTTTATCATTATCATTCGCATCATTCCCATCCCCGCTTGGATTGTCTTGGGTGTTTGGCTGGGGCTTCAGGTGTTCAACGGCTTTGCGGTTGATACATCTGGCGGTGGCGTGGCCTATTGGGCCCATGCGGGGGGATTTGTGGCAGGGGCCGTCTTGACTGTACCGCTGTGGCTGAAACGCGGGGCCACGCGGTTCTGGAACCGCACAGATGGGCACCCACCCCATCCAGAAACACGCTATGTGATCAGCCGGACCAACATCCCCAAAAGCGGAAACCGCTGAATTCATTTTGCCAAAAATACTCTGGGGGAGGGTTCGGTCATCACTGGATGACAGAACCCGATGGGGCAAAGCCCCACAAAATATCGCGCCACGCCGCAGGCGTGACCATCAGGTCAGGGCGATGTCAACGTGCTTCGGTTTTGCGGCCCAATGCCTTGCACAGATGCGGATACAGGCTTTCATTGGCGCAAATGACGCCGTCACCACCCATCAAATCGCCGCCAAATGTCATGGGTTCCACGAATCCGCCTGCTTCGCGCACGATCAGCACGCCTGCGGCGATATCCCATGGGTTCAACCCATATTCCCAATACCCATCATAGCGGCCTGCCGCGACATAGGCCAAATCCAACGATGCCGCGCCCCAGCGACGGATGCCGGCCGTTGCTGGAATCATGCGGCCCAGGTCCTGCAGCACTTGCGTCAGATGGGACCCACCCGTTGGCATGATTCCGGTCGCAAAAACACTTTCGATCATGGATCGGCGTCCAGACACCCGCAACCGGGTCTGGTTCATAAAGGCACCCTGCCCCTTTTCCGAATGAAACAATTCGTCTTTGGCGGGATCATAAACGACGGCGGCAACAATATCGCCCTTGTGTTCCAACGCGATCGACACGGCAAAATGGGGCATCCCGTGCAAAAAGTTGGTCGTGCCATCCAGCGGATCAACAATCCAGCGCCGGGTCGGGTCTGGCCCGATGATTTCACCGTCTTCCTCTTCTGCAAGCCAGCCGTAGTTGGGCCGCGCTTCCAAAAGCTGTTCCTTGATGATTGACTGCGCCCGCAGATCAGCCTTGGACACAAAGTCGCCAGCCCCTTTCACAGACACCTGCAGGTTTTCCACTTCGCCAAAATCCTTGATCAGGGACCGCCCCGCGATACGGGCGGCTTTGATCATCACATTCATATTTGCGCTTGGGGTCATGGGGCAGGCTCCGGCTGGGTCGGTCGCGACTTGGGGGCTATAGTCCCCCGCCCGTCAGATGCCAAGGGGGCTTATCCATCCCCGCGTTGCAGTTTCACCGGTTCCGTGCGGGCCAATCGCAACAAATGCGCCATAAAGGGCAAATGCGTATCTTCGCTGCGCGTTGCGGCGTACAAACGTCGGGTCTTGCCTTCGGCGGTCAGGGGGCGTGTGACGTAGTCTGAATTGTAACGCACTTCCCGCACCACCCAATCCGGCAAAACGGCAACCCCGCGATTGGATGCAACCAACAGCAAGATCACGGCCGTCAATTCCACCTGCCTTACGGCGCGCGGTTCCACCTTGGCAGGCATCAACAACTGGCTGAACACATCCAGCCGCGCACGATCCACGGGGTATGTGATCAGCGTTTGGTCGCGAAAATCCTCTGCCTCTACAAAGTCTTTCTGGGCCAGCGGATGCTGGGACGACGCCACAAAAACGGGTTCATAATCAAACAGCGGCGTGAATTCCAAACCATCGATATCTTCGGGGTCTGACGACACCACCAAATCAACGTCTTCCCGGCCCAGCGCCGGGATCGCATCGAACGCCAGCCCGGGGCGAATGTCGACATCCACATCGGGCCATGCCTTGCGAAACGCTTCAAGCACCGGAAACAGCCATTCGAAACAGGCATGGCATTCAATGGCGATGTGCAACCGCCCCGTCTTTCCTGCCAAAACGCCCCGAAATTCTTCTTCGGCGGCAGCAATTTCCGGCAAGACTTTGTCGGCCAACTTTAGCAACCGCATGCCCGCAGAGGACAGGCGCAAGGGTTTTGTGCGGCGCACAAACAGATCAATGCCCACCTGATCTTCCAGATTCTTGACCTGATGGCTGAGCGCGGATTGCGTGATGTTCAGAATGTCTGCGGCGCGGGCCAGTCCCCCGGCCTGATGGATCGCGCGGACAGCCCGCAAATGACGAAGTTCCAGATGCATACTACAACAATCCTCATAATGATCTTTCCGTTTATGAATTGGATTAATACAAGGCGCGCTGCAATTCTAGCGATATCTCATCTGGAAGGTTCAGATCATGCTATCGTCATTCTCCCTCGAAGTGTTCTCCCCTAAGACACAGGCTGCAACTGCCCGCTTGCAGACCATGGCGACGGCCCTTGCCCCCTTCGGCCCCAAGTTCACCTCTGTCACCGTGGGGACGGGCAATGGTGATCCAAGCCTGACGGATGAGACACTTTCGCTTTTGAACCGCCATGCCATTGGGCAACGCGCCGCACATATCGCCGCCGGTCCCTATAACATGGCTGATCTGGAACGCCGCGCTGATGCCCATTTGGCGCGGGGCGTGACACAGGCGGTTGCGATCCGTGGCGATGATGGCGGACAGGCGACCGTCCCTGTCGTTGAACTGGTTGGCATGTTGTCCGACAAAGGGTTTGACGTCTGCGTTGCAGCCTATCCCGAAACGCACCCCCGCGCTGCATCTGAACAGGCCTGCCTGAATGCGTTGAAGGCCAAACAAGACGCAGGGGCGACGACAGCCATCACCCAGTTTTTCTTCCATGCTGATACGTTTTTCCGGTTCCGCGACCGGGCCGTTCAGGCGGGCATTACACTGGACCTGATCCCGGGCATTTTACCGGTGGTCAATTGGGAAGCGACGCAGCGCATGGCCGCGCAATGTGGAACCCAGATGGACCCCGATCTGGCAGAAGCCTTTGCACGGGCACAACGCGAAGGCCGCGCAGACCTGATGGCAACCGCACAAGGCACAGAACTGTGCTATAAGCTGATCGAAGGCGGTGTGGATCACCTGCATTTCTACACGATGAACCGCGCCCATCCCGTTGCCGATATTTTGCTGGCCCTTGGTCTGACCCCGTCCACGGCGCTGCGCGAAGTCGCCTGAACCGCCGCGCGGGCGTTCCGCGGTACCACACATCCCGAAAGTTCCAAAAACGCCCTTCCCATGTCGCTTTTTTTGCGCAAGCCTCCGCCCCGTACAGCAATCCGCAACGGGGTGGGACGCATGCAGGGCGCATTGGAATTGGTCGACGGTCGACTGACACAAACACAATCAAAGCAATATTGGGATGATGGGTATTTGTTCCCCATCCCAGCCGTTTCGGCACAACAAGCGGCTGATTGGCGGGCGGCACTGGAACAGGCCGAAAAGGATTGGCTGGACAATGGATTGCCCCGTCCGCTGATGACTTACAAACGGGTGAATGCACAGTTGGTGATGCCGCTGGCCCACGAAATCGGCACACACCCTGCAATCCTTGACGCGGTCGAAGGTGTTCTGGGCCCTGATATTCTGTTGTATTCGGTCGAATTCATGACAAAGGAAGCACATTCCAAGAATGTCGTGACGATGCATCAGGACCTGGCCTATTGGGGCTATGGCGAAAGCGACGGCATTTTGACGGCTTGGCTGGCCCTCTCACCTGCGACCAAGCAAAGTGGATGCATGGACTTTGTCAAAGGATCGCACAAAAGCCCGATCATTCCGCACAAGGATACGTTTTCCGAAACCAATCTGCTGTCGCGCGGTCAGGAAATTCAGGTCGATGTCGCCGAAGAAGACAAGGTCTGCGGCGAACTGCAGCCCGGTCAAATCAGCCTGCATCATGGTCTGATGATCCATGGGTCTGGCCCAAACGTATCGGATGACCGGCGCATCGGGGCTGTGATCCGGTATTTGTCGCCCCATGTGGTGAAACCGAATGGATTTCGCGATTATGGCTTTCCGGCCCGGGGCGATTGCGACACGGGCAATTACGATCTGACCCAAGCCCCAAACGGATGGTTTAACCCCGCTGATTTGGACGTTTATGAAACAGTGCGCGCCGAACAGGCCAAGGTTATGATGGCCGGTGCCACAGGCAACGCAGAAATGTATTCATGATGGACCACGTCAAATTCACGGCCATGAAAGATGGCGACAAAGCGGATTATGATTTCCTGACCGAACATGAAATCGAATACACCAAAGGCACAGCCGATCGGTTGCTGAAGGCATTGGTGACATTGGATGAAGGATTGTCGGGCTATCAGATCACACGGCTGGGCCATTCGATCCAATCAGCCACCCGTGCAGAACGCGACGGGGCAGATACAGATTGGATCGTATCCGCATTGTTGCACGACATCGGCGATATCTTTGCGCCCTACAATCACGATGAATATGCCGCGACGATCCTAAAACCCTTTGTGCGCGAACAATGTACATGGGTGGTCGAAAAGCATGGTGATTTTCAGATGCTGTATTTTGGCCACCATGTGGGTGGTGATCAGCACAAGCGCGACCAATACAAAGGTCACATCTATTTCGACGATTGCGCGACATTCTGCGAACGATGGGATCAATCCAGCTTTGATCCGGCTTATGACGCGCTTCCGCTGGATCACTTTGCCGAACGGGTGCATGACGTGTTTGCCCGCAAACCCTATGACCCCGCAGTGCTGCGACCGGGGGTCCGGGTTCCGTTGATGGCCTGATAAAATTCAGCCCAGGTCGGGGCTGATTATTAGGACCCGGGCGGTGTTTCGGCGATGGCCCGGATCAATGCAGCTTTCATTGCTTCGGGTTTGCCCACCAGTTCAGACGCTTCGCAGATACTGTTTGCAATACGCGTGGCATCGACACGGCTGTACCCCATCGCCATCAAATCGGGCACGAAGGTTCCGTTGGGATGGTCCCAAATCGTTTCGACCCACGGGCCCCGGTAGCAGCTGATCTGAACGACATGCGCCGCATTGGTTTTGGACGCGGCCGTTGCGGGTTGGTATTGGTGCGCCTGTGCAAAGGGTGCCAAAGCGATAAGTAGGGCAGACAAGGGCAGCATCTGGGTCATTCGAACTTTCCTAAGTTTTCGTTAACAACGCATCCACCAGTCCGTAGGTTCCCGAACAGATGGGGCCATCAAGCACACCAGTCGAACGCGTCTTTGCGCGAATTAACCCGCAGGCGGGGCTGAAAAATGGGGAATATTTTCAGGGTTGATGCAGTTTTCTGCGCACCGAATTCCATGCACCGCGCTGACCCATTGGTTTTTTTAGGATTTATCTTTTAAGGTCGCCCCAACCAAACTTTTTCGTTCGAGCATCCCATGGCAACCACACGTTCCGACCTTCCTGAAATCGCGTCCCTTTGGATCGGGCCACGCCTGTCGTGGCTGGAACAATTGTGCCTGAAATCCTTTGCGGATGCGGGGCATCCCACCTACCTTTTCAGTTACACCCCCATCGAAAATGTCCCCGATGGCGTCATCGCCCGTGACGCGGCAGAAGTGTTTCCGGGCGAACCCATGCTGCGCCATGCCCGCACCGGATCCCCCGCCATTCACGCCGATATGTGGCGGCTGGCCCTGCTGCAAAAGACAAAGATGATCTGGGTGGATACAGACATGTACTGCCACCAGCCATTCGAATTCCCAACACCCTTCGTCTATGGCTGGGAAAAAGAAGGGTTGGTGTGCAACGCCGTTCTTGGCCTGCCCAAAGACAGCGAAACCTTGGGCGGCCTGTTGGAATTTTTCAAAGATGAATATGCCATCGCGCCGTGGTTGAAACCTTGGCAACAGCGCGAACTGCAGGCCGAAGCGGACGCGGGTCGCCCGGTTCATATGACCGAACAGAAATGGGGGTACACTGGCCCCGCATCAGTCACATACTTTCTGCAAAAAACCGGTGAAATCAAATATGCCCAGCCAGAGGTGGTATTTTACCCCGTCAATTTCCCCAATCGGAACAAGATGATCCGCCCATCGCGCTATGCACGTTTGGCCATAACAGATGAAACCAAGGGCGTGCATTTCTGGGCGCGACGGATGAAACCGCGTTTGCAGGAAAAAGAAAACAACCGGCCGATGCCAGAAAGTTTCATGGGCAAGGCCCTGACCAAAGCGGGCATCGATCCCGCTGCCGCACCCATACCGCCAAAGCCCAACAACCAACCCGCCAACAACACAGAAGACGATGCCGCCTAGCGGACGGGATGCCAATTCGCGGACTGCAAAGATCAAATCTGTTGACCCAAAAGGGGCGCTGGCTTAAACGCGGCCCATCGAAAGAGGATCCAATGACCTATCAGACGTCATCAAATGTCGATTTTGCCGCCAACGACCGCGTGGTCGTTGAACGCTTTGGCGTGCCTGACGGACAAAGGATCGTGATCTAAATTCACCCCACCCTTTCGATCTTACCAAGGCCGCCGTCATACCGACAGGCGGCTTTTTCATTTTCAGGAATAGGACCATGTTTGTAACACTCAACACACTCGACGATATCTTGCCACACATCACCTTAGGCGACGGGATCAATCTGGTTGATCGCGGCGACTATCAGGTTTTGGACTACAATTTCATCGCATCAAGTGTTTTTACAAACGACTATGCCTTGGAATGCCGGGGGCTTAAATTCGCAGCGGATGGGAAGCTGATCGCGCGGCCATTGCACAAGTTTTTCAACTTGGGCGAACGGGATCAGATGACCGAAGTGGACTTTACCCAACCCCATGTGGTGTTCGACAAGCTGGATGGCACGATGGTGCATCCGGTGATGCTGAACGGTGATCTGGTGTTCATGACGCGGGCGGGCCTGACACGGCATGCGCAGGTGGCCTTGGCGGCCGCGCCGCAAGGGGTTCTGGACCTGTGCGTGGATGCCATGGCGCGGAACCTGACACCGGTGTTCGAATTTACCGCACCAGACAACCGGATCGTGATCGCCTATGACCGCCCGCAAATCACATTGCTGGCGGCACGGGATATCACAACCGGGGCCTATCTGACACATGATGCGCTTGTCGCACTGGGGCAACAGCACGGCGTGCCCTTGCCGCAATTGGCGCGGCCCGTGGCAGATGTGAAGGCGTTTGTTGCGGATACGCGGGGCTTGCCCGACGTAGAAGGGTATGTGATCGCGTTCGATGATGGGCGGCGGATCAAGATCAAGACGGATTCTTACGTTCTGCGGCACCGGGCGCTGTCCGGGTTGAAGATGGAAAAGAACGTCGTGGCTTGGATCGCGGAACAGATGGTGGATGACGTGCTGCCTTTGTTGCGGCCCGGCGCAGCGGATGCATTGCAGCAGTATGCCGACACGGTTGAAGCCAACATGGCGCGGCAGGTGGCAGACTTGCAGGCGTTCTTTGACGCCCACAAGACCCTGCCGGACCGGAAATCCTATGCCCTTGCGGTCAAGGACAAGATCAACCCGCGCCTGTCCAAAGTGGCCTTTGGGATGTTGGATGGGGGTGATGCCGCCACCGGGGTCCGGGCCATATTGCAGTGGGCATCGGGCGGGATTTCACGGCCCGATGACATTCGTTTTCTGTTGGGAACCGAATGGCATCCGCCCGATGGCGATTATGGCACCGACTAACGCAAAAGCCCGGGTTTTTCTTTTGAAATTCCCGGGCTAAACAGCGCCCAACCAAAGGACAGATATCATGGCACTGGACAAATTTGACCCGGCAGAGGCCGAAGGACGCATCTACAAAATGTGGGAGGACGCGGGCTGTTTCAAAGCCGGCGCCCATGTCGCCTCCAAAAACTCTGCGTCCACCTATGCCATCATGATTCCACCCCCGAACGTCACGGGCGTTCTGCACATGGGCCATGCCTTCAACAACACGTTGCAAGACATTCTGGTTCGTTGGAAACGCATGCAAGGCTTCGACACCCTGTGGCAGGCTGGCACGGACCACGCAGGCATCGCCACGCAGATGGTCGTGGAACGGCAATTGGCAGAAGCGGGCGAACCGGGCCGCCGTGATCTGGGGCGCGAAAAGTTTCTGGAAAAAGTCTGGGCGTGGAAAGAAAAATCCGGCGGAACGATTGTGTCCCAGCTGAAACGACTGGGCGCATCGTGCGATTGGGACCGAACGGCGTTCACCATGGCCGGGGCGCAGGGCGACACGCGCACGGGGCATGAAAATTCCCCCAACTTCCATGACGCCGTGATCAAAGTCTTTGTCGATATGTACAACAAGGGCATGATCTATCGCGGCAAAC
>JAHDBC010000014.1:0-43915 GCA_020630595.1 Planktomarina sp.
TGTAGCCCAGCGGCAGCCACGAATAGATGCCGGCGCTGGCCTGTTTGATCATGCCCGCCCGCAACATCAAACGGTGCGACACGATCTGCGCTTCCGCAGGGGTTTCTTTAAGGACAGGCAGGAAATAGCGGGACAGGCGCATGGGAACACTCCGATCAGTTTGAACATGCGATAGAACAAGCGGCAGCGACAGACAATGGGGCGGTTTCCATTGGGGCCTTGATCCCCTATCTAACAATCAATCCCGCATGCAAAGGATGGACCCATGGCCCTGCCCGTTGAAACACAGGTCAAATATTGGAGCATCGCAACGGTCGCTTTTCTGGGCCTTTTGTGGCTTTTGGGCGATATTCTTCTGCCATTTCTGATTGGTGGCGCGATCGCCTACCTGTTGGACCCGGTGGCGGATTGGTTCGAAGAACGGGGCTGTTCACGGATCATCGCAACATCGCTGACCACACTAGCAGCGGTTTTGATTTTCATTCTTGCCATTTCGGCCTTCATCCCGACGTTGATCGTTCAGACAAGCGCGCTGATTGATGCGCTGCCAGACATCGTCGCAAATGTGACCGCACGGTTGGAAACGTCGTTTCCCGGATTGTTTGGCGAATCCATGATGCAGCAATCGTTTGAACGGTTTGGAACATTTCTGCAGGAACGCGGCGGCCAGATAGCCACGGCGCTGTTTTCATCCGTCAATTCGGTGATCAGTGTTTTGGTGTTGCTGGTGATTGTGCCGGTGGTTGCGTTCTACCTGTTGATGGATTGGGACAACATGATCGCGCGGATTGATGATCTTTTGCCCCGCGATCATGCGCCGACGGTGCGCAAACTGGCGCGGGAAATGGATCAGACCATGGCTGGGTTTCTGCGGGGTCAGGGCACTGTTTGCCTGATCTTGGGCACATTTTATGCCGTGTCATTGATGGCAGTGGGTCTTCAGTTCGGTCTGGTGGTTGGTTTCGTTGCGGGATTGATTTCGTTTATTCCCTATGTGGGGGCACTGGTCGGCGGTGCGCTGGCAATAGGGTTGGCCCTGTTTCAGTGGTGGGGGTCCGTGGAAGTGGCCGACGGCGACACGATTGCCTACGCCACAAACTGGACGCGCATCGCAATTGTCGGCGCTATTTTTGCTGCGGGTCAAATGCTGGAAGGCAACATCCTGACGCCAAAGCTGGTGGGGGGATCCGTGGGCCTGCACCCGGTTTGGCTGATCTTTGCACTGTCGGTGTTTGGCACCTTGTTCGGGTTTGCGGGTATGTTGATCGCCGTTCCGGTGGCCGCCATGATTGGCGTTTTGGCGCGTTTTGCCATCAGGGAATACAAGGGCGGCCGGTTGTATCGTGGGCTGGATCACGACACCTGATGGCACAGCTGACATTCGACCTGCCCCACCGCACATCACGGGGGCGCGAAGATTTCTTTGTTTCAGATGCAAACGCAATTGCATTGGCAATGGTCGACGACAGCGCCCGCTGGCCGTTGGGAAAACTGTTGATCCTTGGTCCAAAAGGATCCGGAAAATCACATCTTCTGGATATCTGGTGCGATGCAGTTGGCGGCACCGTTTGGGATTTGAAACGGGATCAATTGCCCGACGATGGGGCGCGGATTGCGATTGATGATGTCGATGCCTGCGCAGCGCACGCGGACCTACAAACGCGGCTGTTTCATCTGCACAACCATCTGACAGCGACAAACGGACGTTTGCTGATGGCCAGCAGCACACCCGTATCACAGGCGGGCTTTACCCTGCCCGATCTGGTCAGCCGGCTGGAGGCCACCGCTGCCACACAGATTTCACCCCCCGATGACGCCTTGATCAAGGCAATGATCCTAAAGCATTTCATGGACCGTCAGATGACGCCCAGCTTGCAGGTACAAGCGTCCATCGCAAAATATGTGGACCGATCCTTTGAAGCGGTGGCTGATGCCGTGGCCCAGCTTGACCGCTATTCCATGGAACAGGGGAAAAAAATCACCCCCGGCATGGTTCATCACGTTTTAAACACGTCTGGCTAAACTGGCCCTGACGCCCTTTATTTGCTACAGCTAGAGCTTATCTTTCTGGTATGAAAACGATCCGCACCATGACGACGCCAATGACCGCAGATTTCCTTCATGCGTCTTTTCCCGAACCCATGGAATTGGCCGCGTCGTTGGATGGCCCAAACAAATATTTGAACCGTGAATTAAGCTGGCTGGCGTTCAACTGGCGGGTGCTGGAAGAAGCATCAAACCCCAAAGTGCCATTGTTGGAACGGGTCCGGTTTCTGTCGATTTCCGCCACCAATCTGGATGAATTTTACACGGTGCGCGTTGCGGGCCTGCGCGAATTGGCGCGGGCGGGAAACACAACACCTGCGGCTGATGGCCTGTCACCGGCAGAACAACTTGTGCTGATTGAACAGGACGCGCGCGCCCTGATGCGGCGCCAACAACAGGTGCTGCAGGGTCTGCGCGGTGAAATGCACGCACAAGGGATCATCATCGAAGATCGCGTTGGGCTGTCAGACGAAGATCGCGATCATCTGAATGACCGTTTCATGGGGGATGTGTTCCCCATTTTGTCACCCCTTGCGATTGACCCTGCGCATCCGTTTCCGTTCATCGCCAACGAAGGGTTCGCGTTGGCCCTGCAATTGGAAAAGATTGATGGCAAGCGCAGTTTGAATGCCCTGTTGCCCATTCCCCATCAGATTGCGCGTTTTCTGCGATTGCCGGGCGCACAGCTGCGGTTCCTGCCGTTGGAAGAGTTGCTGTTGATGCAAGTGGAACGGCTGTTTCCGGGGTACGAATTGAAAGGCCATTGCGCCTTTCGGGTGTTGCGCGACAGCGATCTGGAACTTGAAGACGAAGCCGAAGATTTGGTCCGCGAATTTGAGGTTGCCCTGAAACGCCGCAAGCGGGGCGAAGTCATCCGGCTGAAACTGACAGCGGATGCGCCAAAGTCATTGAAAACACTGGTGATGGATCAGCTGCGCGTCACGGAAACCGAAGTTGTCGAAACCGAAGGGATGCTGGGGCTTGGGGCGCTGTCTGAATTGGTGGTGGACGACCGTCCCGATCTGCAATGGCCCAATTTCACCCCCCGCGTGCCCGAACGGGTCACTGACCACGATGGCGACATGTTCGCGGCAATCCGCAAAAAGGACATGCTGCTGCACCATCCTTATGAAACCTTTGATATGGTTGTTCGGTTCCTGCGGCAGGCGGCCCAAGATCCGAATGTGGTGGCCATCAAACAGACACTTTATCGAACTTCCAAACGGTCACCCATCGTTGAAGCGTTGTGCGAAGCCGCCGAAGATGGCAAATCGGTAACGGCACTGGTGGAATTGAAAGCGCGCTTTGACGAAGCCGCCAATATCCGCCAGTCGCGCCGGTTGGAACGGGCCGGGGCGCATGTGGTGTACGGCTTTCTGGACCTGAAAACCCATGCCAAGATTTCGACGGTCGTGCGGCGCGAAGGCAGCAAATTGGTCACATACACCCATTTTGGGACCGGCAATTACCATCCGATCACCGCGCGGGTCTACACGGACCTAAGCCTGTTCACCTGCGACGCTGATCTGGGGCGCGATGCGACACGGGTGATGAATTACCTGTCCGGCTATGCCCAGCCCGAAGGCCTGAACAATCTGGCGATTTCGCCAATTGATTTGAAATCAACCCTGCTGAAACGCATTGCCAAAGAAGCGGAAAACGCACAGGCGGGCAAACCTGCTGCGATCTGGGCAAAAATGAACAGCCTGATCGACAGTGAAATCATTGATGCCCTGTATGCCGCATCACAGGCGGGTGTGCAGATCAGTCTGGTGATCCGGGGGATTTGCGGCTTGCGCCCCGGTGTCAAAGGACTGTCGGAAAACATTCGCGTGAAATCTGTGGTTGGCCGGTTTTTGGAACATTCGCGGATTGTCTGTTTTGCGAACGGGCATGGACTGCCGTCGAAAAAGGCAAAGGTCTATATGTCGTCGGCCGATTGGATGGGGCGCAACCTGAACCGCCGGGTCGAAACATTGGTGGAAATCACGAACAACACGGTGAAAGCCCAGATCGTCAGCCAGATCATGGCGGCCAATTTGGCCGATGTCGCACAAAGTTGGGTGATGTCGGGCGATGGAACATTCACACGCCAACCTTTGGCCGATGGGGAATTCGCCTTTAACTGCCACCGCTTTTTTATGGAAAACCCATCGTTGTCCGGTCGCGGGACCGCAGGCGCAGCTGACGTTCCGAAACTGACCCACACCGATGATGATGTCGCAATCGGCAATTGACCGGAATCATATGCATCGCCAAGGATGCTGGGGATGAACGAACAAATTTCTTCTGACGCCCTGTTTGGCGAACCCCTGTTTCAGGATCCGTCCGCCCGAAAACTGTCGCGCGTTGGTGTGATTGATGTTGGATCCAATTCGGTCCGGTTCGTGGTTTTTGACGGGGCGGCCCGGTCGCCGGCCTATTTCTTCAATGAAAAAATCATGTGCGGTCTGGGCAAGGGCATTCGGGACACCAAGCGCCTGAACCCAGAAGGCCGCGAAAGGGCCCTTGCGGCCATGCATCGGTTTGCCGCCCTGAAAGATGCGATGGACGTGCAGCATCTGACGACCGTGGCCACGGCGGCGGTGCGGGATGCAGAAGACGGGCCCGATTTTGCAAAACAGGTTGAACGCGAAACCGGCATCAAGATGTGGGTGATTGACGGCAAAGAAGAAGCCCGGCTTTCGGCCCAAGGCGTTCTGTTGGGCTGGCCCGGATATTACGGGCTGGTGTGCGATATTGGCGGGTCTTCAATGGAACTGGCCGAAATCGCGGATGGCAAGGTTGGAAAACGGATCAGTTCTTCATTGGGTCCGCAAAAACTTGCCCCCTGGGCCGATGATCCGATCACACTGCAAAACTACATCACCAAGACGGTCGACCGTCTGGCGGATCATCTGGGGCCACAGTCAAACCGCCTGTTCCTTGTTGGGGGATCGTGGCGCGCCATCGCGCGGATTGACATGCACCGGCAATCCTATCCGCTGCACGTGATGCACGAATACCGAATGGATTCTGACGCAGTAAATGCAACCGCAGAATTGATTGCATCATCGGATTTGGAACAGTTACGGACCGCCTGCGGGGTGTCATCTGCGCGTATGGAATTGGTGCCATTGGCCATCCCCGTGTTGCAAGCGGTGGTCAAGAAATTTGCCCCGGCAGATATCGCGGTGTCCAGCTATGGCATCCGCGAAGGGGTGTTGTATGAACAAATGCCCGGCCGATTGCGCGACCGCGACCCGCTGATTGAAGCCTGCCGTTATTCCGAAGCCAAAGATGCCCGCCAACCGGGATTTGGCAAAAAGATTTTCAACTTTGTTCTTCCCCTGTTTGAAGATCCGCCCGAACATCTATTGCGCCTGATAAAGGCTGCGTGCCTGTTGCATGATGTGAATTGGCGGGCCCACCCCGACTATCGGTCCGAGGTTTGCTTTGACACCGCGACCCGGGCCAATCTGGGCGGTTTGAAACACAGCGAACGTGTGTTTTTGGGCACGACCCTGATGTATCGGTACCGCAACGAACCCGAAGGCACGCGGTTTGATCCCATCGCCGCCCTTTTGACTGAAGCCGACACTTATCTGGCCAAGGTTTTAGGAAAAGCCATGCGTTTGGGTGCGATGCTGTGGGATACAGGGGCAACCCATCCTGCAAGATTGGAATGGCACCCGAAATCCCAACAGTTGATCCTGAAATTATCCCATGATCAACGCACGTTGAACGGGGAAGTGGTCGAAGCGCGCTTTGCATCCCTTGCCAGCACGATGCAGGCCGAACACCTGATCGAAATCGAACAGGTTTAAAGGTCCGTGGCGTTCACGCCCGGCGCTTGTTTTTTGCGAATGATGATATCACCGTTGGGCAGGATTTCCGGCATGTCATAGGTCGACCAGTCTTCGACCTGCCCCAAAACATCGGCCAGCGCCGGGCCCATTTGGGCAACAAAGCCGCGCAATTCCGGGCCCAGATCATCCACCAGGCCCATCCATTCATCGAAGGCCGGTTCAAGTTCAGACTGCAAACCGCGAAAAAACAGCTCCGCCCCGCGTTGCATCAAATCAGATCCTTCGCTGTCTTGTGCGAAAGCCGGGTTCGAAAACGCCAGAAATGGAAGAATGATCAGGTACCGCATACACACCATATGGGCACACAAGGGCGTTATGTCATCCCCGGTTCAAATCGACAGAAACGGGAAAATGATCCGACGCCGTTAGCAACGCGTCACGCAAACCAGCATCACGATAAATGTGCGGATCATCAAATGGGTGCCAAATGCGCCATTCTGCGTTTTGTTTCAGGTCCTGCGATACCATGATGTAATCCAGCAACGCAGACAGATAGCGTTCCTGTGACGACAACCAGAACCGGGCCGTTGTGGGCTTTGCAAATCGGTTTTGCAGGGCCATCTGGGCGTTCGGATCATACAAACAGCCCGTGCCCGTTTCCCCCATTACGATTTCGACGCCTGATCGGCCGAACAGTTTTTCGTAATCATCCAATCCCGGACCATCGTTGAAATCCCCCAACACAATTGTTGGCGTCCCATCTGACAAAAGCGCATCAACCCGGCGGCGCAGCCAGATACATTGGGCCAGTTGTTTGCGCCGATTTTCGATGTTGATCCGCATCGCATCAGCATCCGTTCGCGCGCCATGGGCGGCCTTGGATTTCGCATGCACACCGATCATCATGAACGGATCGCCCTGTTTCGGGGTCACCCAGCATTCGAATGGCGGTTTGGACCACACAACGGGGTCGGCGGCTGCATCCACATCCAAATCAATAGAAAGGGTTTGGTCAAACTGCGGCGCATCTGGATGATCGCCCGGGCGGTGTTCAACGGATGCCCGATCAGGATCATACAAAACGGCAATTTCCTGTTGGGTGTCATTTGCGAACCCGGTCGCCGCCGCCCGTTGACGCAATCCGTAGCGTTGGGCGAACCCTTCCAATGCATAGACGGTATCCCGGGTTCGGCTGGCATCGGGGGCTTCAATGATCATGATCAGATCTGCGTCAACGGCGGTCAACACCTGCGCAATGGCATCGGCCTGCATCTGTTTTGTGACGTTGTATCGTTTGGACCACGTGCCATCGCGCACGACCGTTCCGTCGTTGTCAAACAGGACGTTGAACCATTCGATGTTGTATGTCGCCACGCGCATCAGGCGGCGTGCGACTTTGTGATGTCTTCCCATGCTTTGTTGATCGCAACCATACGGGCTTGGGCCAGCTTTATCGCTTCTTCCGGGACCCCGCGGGCCACCATCTGATCCGGGTGTGTTTCACGCACCAATCGGCGCCATGCCACGCGCGCTTCTTCGTAACTTGCCCCGTCGGGCAGGCCCAGAACATCATACGGATCGGGGGTGGCATCCGGAACAAACCGGACTCGCATGGATTTAAAACACCGTTCGCCCAACCCAAAGATATCGGCAACATCGTGCAAGAATTCATCTTCCAGCGGGTGATATTCGCCATCCGCCATGGCGATGTGAAACAACCCTTCCATCAAATCTTCCAAGACGGGTTGATCGTCCCCAAACATGCGTTTGATTTGCCGGGCATAGACATCATATCCGGTGACATCCCGCCGGGCGAGGTCGAAGACACGCGCGGCGTTCGCTTCGTCTGCGCGGGCGATATGGAACACTTCGCGAAAGGCGGTCACTTCGTCTTTGGTCACCAACCCATCGGCCTTTGCCATCTTTGCACCCAATGCAATCACGGCAATCGCAAAGCCCACGCTGCGTTCCGGCGGGGTTGCCAGCTTTTCAAAAACGGCAGACAGCCCTTCGCCTGATGCAAGCGCCTGAAGGGCATCCGATATGCGGGACCAAATCGACATGGGGGCCACTGTATACCCCAGTGGACTGTTTGTCAGGTCAGATTGACCGCGCCATTTGGCCCGTCAAACACTGCTTTCAACGCGGCCGGCCCTTGGGCAAATTGAATACGCGGATCATTCAGAAGTGGCGCGAGACTGTTCGCCATCTTGTCGGCATCAGAATGGCAGATCGTCAGGGACCGAAACCGCAAACCGCAATCAGGCAGACGCGGCGCAGGGTGTGGCCCAGCCCATTCGATGACCGCAGGGGCGAACCCGTCAAAGGGCAAAAGCCCGGATTCGGGAACAGCCATTTGCCAGCGCAAATCACCGCGCTGCAAGTGCACGGGGTCCCCATAGCCGGGGCCCAGCACATCAAGGGCTGCTGCCATATCATCCGTTGCGACGATCCAATTGGTAAGCCGGGGTGCGCCGCTGAACTGATCCAGATTGAACCACCGCGCCCGATCTGGCTGCGGCGCGTCGGGGTTGATCGCGATCCCTTCCAGATAAAAATCAGGGCCCAGTCCAAGAAGCGTATTGTGGGTGTGAAACACAGCGTGTTCGCCCCCCGGAACCGGATCAACGCCCAAACACGCCGCCAAATGTGCAGTCGCCGCTTGTTTGGTTTCACCCGACACCGCAAGGTGATCCAGTCGCAGCATCAGCCCCGCGCCTTGCGGATCAGGGCAAGCACATCTTTGGCGGCATCCGGAATATTTGTTCCCGGCCCGAATATCGCGGCGACACCTGCGTTTTTCAAATAGTCATAGTCCTGCGCCGGAATGACGCCGCCGCAAATGACGATGATGTCTTCCGCATCTGCGTCTTTCAATGCCTCGATCAGTTTGGGGGCCAGGGTTTTGTGACCCGCCGCCTGTGAACTGATGCCCACTACATGCACGTCATTGTCCACGGCATCCTGTGCGGCCTCTTCCGGGGTTTGGAACAGGGGGCCAACATCGACATCAAACCCGATGTCAGCAAAAGCGGTCGCAATCACCTTGGCCCCGCGATCGTGCCCGTCCTGACCCATTTTCACAACCAGCATCCGCGGGCGGCGGCCTTCTTGTTCGGCGAATTCTTCGACGGCTTTTTGAATGCCTGCAAATTCTTCGTCGCCTTCGTATGCGGATCCGTACACCCCTGCCAATGTCTTTACCTCTGCCCTGTGACGCCCGAATGTGCCTTCCATGGCCAGGCTGATTTCGCCCACGGTCGCGCGGTGGCGGGCACATTCCACGGCCGCTTCCAGCAGATTGCCACCCTCTTCGCAGCGGCGCCCCAGTTCAAGCAGCGCAGCATCGCAGGCCGCTTGGTCGCGGGTGGCGCGGATACGGTCCAGCTTGGCGACCTGTTGTTCGCGCACTTCGTTGTTGTCGATGTCGCGCACATCGATTTCGGGTTCTTCGGCCAGCTTGTATTTGTTCACGCCCACGATCACCTCGTCGCCGCGATCGATCATGGCTTGGCGCTTGGCGGCGGATTCTTCGATTTTCAGTTTGGGCAGGCCTGATGCCACGGCCTTGGTCATGCCGCCCATCTCTTCAACCTCTTCGATCAGCTTCCAGGCTTCGTCCACCAAATCCGCCGTCAGTTTTTCAACATAGTATGACCCCGCCAGCGGATCGACCACGTTGGTCACGCCGGTTTCTTCCTGCAAGATCAACTGGGTATTCCGGGCAATCCGGGCACTGAAATCCGTGGGCAGGGCAATCGCCTCGTCAAAGCTGTTGGTGTGCAGGGATTGCGTGCCGCCCAACACGGCTGACATCGCTTCGAACGCTGTGCGTACGATGTTGTTGTATGGGTCCTGTTCTTGCAACGACACACCAGATGTTTGGCAATGGGTGCGCAGCATGGATGATTTCGGGTTCTTGGGTTCAAATTCTGCCATCACCCGCGACCACAGCAAACGGGCGGCCCGCAGTTTCGCGGCTTCCATGAAAAAGTTCATACCGATGGCAAAAAAGAACGACAAACGCCCCGCGAATTTGTCAACATCCATGCCGCGTGCAATGGCAGTGCGCACATATTCGCGTCCGTCTGCGATGGTATAGGCCAATTCCTGTACCAGGTTCGCCCCGGCTTCTTGCATGTGGTAGCCGCTGATTGAAATCGAATTGAATTTCGGCATTTCATTTGCGGTGTATTCAATGATGTCCGCCACGATCCGCATCGATGCCTCGGGCGGATAGATATAGGTGTTGCGGACCATGAATTCTTTCAGGATGTCGTTCTGAATGGTGCCTGACAGCAGGCTGCGATCCACGCCCTGTTCTTCACCTGCCACGATGAAAGACGCCAACACCGGGATCACTGCGCCGTTCATGGTCATGGACACGGAAATCTTTTCCAGTGGAATGCCATCAAACAGGGTCTTCATGTCTTCGACACTGTCAATCGCCACACCGGCCTTGCCCACATCGCCGATCACACGGGGGTGGTCGCTGTCATACCCGCGGTGGGTGGCCAGATCAAAGGCAACGGACACCCCTTGCTGCCCTGCCGCCAGACCCTGTCGATAAAAGGCATTGGATTCTTCTGCGGTCGAAAACCCTGCATATTGGCGGATGGTCCAGGGCCGCCCTGCATACATGGTGGCTTTTGGGCCCCGAATGAACGGGGATTGCCCCGGGATCGTGCCCAGATGGTTCACATCTTTCAGATCGTCTTCGGTATACAACGGCTGAACATCAATGCCTTCCAGCGTGTTCCACGTCAGGCTGTCCAAGGGTTTGCCGCGCAGTTCTTTTTCTGCAATCCCTTCCCATGTTTTCTTATCGGCCATGGCGTGTCCCCTTCGTATTCCGTCGCATTCCGCGATATTCTGCACTGCGGCGTATAGCAGTGAAATTTCAGGATGTCCCCCCATAGCGCACGATTATTTCGGCCCTATATAAAGATTCAGAGGAGTGATTTTTGTGAAATTTCTGATGTTTGCCCTAACATTTCTGGCCGCCCCTGCGATGGCGCAATCCACTGTGGAATCGTGGCTGGAAAACCCGGGCGCGCCGATTGATGCAGCACAGGTGGATCTGGACACGTTCAAATGGCGGGCCCGCCCCCTGATCGTGTTTGCAGACAGCCCGTTTGACCCCAGCTTTATTCAACAGATGGAACTGTTGACCGAAGACGTGGACGATCTGATCGACCGCGATATCCTGTGGATTTTTGACACCGATACCGAAAACCGCAGCGAATTGCGCCGCCAACTGCGTCCCCATGGGTTCGGTTTGGTTCTGATCGGCAAAGATGGGCAAGTGAAACTGCGCAAGGCATTGCCCTATGACATGCGTGAAATCAGCCGGACAATCGACAAAATGCCCCTGCGCCAGCTAGAGGTTGAGGAACGCCGTGGATCGCAGATGATCTTGGACAACTGACAGCGCCGTTGAAACGCGGCGCGCGACGGGTTATGTACAGGCCATGACGAAAAACACACCGACCACCAAACCAGAGAAAAAGCCCGAACCGATTATCGTGCATTTTCCAACGGCAATCACTGGTCGTCTGGGGACCCGCCCAGGCGGATATTAGACCGCGTTTCATCAACCAGCGCCTTGGCCGCCGCTTCGCCTTTTCGGGAATAGGTTTCAATCACCTGAAGCGAAAACTGACCCAAAGTCACACTTTGGTTCAACAAATCCATGTAATCAGAATAAATCGCAGCACGGGCCGTTTTCGGCAATTTGGCAAAACGTTCGCCGCCCATGTCTTCTTCCAGACGCGAAATCAGGCCGATGACCGAATAAAAGGCGACGACTGGATCAATGCTGGTGCGGGGCAGAATGTGAATTTCCGGAAGAAAACTTTGAAACACCTGATCGCGTTTCTGGCGCGGCAAGAATGGTTTGAAGCTGGCTGTTTTCAGCATTTTGGCAACTTGGGCCTGTTTCGCAGCTTCTATCTGTTCAACGCTGCCCATGTTCAAAACATGCACGACGATTTCCGCATATAGGGCGCGGTGCAGATCGCGCAGGCGTTCTTCGCGCCGATCACGGGCTTCTTTGCGGTTTCGGTGGCCATTGACCATCCAGCCCAGCGCCACAACGGCGCCGGCAATCAGGGCCTGATAGATGCGCACATCCAGCCCCTGCAGCCATGTAAAAATATCCCACAAGATGGCGTTCATGGCCGCAGGTTAGCGAATGTGATGGTTCATTCAAACTCCAGAATGACATCATCGACCGCCAGACTGTCGCCAGCCGCAGCGTTGATTTTGGACACCACTGATTTGCGTTCAGCCCGCAGGATGTTTTCCATTTTCATGGCCTCTACCGTGCACAGCGATTGGCCTTCCTGCACTTCGTCGCCTACGGCCACATCGATTTTCACAACCAACCCCGGCATCGGGCACAGCAGCATTTTGGATGTATCGGGTGGCAGTTTTTCCGGCATCAGCTTTGCCAATTCATGGGCACGGGGGCTGCGCACATGGATTTTCAGGTCTGCACCCCGGAATCGCACGCGGTAACCGTTGGTGATCCGGTCCACTTTCAAAGCCATGCTTTCGCCATCGACATTCATCCGCGCCAGCGATTGACCCGGCGTCCAGTTCGACATGACACGAATGGCCCGATCGCCAACGGTCACGGTGGACCCATGGGGATCAGCGTCGATGGTGACGGGCATATCCACACCCTGCGCCGATACGACCCAATCATCACGCACCCTGCGTTCATGATTGTCCATCCGACCCGAAACGCGCGTGCGGCGAATTTCGGCAACACGGTACATGGCGGCGGTGCACGCTGCCAGCTTCGCCAGTGTTCCTTCGTCCAGTGCAACACCATCGAATCCTTCGGGGTATTCTTCTTCGATAAAGGCTGTGGTGATGTTGCCGGATGTGAACCGGTCGTGGTCATACACCGCCGACAGGAAAGGAATGTTATGTCCGATCCCCTCAACCTCGAACGCATCAAGGGCGTGCCGCATGCCTTCGATGGCATCCGCGCGCGTCGGTGCCCATGTGCACAGCTTGGCGATCATGGGGTCATAATACATGCTGATTTCGCCGCCTTCGAACACGCCTGTGTCATTGCGCACAATGGCTTCATCGGTCGCGGATTCCGCGGGCGGGCGGTATTTCGTCAAGCGACCGATAGAGGGCAAGAAGTTGCGGTAAGGATCTTCGGCATACAGCCGGCTTTCCATCGCCCAACCGTTGATTCCGATATCCGATTGTTTCAGCGACAGTTTTTCACCATCAGCCACCCGGATCATCTGTTCAACCAGATCAATCCCAGTGATCAGTTCCGTTACGGGATGTTCCACCTGCAACCGGGTGTTCATTTCCAGAAAATAGAAATTCTGGTCCCCATCCACAATAAATTCCACGGTGCCGGCAGAACAATAATCCACGGCCTGCGCCAATGCGACAGACTGTTCCCCCATCGCCTTGCGTGTTTCGGGGGTCAGAAAGGGGCTTGGGGCCTCTTCAATCACTTTTTGGTTCCGGCGCTGGATCGAACATTCCCGTTCGTTCAGATAGATGCAGTTGCCATGTTTGTCGGCCAGCACCTGAATTTCGATGTGGCGGGGCTGGGTGACGAATTTTTCAATGAAAATCCGGTCATCGCCAAAGCTGTTGGCCGCTTCGTTCTTTGATGATTGGAACCCTTCGCGGGCTTCGTCATCGTTCCACGCGATCCGCATGCCTTTGCCGCCACCCCCGGCAGAGGCTTTGATCATCACCGGATAGCCGACCTGGTTCGAAATCTTCACCGCTTCATCAGCATCTTCGATCAGACCCATGTATCCGGGCACTGTTGAAACGCCGGCCTCCTGCGCGATTTTCTTGGATGTGATCTTGTCGCCCATGGATTCAATTGCACTGGCTGGGGGGCCAATGAAGGCGACGCCTTCTTTTTCCAAGGCTTCCGCGAACAGCTTGTTTTCTGACAAGAACCCGTACCCCGGATGCACCGCCTGCGCGCCCGTCTGGCGGATGGCATCCATGACCTTGTCGATCACAATATATGACTGGTTGGCGGGGGCCGGGCCGATATGCACGGCTTCGTCCGCCATTTTCACGTGCAGCGCATTGGCATCTGCATCGGAATAAATGGCAACCGTCTTAATTCCCATCGCGCGCGCCGTCTTGATGACGCGGCAGGCAATTTCGCCCCGGTTGGCAATCAGGATTTTGTCAAACATTGTGCGGTCCCCCAAAACACAAAGCCGCACTGGGCGATGACCCAGCGCGGCGGTGCAAGCATGATTTTCGAATTGTGTTAGTTGTTCGGACAGGTGCCAAGGCTGCGGCACGTTGCGCCTGCGGCCCCACCGATAAGTGCGCCTTGCCCCACATCCCCACCAGTGGCAGAGGCAACGGCCCCACCAATGACAGCACCTGTTGCCGTGCGTTCCAGATCCGTCTGACCGCACGCGGCAAGACCAAATCCCAAAGTGGCGATGATGACAGTGGTTTTTGCAAATCGCATTCTGATGCTCCTGTAGCTGTGATACAGGTCAAACGCATGCAGGTGGATGCAGGTTCCGTACGCAAAAAAACGGGCCAGCGCGCACATGCGCAACTGGCCCAGAAAAGAAGGGACCGATGGGTCAATGACCCAATGGTAGCCGTGATATGGCGCTGTTTTCCAAGCTGACCAGTGCGGTCAGCAATATTTTCAAAGGACACGGTCATGCCTGAAACCCATCAGCGAAAATCTGCGGAAAACTGGCCTGTGCCCGGCGGAAATCCACACGCAACAGCGCATCATAGCTTTCCGGGTCAAAATCATCTTCGGCGGCCACAACTTCGCGTTCAAACAGCCACGACAGCCGACCGGCATCCAGATTGCCGCGCACAAACGGTTCATCGCCGAAGTGTTCAATCAATGCGTACAGAAATTCTTCATCCGCCTTGCGATCTGCGGGCCGACGATCGGCATAACGGTCACGCCGGATGATCCGGGTCGCCCCTTTGGGGTTCGCGCGTCTGACTGTGAATTGAAAGTCGGTGCCTTGAAGGCGGCCGGGGAATCCACGATGTTTTTCCATCATGCCACCCCAAAGTGGTTTGGGACAGGCGCGCACGCCTGCCCCGAAACAAGCTTATTTGAATTTGCCTGTATATGTTGGTTCAACAGAGACGGGCTCTGGCTGAACGATAACAAACTCTTGCGCAGTCGCTTCAGTCGTAACAGCGTCTGTCCGTACACGTGTTGTACAGGCAGCCACCAGAACGATGCAGCCAACCAGCGCGAGGTTTGTGAGGTGCTTTGACATGTCACACTCCTGCTACTGTCCACGGGCGTACGCGTGCTTGATTGCACGTCTTGCCCGTCAAAACAGGTAACAGGGCATGGGGTTGGGCGCTGTGAAAGAATAAAGGTAAAATTGTGATAATTTGTTTGTATTTGGGATGGGAAATCACCCCAAAGCCAAAACCACAGACGCATACCGGATCGGTTCATACGGTCCACCACATCTAGGGCTTGCTGCCCTGCAAACCCCAACCGGCGACCGCCGACCCTATGATAAATGCGATGCGTCATGCGGGGATCCTGATTTGGTTCAAACACCCCTGCCCCTGCGGGACAAACGCGCCGACACAGCGTTGCCAAATTTGCGACACGATTGCGGCACAATTGACCGACTGCGCACAAATCAATGTGGCGGCCGGGTTGTTTCGGGCGCGTGCAAATTGCCATCCTAACCCTTTGGATTGTCGCCAATCGGGCGACCCGATGTGCCAACCCGACCGGCCATGATATGCGCAGGCCAAACCCATTAGGCGGCAGCCTTTTCAATGACCATGCGTTGCCACTTTTGACCCGACCACAAGGGCTTTGATCGACCGTATGCCGCCATGTCTGCCATCTGTGCGTCAAAGGTCGCGGTGCGCACGTCCAGCATGATGTGGCCACCGGGAACAACACTTTTGGACCAATACCAATCGTATTTTGACAACGGATAGTGAAAGCCACACGACAGAAAACTGATCGCCAAATCAACAGGTTCGACGCTTGATAGATCTTGGCAAAGCGGGTTTACCGTTTCGACAGATGCATCGGGGATGCCATTGGCTTTTAGAAACTGTTTCGCGACGTCCAAACTGGTATACGCGGCTGCCGTGTCTTCAAATCCGAAATAGCGTTTGTCGTTGGTTTCGATATCAACCAAAACCAGCTGCGCCTGATAATCGCGCGCTGCGAAAAAATCGAAAAACGCATAGCCACATCCAATGTCCGCGATCCGCGAAATTTGCAGACCATCCAGCGTTGGCTTCATCGCCAGAAATTCACGGTACAAAACAGCAATGGCCCGGCGCACCAATTCGTGGCCCTTTTGGGAAACCAAATCGCGCATGGCGCCATCGTTGCCTTTGGTCCATTGTCGGATCACGTGATCTGGGTTTTCCAGATCATACAGAACTTCTGACCGTTGCAGCACGACATTGATGATGTCCTGTTCTGCGAACATCGAAAGGTCCAAGCCCTGAATGAACTTGGATTGGGTCATAAGCTCTACTGCGTCACGATCAAACATCGCGGTCTCCTTTGCAAAAACGACGGGGGCATTCCTTGATCACAAGGGAATGTTGTCGTGTTTCTTCCAGAGATTCTTTAAGTTCTTGTTTCGAAGGCTGGCAAAAGCACGGCACACGCGCCGCCGGGTGGATTGCGGCATGATCACTTCGTCAATAAAGCCGCGTTCGGCCGCCACAAACGGCGTTGCAAACCGATCTTCGTAATCTTTTGTATGTTGGGCAATCTTGTCAGCATCGCCCAGATCCGCGCGGTGAATGATTTCCGTCGCCCCCTTGGCCCCCATCACGGCAATTTCCGCCGATGGCCAAGCATAGTTGAAATCCCCCCGCAAATGTTTGGAGGCCATCACGTCATAGGCCCCGCCATAGGCTTTGCGGGTGATCACCGTCACCTTGGGCACTGTCGCTTCGCCATAGGCAAACAGCAGTTTGGCCCCATGTTTGATCACGCCACCATATTCCTGCGACGTCCCGGGCAAGAAGCCGGGAACATCGACCAATGTCAGGATCGGAATTTCAAACGCATCACAGAACCGCACAAACCGCGCTGCCTTGCGCGATGAATCAATATCCAGACATCCGGCCAAAACCGTAGGCTGGTTGGCCACGACGCCAACGGTGGAACCTTCCAACCGAACAAAGCCGGTCAGGATATTCTTGGCGAAGTCTTCCTGAATTTCATAGAAATCACCTTCGTCGGCCAGTTTCAAAATCAGCTCTTTCATATCATAGGGCTGGTTTGGGTTGTCGGGGATCAGGGTATCAAGGCTGGCGTCCACACGGGCCGGATCATCAAAGAAAGGTCGGCGGGGGGCCTTGTCGCGGTTGTTGAGGGGCAGAAAATCGACCAAACGACGCACTTCGGTCAGCGCCTCAACATCGTTTTCAAATGCGCCATCGGCCACAGATGACTTTTTGGTATGGGTGGATGCCCCGCCCAGTTCTTCGGCAGTGACAACTTCATTTGTGACCGTTTTTACAACGTCCGGGCCCGTCACAAACATGTAAGAGGAATCTTTGACCATAAAGATGAAATCCGTGATCGCGGGGGAATAAACCGCGCCACCCGCGCATGGTCCCATGATCACGCTGATCTGCGGCACAACCCCAGACGCCATGATATTGTTTTGGAACACTTCGGCATAACCTGCCAAAGAATCCACGCCTTCTTGAATGCGGGCGCCCCCTGAATCGTTCAGACCAATGATCGGCGCACCGTTCTGCAGGGCCATTTCCTGAATTTTACAAATCTTCTGGGCGTGGGTTTCCGACAATGACCCCCCGAACACCGTAAAATCCTGGCTGAACACATAAACCATGCGACCGTTGATGGTGCCCCAGCCCGTCACAACGCCATCGCCGGGGATGTGCTGTTGATCCATGCCGAATTCCACGCAGCGGTGGGTTTTGAACATATCGAATTCTTCGAACGATCCTTCGTCCAGCAGCAATTCGATCCGTTCGCGGGCTGTCAGTTTGCCCTTTGCATGCTGCGCGTCGATCCGGCGCTGACCGCCCCCAAGACGCGCAATGGCACGGCGATCGTTCAATTCGGTCAGGATTTTATTCATGTCGGTCCCCTTTGCGACTGGTCATACCGTGACCGCGACCCCGGGTTAAAGGGCCAATCGTATGCTTTTGTGCGCTAACAGTGATGATTTTCGTAATTTTCTTGCGTGTTGGTTTGCTGGACTCTCTGGTATCGGGGGCATAGCACACGGGCATGTCTTCTGCCCCTGCCCGCCGGTTTTTGAATCCGGCCACGCCGCCGACTTTGTTCACGCTTGTTTGTCTGGCCGCCATCGGTGCGCTGGCGATGAACATGTTTTTGCCATCCCTTCCCAACATGGCGAAGTCTTTTGGCGTTGAATATGCGGTGATCCAACTTTCGGTCACACTGTTTCTGGCAATGAACGCCGTGATGCAGGTCTTCATTGGGCCCATGTCCGATCGGTTTGGCCGTCGCCCGATCGTTATCGCGTCGCTGGGATTGTTTTGCATTGCGACGCTTGGCACGTTGGTGGCCCCCACTGCAGAAACATTTCTGGCGTGCCGGATGGCACAGGCCGCGGTGGTGGCCGGGTTGGTTCTATCGCGGGCCGCCGTGCGCGATATGTATGACGCCAGCAAAGCGGCATCTGTGATCGGCTATGTGACAATGTGCATGGCGATTGTTCCAATGCTGGGGCCGATGCTGGGCGGTTGGCTGGAAACTCAATTTGGGTGGATCAGCAATTTCTGGGTCATGCTGGTCGTGGGACTGGCCGTGTTGATCCTTGCCATTTTCGACATGGGGGAAACCAACCAGAACCGCAGCGCAAGCATGGCCGCCCAATTTCGAAGCTATCCTGAACTGTTCCGGGCGCGCCGGTTTTGGGCCTATTGCATCAGCGCGGGCAGCACCGTTGGTGCCTATTTCGCGTACCTTGGCGGGGCCGCGTTCATCGGCACGTCGGTCTTTGATCTGTCACCTGCCGTGCTGGGAATTTATTTTGGTGCACCGGCTGTTGGGTATGCCGTCGGCAACGGGCTGTCTGGTCTTTTGTCCGAACGGTTTGGCATCAACCGGATGATCACAATGGGGGCGATCCTGTCTTGCGGGGGCATGCTTATGGCGTTCGCTTTGTTTCAAATGCCCAACCCCATTCCGCTTTCATTCTTTGGGCCGGTTGTTCTTGTTGGTCTCGGCAATGGAATGACCCTGCCCAATGCGACGGCCGGCATGATGTCTGTGCGGCCCCATCTGGCGGGATCAGCGTCGGGCATTGGCGGCACGATCATGACGGGCGGTGGGGCAATCCTTGCGGCAGTGACCGGCGCTGTTCTTGTGCCCGGCATGGGGGCCGAACCATTGATCCTGATCATGCTGGCGTCCAGCAGCCTGCCTTTTGCCTGCATGTGGTACATCACCAGACGCGAAGCGCGGCTTCACGCGGCTGATTGACGTTTCAACTGCGCTTCGCGGAACGTGATGTAGATAACGGCGGCGACAATTGTGAATCCGCCCAACAATACGAAGACATCAACGGCTTCGCCAAACAAAAGCGCGCCAACCAAAACCGACCAGATCAGCTGCAAAAAAGTGACGGGCTGTGTGACCGTAATGGGCGCGTGTTTGAAGGCATAGGTCATCGAAAAATGCCCCGCGGTCGCCGCAGCCGCGACCCAGAACAGCCAACCGATTTCGATCAACGTGGGCTGCACCCAATCAACCATCGCAAGTGGGAACAACCCGATTGTCACCGTTACAGACAACATCCCCACAATCATGGCCGGGCTGTGCACGTGTGTTAGCTGTTTGACAGCCACATACGACAGCCCGAAACACACCGATGTTCCCAACATGGCAAGATGGGCCAGTTCCACTTCACGCAGACCGGGGCGCAAAATGATCAGCACCCCGATCACGGCCACCCCAATGGCAATGGCCCGCCGCAGCGCCAAACGTTCGCCCAACAAGATAACGGCCGCCACTGTCACAAAAACCGGTGTCATGTAGCCCATGGCGGCGACTTCTGCGACTGACAGGCGCGCCATTGCGAAAAACCAAAGCGTGACGGCAATGGTGTGGATCACCCCCCGCCCCGCAAACAGGCGCAGGGCTTTGCGGTCCATGCCTTCACGCCACATCGCAGGCAGGACCGGCACCACAAAGATCAGCCCCAGCGCATAACGCAAAAACGCAGATTCAGCGGCAGGCAAGCGGGTTCCTACAAATTTTACGCCAATGTAGACACCAACAAAACACAGACCCGATGCCACCATCCAAAGCATGCCGCGCAGGTGTGAATTTGAACCGGTTGTCATACGCGATGTCGTTTCATGCGCCCACAGCCAACACAAGGGCAGATCACGGCGAAAGCACCGCCGCCTCCACATCTTCGAGTGCGGCAGACACAAAAACCGCACGTTCCGTTCCAACGGTCATGATCACGTCCGCGCCATCCTGGGAAAAAGTCACTTTCCCCAAGACCGACCAGTCAGACACATCGATATGGCCCGCCACGAAACCAATGATCCGTTGTGGGAGCCCGGTGCGTTTGAAAATCAGCGTCTGGGCCCGTTGGTCCAACGTCATTTCGTTGATGCCACCTGTGATTTCGATGGTGTTTTCCCCCGGACCCGTCCGAATGATGCTTTGCCCCGTTCCGGTGACAAAATGGTCGATCCCATCCCCACCCGTCATGAAAGAAACACCGGGACCGCCGTCCAGTCGATTGTTTCCGTGTCTGGCCTGAAAGACATTCGACCCGGTTCCACCAATCATTTCGTCATCATTGTCACTGCCTTGCACATGAATGGACCCCGGCCCCCCTTTAATGCGCAGGGGATCGTGGCTTGCGTAGATGTGATTGTGCCCACGTCCTGCATCAAACCGAAAGGTGAAACGCGCATGTCCGGCGTTCAGAAAGACGCGGTTGTCGCGGTCGTTGCCCCGGACCGAAAAATCGGTCAGCCCACCGTTGATATCTGATGCAAAATAGACCTCGTTCGCGCCGGCGGGGATCTCCATTTCACAGCTTTTGCTTTGCGGCGTGACGTAAACGGTGCGGTAGCCGGGCGTATCCACCGTATCAGCAACCGTTTCAACAGACACTGCCCCCCGTGTGCCCAACTGCCCCGCGCCAGTCCCAAGCGTATGCGCAGCATAGGGGCCTGCAGCCATCGTGTGCCCAGTGGGCATCTGCCCCCCATGATCGGCAACTACTGCAATCAGGGCCCGGTAACACGCGGCGTAATCGGGGTGCGCCGCACCCAAGTTGGTGTTCAGCCATGGGTCGTTTTCCACGTCGTGAAATTCAGTCGACCCATCCTGATAAACACTGATCCGGTAATTCCCGACCCGCGCAGATACGTTCCCATACCAGAACGTCGGCACTGCACGATCCGGGTCGCGCCCACCATGCACCAATCCGCGCAACGATCGCCCCGGCGAATTGCAAAGCGGCCGGCAGCCGGCATAGTCCAGCAATGTTGCACCCATATCGATCAGCCCAACCGGATCGTCGACCTGACCGGGCGTTGCGTCCGGATCATGGATGATCAGGGGCACGCGCGTCGCTTCTTCGTACAACGTACATTTGCGGAAGCGCCCCTTGTCACCCAGATGATAGCCGTGATCCGAAAAAATCATGACGACCGTGTCTTTGGCATGGGGGCTGGCTTGCAACGCATCCCATACTGCGCCGATATGGGTGTCCACATGGCTGATGCACGAATAATAATTCCGCAGCGTTTTCTGCCAATAACTGGTGTCGGACGGGTCGATGTTTTCTTTCAGATACTTCTGCGCATAGGGCGACAGATCAAAGCCCTGCATCCATGCCTTTGGTTGTTCGAATGCCGCTTCGTCGTACATTTCCTTGAACCGGACCGGTGTCTGGAACGGCAGGTGGGGATGGTGAAACCCGACTTCGCGATAAAATGGGTCAGGTGCTGTGTATTTGTCCAAGAACCGTATGGCATGCCGCGACGACCGGCTGTCATAATATTGCAGATCATCGGCAAGATCGGTCGTCCCTGACCCACTGGTTTTCCCGCCAAACCGCTTGCTGGGGGCACCCCTTCTGGGCCCAAAGAAAACGGCGACGCCCGGGTGCGAATACAGCGGATTGTGATGTTCGGGGGCCAGCGGTTTGTACCCGTGATGCACCTTTCCAGCTGTCGAACAATAATACCCCGCGCGTTTGATCCGGTGCTGCCACATTTGTTCCGGGCGCAAAACATCGAAAATATTGATGTAGTTGTCAAAGATACCAGTCTGAAACGGGGACAGGCCCGACATCGCCGATGCCCGCGACGGCCCGCAAACCGGGGCCTGACAATAAGCAGATCGGAACAGTGTGCTGCGTTCGATGATCCGGTCCAGATTAGGGGTTTGAAGGCGCACACCCAACGCATCCCGATAGCGCCAGAAGGCAAACATGTCGTCGACAGAAATCAACAGGATGTTCTTGCGCTTTTCCATCACATCAGTTCCGCGTCACGCGGGCACAGCCCGCAAGGGCAAACCGATGCAGCGTGATGTCTGAATTCCATGGGCATGTCATCGACCAGTCGTCACGCAAACTGCCCAGATTGGCGGCAAAGCCCGTGCCTTTTTTGGCCTTGCGTCCCCATGCATAGGACAGCGTCATATCCGTGTCAGATGGCGCTTCGGACAATGAAATCGTTGCCGTTCGCCCGGCCACGGTCACCCCTGTGATCCGCGTCTTGCTGCCCAGCAGCGCAAAGCCATGCCGCTTGGGGTCTTCCAGCACCAGATCTGACATTGCAGAAAATTGGGCCGTGATGGTGTCGCCCTTGAGCTTTGCAAACTGAAGCGATGGGCAATGCCACGGCTGGCCCCTTTGAACCGCCTGCAGGGCCAGCACTTCGAGTGTGTCGATGATCGCGTGCGCATCGGGTGTGTGGGTGGCAGGCATGTCAGCCATCATGGGATAGGGATAGGTTGGTGTGGCCACCACGAACCCTGCCAACGGATTTTCGATTTCGAGCCGACCTTCGGCAAGGATCACGGGGCTGCGCCCGTCCGTTTGGCTGCCACAGGATTGGCTGACCACCAGCGCAGGGTCTGACCCTTGCCCAGTAATGGCCGTGATCCGCTTTTGAACATCCCGCCCGACGGCCGCATAATGGGCGTGGGCCTCATCTTCGGAGGTGTCAGGTGCACCCGTCAAAAGCCGAAGGTTCACCCTGTCGACAAAAAGCGATTTCCCCCACTGCTGACATCCATCCACAGCTTGCGTGATGTCATCTTCCAGTTTGGTCAATGCGGGGGCATCCGCCATGAAATCTGCAGCAACCGCGCCGGGTTGATTGGCTGAAATCGCAACCATCCACGGAAGTTCCGCCTGAATCTGATCTTTGATCGCAAGATCGATTTCCGCGACAGATGACGCTGACATACGGGGCACATGGCGCGACAGATCTGGCCCCAAAACATGCCATGGATAGGCTTTCAAAAAGCTGCGCTCTACCCCGACACCATGGCCTAAACCAACCACACCCAGCACGATTTCCCCGGTTTGGGACAGCGTGTGCCCGTGCCGTTCTTCATAACCAATCGTGCGGCCATCCCAACGGTCCGACATATACCGCAGGTGCCCTGCGCCACTGCGCTGGATCATCCACGCATTGCCGGGCTCTTTGGGTCGAACCGGCTGCAGCCCTGCAGCGACAGTGGCTGGCGTGGCAATGGTGGCAACTGGATCACGCGCCGCGACCGCCCCGATAGACGCGGGCGCGGGGTCCCCACTTTCCTTTGTGGGGGCGGCTGCCGCTTCTGCGCGGCGGCGGCGGCGGAATGCGGCACGAAATCTGTTTGACCGTTCCGCCTGCCCCTTGGCATCCAGATAGGCTTCGATATTTTTGCGATACAGATACAGGCTTTTGCGCCCTTCGATCATTTCGCGAAATGCAGCCTGCGTCAGCGTGCCTTCGATCGCGCCTTCCATAACGGGTTTAAGCTGTTCCATCCGACGCAACAGCAACGCCGATTTATGGCCCAGCCCAATGCCCTTCAAAAGCATCAAACCCTTTTGCGGCAGGCGTTCGATATGCTGCCTGTCTTCGGCCAGCATGGGATCATAGATCACAAAGGTTGCCCCACCGTGATCCAAATGCTGTGCTGCATCCGACCGTGGCAAGGTCCAATCCTGTACGCGCCCTTTTTGGAATCGATTTTCCCATGGCGTCAGATCTTCGGACAGTGTGGTCTGCGGGCTGAACGCCACAACGGTTGAACCGGGGGCCAGATCAGAAAACGCCAACGCGCCAAATCCCCCCATGGACGTGCCTGCCCACGCCACACGATCAAACCGCGCAAACAGGCCCTGATCGCGCAATCCTTCCATAAAGGTGATCAGATGCTGGTCGCGAAACCATGTGGGCCCTTGGGCAAAGACGCTTAGATGGCTCCACCCTTTGTCGCGGCAGAACTTGCCGGCCCATGGTTCGCGGTCCAGATGACGCCCACCTGCTTCGGCCAGATTGTCAAAGGTCACAACCAACTGGGGCGATCCACGATCCACGAACAAGACCGAATGCATGCCCAGATTGTGCAGAAACCCTTTGCACGGGCCTGCGGGGAAAATTTCGTGGTACCAACTGGGCAGGGCTGCCGCGTCTGGGGATGTGTCGTCTTCTTCCATGATGTTCACCGTTTGTGGACCACAACGGCAAGATCACGGTTTGCTTTCACAAACTCTGCCTGCACCGCAAAGCAGCCTGAAATATCTGTACGGATGCCATTGAACGCTGATGCGATCATGGGGTCCGTGTGTTCGAAAATTCCCGTGCGAATATAGGATTGAAACAAGTCTGATGTTTTTACGGACTCGTCCAATTCGATATGATCGGGTTGGGATCGCAACCCTTCGATGACATAAATCCCCCCGCTTTTCAGACGTGGGAAAAGTGTCTGAAACGCGCCCTGTTGGTGGTGCGATGCATGGCTGGCATCATCGATGATGATATCAAACGGTGCGTCCTGCGCGACAGCGTCCGCCAACGCTGTCCCATTTTCCAAATCCAATTGATGAAATCTGAAACGGGGATGCTGGAACCAGCTGAAATCTGAAACATCGACCCCATGCACGGTGCCATCGACGAAATATTCAAGCCACATCCGCACAGAGGGCAAATCGGTCGTCACCCGGTCCGCAGCCCCGCCGATTTCTGGACCGCCGTCCTGCAATCCAAGTTCCAAAAGCCGAACAGGCGCGTCGCGCATCCCCATGAACAGCATGTGATACAATTCAGCCAAACGGTTCTGGGTCGATCCTTTGGCAGACCCAAACCGGTCGGCCAGATCAGAAAGGTTCAATTGCCCCCGCCCCTGCCGCGCGGCAGGGGATATCGGCAAAAGGTCGCGGGTGTGGATGATCGGATCAGCATCAGGGTCAAAGGTCTTTCCTTCCACGATGGGGGCCTGTGCAGGGTCAATCTTATGTTTCGCCAAAAGACGCCCCAAAAGACTGTGGTACGGCGGCACACCTGTTTCTGAATCGGCCAACCGGGTTTTCAGACGTCGCCCATGCAGATGGATCGCCAATGTCTGATCCGTTATGCGGTCCTTGAAATCAACGCCCCGCTTCAACAGCTGGGCGCGATCACGAAATGACACTGGCTGGAAACGATCCAACGAAAGGGCGTGCCGATCATCGCCCGTTTCCGTCAGGAAATGCGTGATTGCATGGGGCCCCCAAACGCCGCGGGGCTGTTCGACAACATCGACGGGTGCCCCGGATGCCTGTTTCGTTTTCAGTTCTTTGCGATACGCATCACCATAAAAGGTGGGAATGGCAAAAGGATCAGACGTAAAATCAACAAGGGCAGACAACGCCGCGCAATCCTTTGGCAGGGCCAGAATTGATCCGCTGATGTGTTCGCGGGATCCCCAGCCAAAAAAGTGGCCATCCGTTGGGTCAAAGGGCCGGTGACAATAAACGTCCAGATCGGACCAGATCATGCCGTCGTTTTGTTGCAGCATCATATATCGAAACCGATCCACATGCGGCTGTGATCCGATCTGCAAATCATCGCCCAGTGGCAGCACATCCGCAGCATCGGACACCGCAATGCCATCGGGCAGATTTTCAACATCATCATAGCTGAAAAGCACAACACTGTGGCCCGCATCGCGATAGGACACGAGCGACAGCTGTTCGAAATAGCTGAGCGGCCCCCCCATCCAAAGGGAGCCAATCGACGGGCGCTGCGCCATTCAACTGACCCTTTACAGTTTTCTTATTATTGGCGCGAAATGCGCGCTGCTGACCGATAAGGACCACGAAAACCTTAATTTCGCAAGAATATTTAGGAACAGTCTGTGTCTGAATTCAGGACAATTGATCCAACTTTCTGTCACGCTGTTTTCGTGCAAAGCCCGCTATTTGCAACGATCGCAAGAATTCGTGCACAATTTTTGATCACGTGCAGGGTTTCCCGTCAGACGGCTTGTGATCCTTTTGCAAACCCCGTCATCGCACCGTACCCAAGACCTGTTCCTAGTGCGTTGGAACATTTTTTTCGCGCGGTGTCCTGTCTGGCCCTCCTCCCCGATACGCCGCAGGCACCGCGCGAAGCCCCCGACTTGCATGTGCGGGCTGCATATAGTCTGTTGGAACCATGTCCGAACCAATCCATTTTGACGAAATGCTTATGGGGCCAGATGCGCCCCGCGATCCCTATTCCGCATATTTCGACTGGTTCCAGAAAGAAGATCTGAAACTTCTGAACAAAAAGTCAGCCGAAGCCGAAGCGTTTTTCCGGCGCATCGGGATCACGTTCAATGTCTATGGCAATGATCAGGCCGATGAACGGCTGATCCCGTTCGACATGGTGCCCCGCATCATCAGTGCCCGTGAATGGGCGCGTTTGGAAAAAGGCATCGAACAACGCGTTCGGGCCATCAATGCCTTTTTGCACGATATCTATCATCGTCAGGAAATCCTGCGTGCCGGGCGCATTCCGCGCGATATCATCGCTGGCAACGCAGCCTTTTTGCCCCAAATGGTCGGCCATGCGCCCGCTGGGGGGGTCTATACCCACATTATCGGTGTCGATCTTGTTCGGACCGGACCCGATGAATTTTTTGTTTTGGAAGACAACGCGCGCACGCCATCGGGCGTGTCATACATGCTGGAAAATCGTGAAACGATGTTGCAGCTGTTTCCGGAATTGTTCACCCAGCTGAACGTCAGACCGGTCAGCAAATACCCCCATATGCTGCGTCAATCGCTGGCCGATTGTGCGCCCGCCGGATCCCCGAACGACAGTCCTGTCGTGGCCATCCTGACACCGGGGATTCACAATTCCGCCTATTTCGAACATGCCTTTCTTGCCGATCAGATGGGTGCAGAACTGGTGGAAAGCAGCGATCTGCGAATCGAAGATGGGCGCGTTGCGATGCGAACAACGCGCGGCTACCAACCGATCGATGTGATTTATCGCAGGATCGACGACGACTATCTGGACCCGCTGAATTTCAGGCCGGACAGCCTGTTGGGGGTGCCGGGCATATTCGATGCCTACCGCGCGGGAAATGTGACAATCGCCAACGCACCGGGAACCGGCATTGCTGACGACAAGGCATTGTACAGCTACATGCCCGACATCGTGGAATTTTACACAGGCGAAAAGGCGATCCTGAAGAACGTTCCGACGTGGCGGTGTTCCGAACCCGATGCGCTGGCATATGTGTTGGACAATCTAGCCGATCTTGTCGTGAAAGAAGTGCACGGATCCGGCGGATACGGAATGTTGGTTGGCCCTGCCGCAAGCAAAAAGGAAATTGCCGCGTTTCGGGCCAAACTGAAAGCAAGGCCCGCAAATTATATCGCGCAACCAACGCTGGCCCTTTCCACCGTTCCGATCCTGACGAAAGCCGGGCTGGCGCCGCGCCATGTCGATTTGCGGCCCTTTGTTCTGGTGTCCCCCAACCGCATTGAAATCACACCGGGCGGGCTGACGCGGGTTGCGTTGAAGAAAGGATCGCTGGTGGTCAATTCATCCCAAGGGGGCGGAACCAAAGACACCTGGGTTCTGGGGGATTGATCAGATGATGTTAGGCAAAACCGCAGGGGGGCTGTTCTGGATGCATCGCTATCTGGAACGCGCTGAAAACACGGCCCGTCTGATCGAAGCGGGATGGCATATCGCCCTGACCCAACATTCGGGCGATGGCAATGAATGGCAGTCCTTGATCACGACAGCAGGTGTGAATGAAGCCTATGATGCCAAACACACGGATTATGATGCAAAATCGGTGATCAATTTCATGCTGCGTGATCCAGACAATCCATCCAGCGTGATGACCTCGATCACGGCGGCGCGGACCAACGCCAGATTGGTGCGCACGGCGCTGTCTTCGGAAGTGTGGGAAGCCACCAACGAATGCTGGATGCTGCTGAAAGACACGCTAGCAAAGCCTGTCACAGACAGAACACTGCACCAGACCCTGTCGGATATTCGGTATCACACATCCGTTGTAAGGGGTGCGTTGCATGGGACGATGCTGCGCAACGACATCTTTGCCTTTGCCCATTTGGGAACCTTTATCGAACGGGCGGACAATACGGCCCGCATATTGGACGTGAAATATTACGTTCTATTGCCGTCTGCCGCCATGGTCGGAACCCGGTTCGATAACGCCCAGTGGGAAGTGTTGCTTCGATCCCTGTCAGCGGCACGGTCGTACAGATGGCTGTATTCGGGGAAATCAAACCCCCTTAATATCGCGGATTTCCTGATCTTGGACGAACGGATGCCCCGGTCCCTGTCATTTTGTTACAAACATATCGCTGGCAGCCTGGCCAGTCTGGAACAGGAATACGACATTACGACTGCGCCCAGTGCATCGGGCAAGGTGGGCGCTTATCTGAAAGGGCAGCGGATCAGCGACATCTTTGAAGGCGGTCTGCATGAGTTCTTGCAAGATAACATCCGCTACATCGGGGACCTTGCACAACAAATTGAAACAGATTTCCGGTTTTACGCCTGATGCACCAAACGCTGAAAATTTCGCACACGACCAGCTATCATTATGATGCACCGGTGCCCTATGCCCTGCAAAAACTGCGGCTTGTGCCAAAGACTGGACAGGGGCAGCGGGTTGTGGACTGGTCACTGGTCGTTGACGGCGGCACGGTTCAGGCCAGCTATGATGATCACTACGGAAACCTGACCCACCTTGTCCGCGTCGACGAAGGCGCGACCACCGTAACACTGACATCCGCCGGCACCGTCGACGTCTATGACCAAGCCGGTGTCACGGGACCGCATTTCGGTCACATGCCGCTGTGGCAATACGAAACCCCCACGATGCTGACCCAGCCCACCGCGTCAATCCGCACGCTGGTCAAAGATATTCGCGGCCAATCAAAACGGGCCGATGAAATTGAACTGCTGCACACAGCATCCGCCGCCATTCTGGCAGCGGTCGACTATCAAATCGGCACAACGGATGCTGCAACATCCGCCAACGACGCGCTCGAAGCCGGGCGGGGCGTGTGCCAGGATCACGCGCATCTCATGGTGACCGTGGCGCGTCTGTTGGGCCATCCCGCGCGCTACGTTAGCGGATATCTGATGATGGACGATCGGATCGAACAGGATGCCACCCATGCCTGGGCCGAAGTGCACATTGCTGGGCTGGGCTGGGTAGGTTTCGATGTGTCGAACGCGATTTGCCCCGATGGGCGCTACGTGCGTCTTGCCGTTGGGCGGGACTACACCGATGCCGCACCCATCCATGGTGTCCGTCTTGGTGACGGGCATGAAACGCTTGCGGTTCATTTGCAAGTACAGCAATAGATTCCACTGATGCGTTTGGGGGTTGGGCCATGACATATTGCGTGGGAATGATGTTGAACCGCGGGCTGGTTTTCATGTCCGACACCCGTACCAATTCCGGCATCGACAACATCAATACATTCCGGAAAATGTTCAACTGGTCCCGGGACGGGGACAGGAACCTGACGGTGATGACAGCTGGAAATCTGGCCACCACGCAGGCTGTTGTCAGCCTGTTGGACGAACGATCCAAAGATCCGGCAGACCGCCAACCATCACTTATGGCGGCCAAGTCAATGTTTCAGGCCGCCACGATCATCGGCGACACCTTGAAAGAGGTGATCGCAACCTATGCCGACACCGGCCCCCGCAGTGACACAACGTTCAACGCGACAATCATTCTGGGCGGGCAAATCGGCGAAGGCGAACCACGTCTTTTCATGATCTACCCCGAAGGCAATTTTATCGAAGCAACATTCGACACCCCCTTCTTTCAAATCGGTGAAACAAAATACGGCCGCCCCATTCTGGTGCGTGCCTATGATCCGAACATGACCTTTGAACAGGCGATCAAGCTTTTGATGGTCAGCTTTGACAGCACGATAAAGGCAAACCTGTCGGTCAGCCTGCCGCTGGATGTTGCCACATACGCTGCCGGATCCCTGTGTGCTGCACGTCAATTTCGCGTCGCCGCCGAAGACCCCTATTTTGCTGAAGTGACAAACGGGTGGGGTGACGCCTTGCAAAAGGCGTTTGATGTGCTGCCCGACTTTGAATTTCCGAAATAGCTTGTCGCACCAACCGGCCAAGGCGGTCGTTTGGCGCTTAGCGCAACCGGTCTGAAACCACAGCGATGGCTGCGTTCACCGCATCTGCAATTGCCATGTCTGACGTATCGATCACGACGGCATCCGGAACCTGAACCAAAGGGGACGTTTCCCGTTCACTGTCCGCTTTGTCGCGGGCGATGACATCTGACAGCACCTTTTCAAAGGTCAGCCCCTCGAACCGTTGGGACAATTCTTCAAGCCGCCGTTGGGCCCGCACATGCGGCGATGCGGTGACAAACAGCTTTGCCTCTGCGTCTGGGCAAATGACCGACGCAATATCGCGGCCATCTATGACCGCGCCACCATCCCGCCGGGCAAACTGTCTTTGGAATTCAAGAAAGGCGTCGCGCACTTCGGGGATGGCTGCCACCTTGGACGCAGCCTGCGCAACTGGCGCAGTGCGCAATCCGTCAGCCGCCAAATCTTCTGGCTGCAATGCGCGGGCCGCCACGATCGCGTCGGCCCCTTCGATAACTTTCTTGCCCACCACACGATACAACAGGCCGGAATCCAAATGGGCAAATCCAAAGTGTGCGGCCACCGCGCGCGCCACGGTGCCTTTGCCAGCCGCCGCAGGGCCATCAATGGCCACACAAAAAATCATCGATTGTCCCGCGTGATGTGCGCACCCAATGCGCCCATCAACCCTTCGAAAATCGGAAATGACGTTGCAATCGGGCTGCCATCGTCCACAGCCATGCCATTTTTGGCGGCCATGCCAAGGATCAGAAATGACATCGCAATGCGGTGGTCCAAATGGCTTTCGGCCACGCATCCGCCTGTGACTGCGCCGCCGGTTCCGTGCACATGCCACCAGTCTTCGCCTTCATCCACCGTGACGCCCGCCGCGCGCAGCCCCACCGCCATCGCATCGATCCGGTCACTTTCCTTGACGCGCAATTCTTTGACGCCATGCATTTTGGTGATGCCCTCTGCATTGGCCGCCACAACCGACAGGATCGGATATTCGTCGATCATGGATGCCGCGCGTTCGGGCGGCACGTCGATCCCTTTCAGGTTGGGTGAATATCGTGCCCTTAGATCCGCCACCGGTTCACCGCCCTCTTCGCGCATGTTTTCAAACGTCAGATCTGCGCCCATGTCTTGCAGGGTATAGAACAGACCCGCACGGGTGGGGTTCAGGCCGATGTTGGGCACCAAGACATCAGACCCTTCAACGATCAGCGCCGCACACACCGGGAATGCCGCGGATGAAGGATCGCGGGGCACAATGATGGTCTGCGGCTTTAATTCAGGTTCGCCAGTCAAAGTAATGGCGCGGCCTTCGGGCGTATCTTCAACCATGACGTCCGCCCCGAACCCCTGAAGCATGCGTTCCGTGTGATCGCGGGTCGCTTCAGCCTCGATCACCACGGTTTGGCCCGGGCAATTCAGACCGGCCAACATCACCGCAGACTTCACCTGCGCGGATGGCATCGGTGTGCGGTAGACAACCGGCACAGGGGCCTTGGCCCCAACAATTGTCAGCGGCAACCGGCCCTGTGACCGACCATAGGCTTGTGCACCAAACAACGCCAGGGGGTCCGTCACCCGCCCCATCGGGCGCTTGTTCAGACTGGCGTCGCCCGTAAATGTCGCGGCGATCGGCGTCGTCGCCATGGCCCCCATGATCAAACGCACACCGGTGCCGGAATTGCCGCAGTCAATCACCTGATCAGGTTCGGCGAAACCGCCAACCCCAACGCCATGTATCGACCAAACCCCATCATCCCCCCGCGCCACATCGGCCCCAAAGGCACGCATGGCCTTTGCGGTGTCCAAAACATCATCCCCTTCCAACAGCCCCGTGACTGTCGTTTCACCCACGGCCATGGCGCCAAACAGAATGGACCTGTGTGAAATGGATTTGTCGCCGGGCACATCGGCCTGCCCTTTCAAAGGACCAACACAACGAGAAGACATTGGGATCGGGGTTCCGTGTCCGGACATGGGGCGCACCTTACGTTTCGTTCAACACCTGATAGCCACAGGTCGAAACAGCGTCCACACCCCCCTTTCATTTTGCCAAAAATACTCGCCCCCGGCAGGGCCGCCAGAGGCATCGCGCCGCGCTAGCGCGGCGCAATCATCGAGTGAGGCCAACGGCCTCACTTTTTTCGAAACGTCAGATAGTGCTGGGGGCGGCCTTCGCGGATGGCCTTTTGTTCATACCGGGTCGACAGCCAATCAGACCACGGCACACGCCAATCTTCGGGTCCTTCGGCCAGCCATTCGAACCCGGCCTGGGGAATTTCCTCTAGCGCCTGACGGATGTAATCCGCAATATCCGACGCCACACGAAACTCCGCGCCCTGCCGGACAACACGCGCCAGTGGCAAAAGATGTTCGGGCGTCACAAACCGCCGCCGATGGTGGCGCGCCTTTGGCCATGGATCTGGGTACAACAAGAACGCCTTGTCGATCACGCCATCGGGCAGCACATCCATCAGATCGCGCGCGTCCCCCAGATGCAGGCGCACGTTGTCCACCCGTTCACGACGCAGTTTTCCCAAAAGCATCGCCATCCCATTCACATAGGGTTCAACGCCGATAAAACAGACATCCGGATTCCGTTTGGCCTGATGCACCAAATGTTCGCCGCCGCCAAAACCAATCTCTAGCCAAACTGGCCGGCCCTGTGCAATCGCGGGCATGTCCAAGGGTCGCCGATCCGGGTTTTCGGACTGTGTGATCCCGTGAATGGCCAGTTTCGGCAACAGCGTGTCCAAATCCATCTGCTGATTTGGTTTCAGCGCCTTGCCCTTGATGCGCCCATAGAAATTCCGGTGATCGTTTGTCATGTGCGGTTCGCCCCCCGGTTCAGACCCGTTTTGAACGTCCCGGTGCGCTTAGACGTCTTTGGCCGTGTGGTCCACCACGTTATGTGTCTACCACCGTTTCAGCCCTGCGCCGCCGTACCGCGAAAACCGCAAGAATAATTGCAAAAAACAAGGCGGGCAAATCCCTGAAACGGGCATAAATCGTTGGCGGCAGCGGTGGCGGAATTTGGGCGTCCGCATAGCCGGACGCGTCAATCCCGATTGCTGTGTCAAATCCGCCTTTGGCGTCAATCACAGCGCTGACCCCACGATTGGCAACCCGCACGATCGGGATGCCCAATTCGATGGCCCGTGCCCGCGCCTGTGCCAAATGCTGGGTCGGACCGTTGAACGTTCCAAACCACGCGTCGTTTGATATCAGCACAATCAGATCCGGGCGCGGAACGGTGCGACCAACGTCTTGGGGGAAAATCCCTTCGTAGCAGATCAAGGGCTGAACCTTCCCAATGCCCGCAATATCCAAAATCTTGGGCCCTTCGCCTTCGGTAAAGCCCAAGACCGATTGCGGGGACAATCCGAATATCCCAAACCGCGCGGCGATGTCGGCAAACGGGAAAAATTCACCAAATGGAACAAGCCGATATTTGTCATAGGTGCCTTCCAACGACCCATCTGGCCCGACAACAAACATGGAATTGAAATAACGCCCATCATCATCGCGGCGCTGACCGCCCACCAACACGCGCGATCCATTCGATACGGCGGCAATTTCGGATTGGGCGATGCGGATCGGCAAATAGACCGACGTTTCCGGCCAAACCACCAGATCGACGGGGGGCTGCGCCCCGGTCAAGGCAAGCTGGTTTTGGTAAATGCCTTCGCGCTTGTCCGGGTGCCACTTGTCCGCCTGCAAGACATTGGGATGGATCATGCGCACCGTGGGTGCCCCCGCAACGGGTTTGGGCCCATCAATTGCGGGCAACGCCTGAAACACAAGCGTCAGCGCAAAGATCAATGCCGCATACGCAGGCCGCCCCCGCGCAATGATATAAGCATAAAAGACGGTCAGCAGGGTCATGCCGTGCGGCCCCACAATGGCCGCCAGATGATAGGCCGGCGTATCGATCCAGACATATCCGATCAGCACCCACGGGAATCCCGTAAACAGGTAAGCGCGGGCAAATTCTGCTGCAGTCAGCGACAGGCATAGCAACAGACCATACGGCCCTTTCACAACACGGAATGCGACGCCCCAGAAAATTGCCAATCCGCCTGACATCAACATCCATGCGGGCACGGCCATGAATCCGGTCGCGGCGGCATCCACCCAAAAGGGTTCCATGATCCAATAAAGGGTCGCCAGAAAATACCCGAACCCCAGAACCCAGCCGTAGATGAACTGCGAATGCCCCCCCGGCAACCGCGCCGCCCAGATGCCAAAGCCAAGCCCCAACAGCATCAACCCGGGCACATCAATGGGGGCCTGCGCTGACCCGGCGATGGCACCGGCAATCAAAATGGCAAGCATGCGCGCCCATCGGGGGGCAGAATTCCAAATGTTAGTCTGAAGTGCGGTGTTGAACATGGGCCTTCAGGCGTTTGATGCGTCTGGGATCGGCGTCAACAATTTCGAATTCGACACCGGCAGGATGCGATACCATTTCGTTGCGACCGGGGACCCGGCCTGCCAGCATGAATACCAATCCGCCCAGCGTTTCTATTTCTTCGCCGTCGATATCTTCTTCTTCTGTCAGACTGATTCCGATTTCGGCTTCGAAATCTTCCAGTGGCGTTTTGGCCAATGCGATGTAAGTGCCCGGTTTTTCTTCGGCGAAATGTTTCACTTCGTCGATGTCATGTTCGTCTTCAATTTCGCCGATCACTTGTTCGATCAGATCTTCGATCGTCACCAGCCCATCTGTGCCGCCATATTCATCAATCACCAAGGCCATATGAATGCGATCGGCCTGCATCTTCGCAAGCAGCACACCAATGGGCATTGACGGCGGCACAAACAACAAGGTTCGCAGCATTTTGCGCAGGACGAACCGTTCACTGGTGCCATTGAACCCGTGCCGCAGCGCCAGATCCTTCATGTGCAGAAAACCAAGCGGCGTGTCCAATGTGGCATCGTACACTGGCAAACGGGTCAGCCCGCTGTTTTGGAAGGTCTTTACCAAGTCCGCTTTCGTGATGGTCGCAGGCACCGCAACGATGTCCGCTTTTGGGATCATCACGTCTTCGACAGCCAGATCACGCAGGTTGCGAATACTGGGACGGGACGCACCGGTGGCCTGTGACACCTGAACGGGATCGGGATATGCAACGGGCAGTGCCCCGCCACGCAACGCCCATTTCAACCGCGCCCAAAACCCAAGGGTTGTCGTTACCGAAGGACTTGACCCTTCGCTGTCGCCATCATCGCCCCGAAGGGACTGATCCGCATCTGCGGGCATAGGTCGATCACCTTTTCAATCTTGTTCGCCAATCTCATATGGATTGGAAATGTTCAGATTGGCAAGAATTTCAATCTCTAACTGTTCCATGACGGCGGCTTCTTGATCTTTTTCGTGATCGTAGCCGCACAAATGCAGCAAACCATGCACGATCAGGTGGATCACATGGTCTTCAAAACCTTTGCTTTGCTGCAGGGCTTCGGACGCGCAGGTGTCAAACGATATGGCCATATCCCCCAATTCGGGGTCCGTGATCGGCGGCGGGGCACCGGTGGCTGGGTCTGGGGCGATGTCCGTTGACGGCCAGGACAGAACATTCGTCGGCGCAGGCTTTCCCCGGAAATCCGCGTTCAGGTCTGCAATGCGGGTGTCATCGCAGGCCAACAGGGCGGCATCAGCACCCTTTGGCAGATCGATGCAGTGGGCAACCGCCTGCCCCGCGCGTGCCGCCAACAGGTCCAAACCGGCATCGGCCCATCGGGGGTCTTCAATCACAACGTCGATGTGCATTCGGTCAGACCGCGTCAGGGTCTGCGTCATAGGCTTCGATGATGGCGGCGACCAACGGATGGCGCACGACATCTTTGGCCGTGAAATAATTGAAGCTGATCTTGTCGATCCCTTTCAACAGGCGTTCGGCATCTTTTAGGCCGGATTGAACACCGCGCGGCAAATCAATCTGACTGCGGTCACCCGTGATCACCATGCGGGATCCTTCGCCCAGCCGCGTCAGGAACATTTTCATCTGCATGGATGTGGCGTTCTGCGCTTCATCCAGCACCACAAATGCGTTGGCAAGTGTCCGCCCCCGCATAAAGGCCAATGGCGCAATTTCGATTGTCTTTTCATCCAGCAGCTTTTGCATCTGCTTGGCTGGCAAGAAATCGTTCAACGCATCATACAGGGGCTGCATGTAGGGATCGACCTTGTCTTTCATATCCCCGGGCAAAAATCCCAGCCGTTCGCCCGCTTCGACAGCCGGGCGCGACAGAATGATCTTGTCGACCTGTCCGGTAATGAACATCGAAACGCCCACTGCGACGGCAAGATAGGTTTTGCCTGTGCCCGCAGGGCCAATTCCAAACGCCAGTTCGTTGTCAAACAGCGATTTCACATAGGCGCGCTGTGCGTCTGTGCGCGGTTCAACCAATTTCTTGCGTGTCTTGATTTCAACCTTGCCACCGCGAAACATTTCCAACTGGCGTTCCGGCGCTGCGGCCGCATCTGTTTGTTCGGTCGTCATCCGCAATTCGGCATCGACATCGGCGGGTTCCACGGGGCGGCCGCCTTCCAATCGCATGTACAACGCCTGCAGAACATCGACGGCACGGTCGCGTTCGGCGGTTGGGCCAACGACCACCAGCTGATTGCCCCGACGGACAATCTGAACGGTCAGGGCCTGTTCGATGGCAGCAAGGTTTCGATCAAATTCCCCGCACAGTTCAACCATCAAAAGGTTGTTGGGAAATTCCACAAATGTCTCTTCCAAACCTACGGGTGCAGTTTCGGTGTTTGACAAAAGGGAATCCTCCGACGGCAGACAGGTTGTGTCTATGGTGCCGACCAATTGCGCTGGCGGCAAGACCCGAAGACCACAGCAGGACCGATAAACGCGAAGGGCCGCCCAAAAAGGCGGCCCTTGCACTGTATTCGATCAAACAGTTTACTGCTGTTGCGCGGACCGTGGGATCGCGCTGAGTGTTCCGGTGTTTCCGGTCCCATCAGTTGTTGTTTCTGTTTGGCGGTTCACATCAGGCGAACCGGACTTGAATGGGCCATAAGCAACCGTTTCTGCGCCGTGGCCGGTACAGACGGGTGTACCGTCATCATTCAGACGCGCGGACAGATACCCTTCTACACCGTCATCGATGATCCAGTGGTCACAGCCATTCGGGTCAACCCAGATGCCCGCTACCAATTCGGAAATTGGCTTGGCGTCGCGGCTGCGGTCTTGGCTTTTGTCGGTCGTGGTCACATCGCGTTCAAATCCACCGGCACAGCCGGACAATGCGACAAGGGCGACAACGCCCAGCGTATATGATGTCTTGATCATGTCCCTGCCCCTTAGTTCACACAGATGATTTCGACGCGGCGATTGCGTGACATGCCTTCGCGCGTGCTGTTTGTCGCGATTGGCGACCGTTCACCTGCACCGCGCACATCAACGACACGTGCGCCAGTACCCTGTGCCACACGGGCCACAGACCGCGCACGGTTCATGGACAGGCGCATGTTGTATGCATCAGATGCACGGCTGTCGGTGTGACCCGTGATGATGTAGCCGTTTGCACGATTGGACGCGAAAAAGTTCCGCAGGTGCTGCTGTGCCCGATGGCTTAGATGATAGCTGTCGGTGGCGAACAGCGTGTCTGATGACATCACGCCACACACATTCTGCTGCCGGCCCGGGCACGATGGGCGCCCCTGACGGTCGGTTTTGGGTGTCATGTACCCTTCCCAACCATCGTCCATCACCCAGTGTTCGCATCCATCTGGATCGACCCAAATACCCGGTTGGTAAATTTCGCCGGTAACAACAAAACGTTCGCCGGTGTGGGTATGTTCGAACGGAGTGCCCGAGGTTTGGTGTGCCACTGCGGATGATCCGATCATCCCCAGACCGCACAGCGCAACCACGCCCACACGCCCAAAAATCTGTTTAATGTTTATCACGCCAGTACCCCCACGCCTTTCAATCGTTTGACTGCACATTGCCCTTAGTTTTGTGGATTATATCAAAAACAAACACAAAATAAAGCAAATTCACCTACATATTGTGGCTATAGTCGCAACAAACTCGGCACTCTCAGGCCAACTGTTGCCGATCTGCCGTCAAATCTGACCGGCAAACAGGGGGAATTTTTCGTGTGTGGGATCAGCCGTCAGGATTTGACAGGAACCGCCGCCAATGAATTGGTCGCTGCTTCGGTGATGGTCACGGGAACAATGTCCCCAATCTGGTGATCAGACGTCGTTACATGCACAGCTTGAAGATGTTCTGACTTACCGACCATTTGACCCTCCAGCCGACCGGGTTTTTCCAGTAGAACTGACGTGGTTTTGCCCACCATTGCGACCTGCGCGGCCTTTTGCTGTTCACTCAGCAGGGCTTGCAGACGCTGCAACCGTTCATCCGCCACATCCGCCGGAACGGTGGCCCGTTCTGCCGCAGGGGTTCCGGGCCGGGCCGAATATTTGAACGAATAACACTGCCCGTATCCCACGCGCCGCACCAGATCGAGCGTATCTTCAAAATCCTGATCCGTTTCGCCGGGAAACCCAACGATGAAATCCCCAGACAAAAGGATATCAGAACGCGCCGATTTCAGCCGATCTATAATGCGGAAATAATCATCGCGGGTGTGCTTGCGGTTCATCGCCTTCAGAATTCGGTCGCTTCCCGACTGAACCGGCAAATGCAAATACGGCATCAATTTGGGGCATGTGGCATGGGCATCGATCAACGCATCATCCATGTCATTTGGATGGGATGTTGTGAACCGGATCCGTGCCAAATCGGTGATCTCCGACAACGCCCAGATCAACCCTGCCAACCCGTCTGCATGCCCGTGATAGGCATTCACGTTCTGCCCCAACAGGGTGATTTCGCGCACACCCCGGTCAACCAGTTCGCGCGCTTCTGCCACCACGCGGTCTGCCGGGCGGCTGACTTCTGCGCCGCGCGTGTAAGGCACGACACAAAAGGCACAAAATTTATCGCACCCTTCCTGCACAGTCAAAAACGCCGTGGGGCCGCGTTTTGCCTTTGGTCGCGCCTGCAAATGGTCGAATTTGTCTTCTTCCGGGAAATCTGTGTCCAGCGCCCGGACCCCATCTTTGACGGCCTGTTCCATCGCGGGCAGCTTGTGATAACTTTGCGGGCCGACGACCAGATCCACCATGGGTTGGCGGCGCACGATCTCTGCGCCTTCGGCCTGTGCGACGCATCCGGCAACACCGATTTTCAAATCGGGTTTTTCCGCTTTCAGCCCCTTGTAACGGCCCAGTTCAGAATAGATTTTTTCCGCCGCCTTTTCACGAATGTGGCACGTGTTCAGCAGAATCATGTCTGCGTCGTCGGGTGTTTGTGTGACCGTGTATCCGTTTCCACCCAACGCTTCGACCATGCGTTCGCTGTCATAGACATTCATCTGACAGCCATAGGTCTTTACATACAGCTTTTTGACGTCAGACATGGCACCCCCCGGGATTGGTTCATCGCGGTCTTACCCTTTGGCTTCTGGGCTTGCAATGTCAGGAAAATTAACCGAATTTTCGCACAGGTACGGGTAAGGGTGACATATGCAATTCAACAGCTTCGACAGTTTCATCGCGTGGGCGCGGGGCGGACTGACAAAGGGGCCATTCGGTCTGGTCTTTGCAGAAGACAGTGTTGAACTGGACAGCACGATCGATCACATGTGCACCCTTGGGTTCAAAAAGGTCATCGTTCTTGGAAACGATCTGCCTGATTTTCCGGACCACCAGTCGGAACAGGTGATATTCGCAAAGGCAGATATTCCGGCATCCGGCGATATCAGCGGGTTGGTGAACGCACTGATGCCGTTCATGAAGGGGGAATGGGTCAGCTATTGTTACAACGCTGAATATCTTTATTTTCCATTCAGTGAAGACCGCAGCATCAGCGAATTGGCCGCGTTTTCGATGGAAGAACGCCGGGATGCGATCCTGACGTATGTGGTCGATCTTTATGCATCCGATCTTGGGCAAAACCCATCCGGCGTGGATCGCAACACCGCATGTTTGGACCGCAGCGGGTATTATGCGCTGGCGCGGTCAGATAAATGGAACAATCCGTTTGATCGCCAAATGGATTTTTACGGCGGCCTGCGTTGGCGGTTTGAAGAACATATTCCTGAAACCAAACGCAGGATTGACCGCATCGCCATCTTTCGGGTGACCGAAGGGTTGCAGATGCTGCAAGATCACACGTTCAACATTGCGGAATACAACACCTATTCCTGCCCATGGCACAACAGCATCACGGCATCGATCTGTTCGTTCCGCACGGCCAAGGCGCTGAAACGCAACCCGGGCAGCACGTTTGAAATCAGCACATTTTACTGGCACAACTCTGCATCGTTCCGATGGTCGTCCCAACAGTTGATGGATTTGGGGCTTATGGAACCGGGGCAGTGGTTCTAATCAATTCAACGCGGAACCGTCACCCACGCACGACACTGCCCTGAAGTGCGTGTCAGGTGCGACGCAAGCGGATCACGACATCCACTTTCGCAATCTCTGCCCCTTCGGGTGCGTTGGGCAATGCACTGATATGCAGTTGATCGGCCGGCGCATCGGTCAGCGACGCGTCGTCTTCCCAATAGAAATGCGGGTGGTCCGACATGTTGGTATCAAAATAGCTTTTTGATCCATCCACGGTGATTTCGCGCATCAAGCCCGCTTCGCAGAATGCTTTCAACGTGTTGTAAACCGTGGCAAGCGACACGCGGTCACCACAGGCCACACAGGCATCGAACAGACTTTCCGCCGTGACGTGCCGGTCGTTGCCATCGCCCACAAGCCGTTCGGCCAGCGCCAGCCGTTGGCGGGTGGGGCGCAAACCGCCCGACGACAGCCAGTCGTAGCAGCGGGATTGGGTGTGGTCAGTCATATTTGAACCGGTCATAGGCCAAATATGCGAAGTATTCGCAAAAATACAATGCCAAAAAGCCCAACATCGCCCCCCTTGCCAGTGCCTTTGCAATCAAGATACATCACCCCAACGCTGAGGGGTGCATTATGACAACTGACTATCCGACATCATTTGACAAAGACGGCCTGCTGAAATGCGCCCGGGGTGAATTGTTTGGGCCCGGCAACGCACAGCTGCCCGAACCGCCAATGTTGATGATGGACCGTGTCACAGAAATTAGTGCCGACGGCGGTTTGCATGGGCAAGGGCATGTGGTCGCTGAATTCGACATCACGCCTGACCTTTGGTTTTTTGCCTGCCATTTCCCGGGCGATCCGGTGATGCCGGGCTGTTTGGGTCTGGATGCCCTTTGGCAATTGACAGGTTTCAATCTTGGATGGCGTGGCATGCCCGGTCGGGGCCGCGCGTTGGGTGTTGGCGAAGTGAAATTCACCGATATGGTGACGCCTGACACAAAACTGATCACGTACCACGTTGACTTTACGCGCGTTATCAACCGAAAGTTGAAACTGGGATTGGCAGACGGTCGCATGTTTGCCGATGGAAAAGAAATCTACACCACAACAGGTATGAAGGTCGGTCTGTTCTCCGACTGAACCAACCAAAGATAAAGGGTCTGCCATGCGCCGCGTCGTCATCACAGGAATGGGTATTATCTCTCCGATCGGCAACACCTTGGAAGAGGTGCGCGATAGCTTGTATCACGGCAAATCGGGGATCACCTTTGAACCCGAATATGCGGAAAACGGCTTTCGCAGTCAGGTCGCAGGCATCCCGAAAATCAACCCCGCCGAACATATCGACAAGCGCAACATGCGCTTTATGGGGACCGGCGCGGGCTACAACTTTCTTGCCATGGAACAGGCTGTGGCCGATTCTGGTTTGGAACCGGGCGAAGTGTCCAACCCGCGCACCGGGATGATCATGGGATCTGGCGGCGCATCGCCGCAAAACTTTCTGACCGCATTTGACGCTGTGAAAAACAAAGGCGGCCCCAAGCGTATGGGGCCCTTCATGGTGACCCGGTGCATGTCGTCGGCACACTCTGCCGGGTTGGCAACGCCGTTCAAGATCAAAGGGTTGAACTATTCCATCACGTCAGCCTGCGCGACATCCAATCACTGTATTGGCAATGCCATGGAACAAATCCAATTGGGCAAACAGGATGTGATCTTTGCTGGCGGCGGCGAAGAGGTCACGTGGACCTTGTCGTGCCTGTTTGACGCCATGAATGCCATGTCGTCCAAATACAATGACACGCCTGAAACCGCATCGCGCCCCTATGACGCCACACGCGATGGGTTTGTAATCGCCGGTGGCGGCGGGGTTCTGGTGGTCGAAGAACTGGAACACGCCAAAGCACGCGGCGCGAAAATCTATTGTGAATTGGTGGGCTACGGCGCGACATCGGACGGCGACGATATGGTCGCCCCATCGGGCGAAGGCGGCGAACGATCCATGCGTCAGGCGATGGCCACAATCGGGGATCGCAAAATCGACTACATCAACGCCCATGGCACCGCGACGCCGGTCGGCGACGTTGTTGAAGTCGAAGCGATCCGCAACATCTTTGGCCGCGGTGAAACGCCGCCCATCGCATCGACGAAATCGTTGACCGGCCATTCCTTGGGCGCGACATCCGTGCACGAAGCGATCTATAGCATGATCATGATGCAAAACGATTTCATCGCAGCATCAGCCAACATCACCGAACTGGACCCCAGACTGGACGCCGGGGAAATCGTTCAAACACGGATGGATGGCGTTTCGCTAGATACCGTTCTGTCAAATTCCTTTGGCTTTGGCGGCACAAACTCAACCCTGATCTTCAGCAAATACCACGGTTAAAAACATGTCAGACCTTTTGAAAGGCAAGCGCGGCTTTATCACCGGCATCGCAAACAATCGTTCGATTGCCTACGGCATCGCACAGGCCATGCTGGCCGAAGGTGCCGAATTGGCCTTTGGCGTTCAAATGGATGTGTTTGGCGACAAAGCAAAGAAGCTGGCCGAAGAAATGGGCGTCGAAACGGTTGTCGATTACAATGTCCTGGATGATGACAGCACAACAGCTGCCTTTGACACGCTGAAAGAAAAATGGGGCACAATGGATTTCGCAGTCCATGCGATTGCCTATTCCGATAAATCTGAACTGACCGGGCGCTTCATCAACACGACCCGTGAAAATTTCAAGAATTCCATGGATATCTCTGCGTTTTCGTTCATCGATATGGCGCAAAAAGCCCTGCCGTTGATGGAAGAAAACGGTGGATCACTGATCACACTGACATATCAGGGCAGCCACCGTGCAACGCCGTGGTACAACGTGATGGGTGTGGCGAAAGCCGCACTGGAATCTGCTGTAATCTATTTGGCGAATGACCTGGGGCCCCAGAAAATCCGCGTCAACGCGATTTCGCCCGGCCCCATGAAAACACTGTCCGGGGCCGTCATTGGCGGCGCACGGCAGGTGTTCCGCTGGACAGAGGCGAATACGCCA
>JAHDBC010000014.1:44015-62223 GCA_020630595.1 Planktomarina sp.
GCATCCCACAGCTTATCAAACATTTTGACCTTCAGTTTGGTGCCGGGGACTGACAGTTCCGGGATGACGTAGCCCATGCCGATGGATTTCCCAAAGACCACGGAATACCCGCCCGAGGTCAGACGCCCCACCTTTGTGTCGCCATCATACAGCGCTTCACGGCCCCACGGGTCTGCATCATCTGGCCCGTCAATCAACAGCGTGACACATTTGGCGCGGATGCCCTTCGCCTCCATCGCTGCTTTGCCGTGGAAATCTTTGGACAGGTCGATGAAGCGCGGCAAATCCGCCTCTGCAGGGGTCGCATCGCGGCCCAGTTCGGTGCCGAATGCGCGATAGGATTTTTCCTGCCGCAACCAGTTTTGTGCCCGGGCGCCGACCAGCTTCATGCCGTGCTTTTCGCCAGCGGCGGTTAGCAGGTTCCACAGATACCGGGTGAATTCCATGGGGAAGTGCAGTTCCCAGCCCAATTCGCCTGTGTATGCCACACGGATCGCCTGCACCGGGCACATGCCCAGTTCTATCGAACGCGCCGACAGCCATGGGAAGCGCTTGTTTGACAGGGCGGTTTCAGGATCCGCGTCCTTGATCACCTCTTTCAAGATGTCGCGCGACTTTGGCCCTGCGATGGCAAAGACACCCCATTGGGTTGTGACATCCTGCAAGTTGATGCGGCCGAATTCAGCTTCTTTGTCTTCAATCGCCTTTTTCAGATAATCCTGATCATAGGCGTGCCATGCCCCGGCAGAGACCAGATAATAATCATCCTCCGCCAACCGAACGATGGTGTATTCCGTGCGCGTCGTTCCCGCCGCCGTCAGCGCATAGGTCAGATTGATGCGCCCCACTTTGGGCAGCTTGTTGCAGGTGAACCAATCCAGAAACGCGGTCGCCCCAGGGCCAGATACGCGGTGTTTGGTAAAGGCGGTTGCGTCGATCAGACCGGCTGTTTCGCGAACCGCTTTGGCTTCGGCCACCGCGTATTCCCACCATCCACCGCGGCGGAATGACCGGGATTTTTCGTCAAAGTCTTCCGGTGCATCCAGCGGGCCATAATAGTTCGGGCGTTCCCACCCGTTCACAAATCCAAACTGCGCCCCAGCTGCCTTTTGCAGATCATAGGCGGGCGTTGTGCGCAGGGGGCGGCAAGCCGGGCGTTCTTCATCGGGGTGGTGCAGAACATAGACGTGATCATAGCATTCTTCGTTTTTGCGTGCGGCAAATTCGGTGGTCATCCACTGATGTCCGTACCGTTTGGGATCAAGCGACGCCATGTCGATTTCCGCTTCGCCATCGACCATCATCTGGGCCAGATAATACCCTGTGCCACCGGCAGCGGTGATGCCAAAGCTGAACCCTTCTGCCAGCCACATATTGCGCAACCCGGGCGCGGGGCCGACCAGTGGGTTGCCGTCTGGCGTGTAACAGATTGGGCCGTTGAAATCGTCCTTCAGGCCCGATTCTTCGCAAGATGGCACGCGGTGGATCATCGCCATATACTGTTCTTCGATCCGTTCCAGATCCAGCGGGAACAGATCCGCGCGGAAGCTGTCTGGCACGCCATATTCAAACACCGCAGGGGCGTTCTTTTCATAGACGCCCAAAATCCAGCCACCGCGTTCTTCGCGCACATAGGATTGCGCGTCGGCGTCGCGAACGACGGGATGTTCCACATTGCCATCGGCGCGGAATTTGACCAATTCGGGATCCTGATCCAGCACGACAAACTGGTGTTCGACCGGAATGGCCGGCATCTTGATGCCCAGCTTTTTCGCGGTCGTTTGCGCGTGGTTGCCCGAAGCCGTGACCACATGTTCTGCCGTGATCACGATCTGTTCGTCGGACGGGACAAGATTGCCGCCCTTTTCCACCATCTTGGTGCAGGTGACTTCCCATGCATCGCCATTCCAATGAAACGCATCGGCCTGCCATTTGCGTTCGATCATTACGCCCCGCTGGCGCGCGCCCTTTGCCATCGCCTGTGTAACGTCGGCGGGGTTAATGTAGCCATCCGTGTGGTGATACAATGCGCCCTTCAAATCTTCGGTGCGGATCAGGGGCCATTTCGCCTTGATCTCGTCTGGGGTCATCCACTGATAGGGCACGCCACAGGTTTCTGCCGTTGTGGCATAGACCATATATTCGTCCATGCGTTCCTGCGTTTGCGCCATACGCAGGTTGCCCACGACCGCAAACCCGGCGTTCAGCCCGGTTTCTTCTTCCAATGATTTGTAGAATTCGACCGAATACTGGTGAATGTGCGTTGTCGCGAATGACATGTTGAACAGGGGCAACAACCCAGCTGCGTGCCATGTGGACCCGGATGTCAGTTCATCGCGTTCCAAAAGCATCACATCATTCCAGCCCGCTTTGGCCAAATGATATGCGATCGACGTGCCGACGGCCCCGCCCCCAACGACCAAAGCTTTTACATTGGTTTGCATGTCACACGACTCCCCTAGCAACCGTTGGCGTAAGGATGACCCAACTGCGTGAATTGCGCAAAATCAGCCCGACCTAAGGGATGCGAAAACCGACCTTAGCCAACAGAATTCCAGAAACCTTTGCGTTGTAACATCTTTCACGTCTGTGGGACCGGCTGCAGCAAAGGCTGACAGGCCACACCCCCAGCCCCAAATGTCGGTGCAGACACAAAACAGAAAGACACGACCATGGGACAGTTCCTGAAATTTTCCATTCCCAGCTTCATCATTGGTGCCATTGTCGGCGCCGCAGGTTGGTACCTGTTTTCACCCCTGTTCATCGATCAGGTGGTCGACGAACAGCTGATCGTGGCACCCGCCGCCGAAACGATTGCCACCGGCACATTTCAGGGCGCAGACCGTGTGCATCAGGGCAGCGGCACCGCAACCCTAATCCAAAATGCAGATGGCACGTTTCAGGTTCAGTTCGAAAATTTCGACGTCACCAATGGCCCGGATTTGAAAGTGTATCTGTCGGCGCACGATGGCCCTACAAAATCATCAGATGTGGCTGACAATGCATGGACATCGCTGGGCCCACTAAAAGGCAACATCGGCGACCAAGCCTACACCATTCCCGCAGATGTGGATCGGTCAACACTGCGGTCGGTTGTGATCTGGTGCGAACAGTTCGGCGTGCTGTTTGCCAGTGCCCCCCTCTTGCAAGGGTAAGGCCAATCGCGTCATAGCGTGCGCATGGAAATATTTACCGACAAAGCCGCCACCCGCACCCATGCCCTGTCACTGAAAGCGCAGGGCAAGCGGGTGGCCTGTGTGTTGACCATGGGCGCGCTGCACGACGGCCATTTGGGTTTGGTGCGCAAGGCGCAGACACTGGCCGATGCGGTTCTTGTGTCAATCTTTGTGAACCCAACGCAGTTTGGCGAACAGGCCGATCTGGATGCGTATCCATCTGATACAGACCGCGATCTTTCAATGTTGCGGGCAGAAGGCGTTGATGCCGTATTCCTGCCGACGCCAGACATCATGTACCCGGATGGGCCGGATACGATTGTGAATGTTGCGTCCCTGTCGACCATTCTTCAGGGGGCTGTGCGCCCCGGCCATTTTCAAGGCGTGTCGACAGTTGTGACCAAATTGTTCAACATCCTGCAACCTGACGTGACCGTATTCGGGGAAAAGGATTTTCAGCAACTGGCGATGATCCGCAAAATGGTGCGCGATCTGGATATGCCCGTTGATGTGCAGGGGCTGCCCATTGTGCGTGAACCCGATGGGTTGGCAATGTCGTCACGCAATGTGCGCCTGACGCCAAAGGATCGTGATGCTGCACGCGTGCTGTCACGGTCCTTGGATCAAGCCGAAGCAAGCACCGTACGTGATGCCGAAACGCTTCAAAACCTGATCACCGAAACAATTGCTGCCGAACCCCGCGCCGACGTCAAATCCATCGATATATGTGATGCAACGACATTGGCACCGCTGACAGGTGCGATCACCCACCCTGCCGTGATCTTGCTATCCGTTGCGTTTGGGGACGTTCTGCTGATTGATAACCGGGTGATCACGCCTTAACTTGCTGGCATGAGCACTCAAAAACCTATCCGCCGCATCACCTGCCCCCAAATCACCGCCCGCAAAGGGGGGGATCCGATTGTGTCGCTGACATCCTATCACGCGCATACCGCTGCAATTGTGGATCGGTATGCCGATTTCATTCTGGTGGGCGACAGTCTGGGCATGGTTATGCATGGCATGGAAAACACCGTGTCTGTGCCGTTGGACTTGATGATCATGCACGGCAAGGCCGTCGTACGCGGAACAAGGCGGGCATTGATCGTCGTTGATATGCCGTTCGGCACCTACGAAGAAAGCCCACAAGTGGCGTTCCGAAATGCCGTGAAGATCATGAAAGAAACCGGCTGCGGCGCTGTCAAACTGGAAGGCGGCGCACGGATGGAAGACACCATTCGGTTCCTTGTGCAGCGCGGCATCCCCGTGATGGGCCATATTGGCCTGACCCCGCAATCCAGCCACGTCATGGGCGGGTTCAAAACCCAAGGCCGCGACGAAGACACATGGACCGAACATCTGGAAGATGCAGCCGCCGTGACCCGCGCAGGCGCCTTTGCCATGGTTGTCGAAGGGGTTGTGGAACCCTTGGCAGACAAAATCACCGAACAGGTCGCGATTCCCACCATCGGCATCGGGGCCAGTGCCAAATGTGACGGTCAAATCCTTGTGCTGGAAGACATGTTGGGCCTGAACCCAAAGCCGCCAAAATTTGTAAAGGTGTACGGCGATTTGAACGATCAGATCGAAAACGCCGTCAAAGCCTATGCTGATGATGTGGCCGACCGCAGTTTCCCAACAGATGATCAGGTCTACCGCTGACGCGAAACCGATTGTTAACCGCCATTTGATTAGGGTGCGGGTATGGACATCATACCCACATCCCTGCCCGGCGTCGCGATTCTGGAACCCCGTGTGTTTGCAGATGACCGCGGCAGTTTTCAGGAAACGTATTCGGCGCGCGCGCTGACAGATGCGGGCTTGCCCGCCACATTCGTGCAAGACAATCAATCCCATTCACGGCAGGTCGGCACCGTCAGGGGGTTGCACCAACAACTGCCCCCTTTTGCCCAATCAAAACTGGTGCGGGTTGTTCAGGGTGAAATACTGGATGTGGCCGTCGACGCGCGCCCCGGTTCGCCCACGTATGGAACCTGGACCAGCGTTGTATTGTCAGCAGCCAACAACCGGCAGCTGTTCATCCCTTCCGGGTTCTTGCACGGGTTCGTCACCCGCGCCCCAGATACGATCGTGGCTTACAAATGCACGACCCCCTATCATCCACAGGCAGAACACGCGATCCGGTTCGACGATCCCGATCTGGCAATTGACTGGGGCATCGCCCCCAAAGACGCGATCCTGTCCGACAAGGATTCTGTAGCCCACCCGTTTGTCGCCCCCCTTCCGCACCTTGGGCTGCGCAGTGCGTGATGGCCCCATTCTGGTCTTTGGTGGCAACGGCCAAGTCGGATCCTGCCTTTCGGAACACCCCGAAACGGTGTGCTTGACCCGCGCGGACATCGACATCACCGACCGTGCGGCCGTGTCTGGGGCCGTTGCAACGCTCAAACCGCGCGCCATCCTCAACGCGGCTGCGTTTACTGCGGTGGATCTGTGCGAAACCCAGCCAGACCTTGCAATGGCCGTAAATGCCGATGGCCCGGGTCACATCGCACGTGCAGCCGCAGATCACGGCTGCCCCATGGTCCATATTTCAACCGATTATGTCTTTGATGGGGATGGATTCGAACCGCACCGCCCATCTGATCCCGCACGACCCCTGTCTGTTTACGGGGCATCCAAGGCTGCTGGCGAAGATCGCGTGCGCGCAGCCGGCGGCATTCATGCGATCGTGCGGACGTCGTGGGTGTTTGCGCCGGGCCATGCGAACTTTGTGTCCACGATGCTGCGCCTGTCAGACACACATCCAATCGTGAATGTCGTCGACGACCAGATTGGCGCACCAACCCCCGCCGATCATATTGCGGCCGCCTGCCTTTCAATCGCATCACAGCTCAAAGCGGAACCTGCGAAATCCGGCACTTACCATCTGGCCGGGCACCGCAATGTCAGCTGGGCGGATTTTGCTGACCATATTTTTTCCAGCCTTGGAAAACCAACGCAGGTTATCCGCATACCGTCGTCGGAATATCCAACCCCCGCAACACGCCCGACAAATTCGCGCCTATGCTGCGAAACGCTTCATTCGGCGTTTGGTATCAATAGGCCAGATTGGCAACGCGCCTTGGAAAAATGGTACGTATGATCGCACACATACGAAATTCGGTACAAATGTACAATTCTGTCGACCCATGCCACAAGACCTGATAGTCCCTATCCGAAGATACGGGGGATCAAATGGTGCAACCGACAATGAATGCGATGGTGTTGATGGGCCATGGTGATATGGACCAACTGCGCTGGAGAACAGATTGGCCCAAACCAATCCCCCAATCAGCACAGGTTTTGATCCAAGTTCACGCCTGCGGCCTGAACAACACAGATGTGAACACCCGTACAGGCTGGTATTCCAAAGGCGTCAGCAGCGCCACCGGGGGTGATAGCACCAACGCAGCTAAAGATGACGCCACATGGGGCGGCGCGCCGCTGACCTTTCCACGCATTCAAGGGGCTGATGTTGTCGGCACAGTCATGGACGTGGGACCGAACGCAGATGCAAACCTGATGGGAAAGCGGGTCCTGATCGACACATGGCTGCGCGATTGGGATGACCCCACAAATTTGAACAAAACGGGTTATTTTGGTTCTGAATGCGATGGCGGCTTTGCCGAATTCACTGCCGTAGATGCCCGCCAGGTTCACCCGATCCAGTCTGATCTGACGGACGCCGAACTCGCCACATTTGCAACATCTTATATCACCGCTGAAAACATGCTGAACCGTGCGTCGGTCACCGCAGATGATACAGTCTTGATCCCCGGCGCATCAGGCGGCGTCGGCTCCGCGTTGATCCAGTTGGCAAAACGGCGTGGCGCAACCACAATCGCCCTGTGCAGTGCTGACAAAAAGGGTGGCGTCATGGCCGCTGGGGCGGACCATGTTCTGGACCGCCAACCAACTGATCTTGCGTCAGACCTTGCCGCAATCTTGGGCAACACCGCCCTAACTGTGGTCGCTGACGTGGTTGGTGGCACTTTGGTGCCCACGCTTCTGAATGTCTTGGCACGTGGTGGCAGATACACCTGTGCCGGGGCCATTGCAGGCCCAATGATCGATTTCGATTTGCGCACATTCTATTTGAAGGATCTAACGCTGACAGGGGCCACTATCGTCCCCCCCGGCGTATTCGCAGATTTGGTCGGCTACATTGAACGCGGGGAAATCAAACCCCTGTTGGCGGAAACCTTTCGGCTCGAAGATTTGCATCAGGCCCAGTCTGCGTTCATGGCAAAGGCCCATGTGGGCAACATCGTCGTAACCCCCTGATTTTCATTTTGCCCAAAATACTCTTGGGGGTGTGAATGGCCTAAAAGGCCAGAGAGGGGGCAAAATGCCCCCTCTGCGGTTTCAATCCAGCGCGGGCTCAGCCCGCACCGTTGCATCACTTCGGCGCTATTGCGGATTGTCCATCCGGGCCGTTACCGTGACCTTCCCCCGACAGGCCGACGGCCAGTTCACTTTGATCTGGCTGCCATCTGTGCCCTGCCCCGTCAGAACGTATGGATTGTCATAGACTGTGGTGGACCCCGATTGGATGGTGTTCAACGCAACAACGGATTCGACCGTTCTGGCTTTCCCGCCAAACGGCAAGCTGGGCGCAAAATCGATGTTCCACGACGATGAATCCGACGCTTCGGTGTGGGTCAATGTGCATGGGTTCCAGATCGGTTCTGACACCGCATGGAACGTGTTGCCGTGCACCACGATGTTGCGTGTCTTGTTGTAATCAAGATCAGCAAACGTCGTGTCGACCCCTTCCACACGGTCAATGTTGCCATTCAGTGCGCGGAACACATTGCCCGTGATGGTCAGTCCATAGATCGTGTGCCCGGTCCCATAAGGTTTGACGACGATATATTTGAACCACGGGGCCACATCGTTGACGGTAAAGATGTTCCCCGTCAGCGTCAGACCACCAAACGAAAACTGATTGAAAAAATCAGGGGATTCGTCGTGTTCGTTGGTCCATTCGATGAAATTGTTGTCGATGTAATTGCCGGTGATCAGCGTTTTGATGTTTGGTGTGGTGAACACGATCCCGCCTTTGCGAACCCCTTGGGTTTCGGTATCCCCATGGAACCAATGGTTGCCGGTCATCATGGTGCCGGACCCGGCAACAATCCCAAAATGCTTGAAGTGCAGGATACGGCAATCGCGCACCTTCAAGTCGTTTTTGTTGACGTTGAATCCGATAGACACACGGTCCTGTACCTTCAACGGGCTTTCATCAGATACGAACTGACATCGGTCAATCGCCATGCCCTGACAGGCCGTCCCGATTGATGTGATGCCGCGGTCCTTTGGCCGGGTGAAATGGCAATCCCGGAACTGCAGGCTGATGCCGTCGCGGGCAATCATTACGGCGCTCGCTTCGCCCTGACATTGAAAATCGACATCGTCGAAATTCATCATCGACATTTGTTCGAAGCCGGAAAAATCCAACATGTATTTGAACCGGGTAAAGGTGAACACTTGCGTGCCCGCCGCATCATAAAGGGGCTGCGTCAGATCCACGGTCTGGGCGCCGACGTTTCTGGCAGCCACATAGATTTCGCGTCCGACCCCCGTGCCTTCGACCAATGACCCAACCGCGATATTGGCCACATTGGTCACGCCGGTCAGGCGTTTGCGGTTGCTGGTTGAATAGGTTGCCTGGGATGTGACAACGTCACTGTCCCAACCTGACGACGGATCTGCCTGAAACTGGCCATTGCGGATCACGCGGCGAATGTTGAACCGGTCCTTGTTGCCGACGGCCGCCTGCATATCCAAGGGTTCGGTCAACTGAAGCCGACGCCCGCCCATATCCAGGCTTTCGTGATCGTTGAAATTCAACAGACTTTGGAATGCCTTTTTGAAGGCCAGAACTTCGTCGTCAAAGGCATCAATATAGCTGGGCAGGTTGAACGATTTCAACAGGGTCAGGCGCGCAGCATCAGGCATTGTCAGGGTGCCCACAAACCGCACGGGGTTTTCAAGGGTGACGCTGTCCGCCAGATGGAAGGTCCCGGCAGGCACCAGAATTTCCCGGCCATTGGCCGCTGCATCTGCCGCTTCAAATGCATCATGGTCATCGGTCACGCCATCGCCAACAGCGCCAAAATCGCGAACGTCGACCGTTCCCATCTGCTGGTTCACATAGGCGCCTGACACATCTTCGATTTCAATGTCATCAATGCGCACAATGCCGCCGTTCGGCCCGGTCAGATCAATGCCAAAATGGCCGTAGATGGCATCTTTGCCCCAAACCATGTCAACGCCGCCGCGATTACCCGACCCGACAACCGCCTTGATTTCGACCACATCCCCATAGCCGGTCAATGTCGTCGATGGGCCAAATTGCGGCACACCGCCCACAACATTGCCGTTCGCCCGACCGGGCCATCCCGCAATGCGCACAGATGGGAATGCACCCGAAATCAATTTGATCCGCGCCGTGATCTGCAAATAGCAACCCGGTTCAAGGGGGGTTTGGGTAAAGCTGCGAACCTTTGTTGTGCCCGTGATCTTTTGCAATTCCAAACATCCGCTGAAATCCTGATCGGCCGGCACAAAGGCGGCGTTGGTGGCCGTGGCATAGCTGTTTTCGCCGGGCCGCCCGTCCTGGGTGGACCAACCATTCAGACCCGCTGAAAATGGTGGTGGTGTAAAGACAATCCCGTCGGTGATCGCTTTGTTCATCAAGACCCCTTTCCGGAGGGGTCTCGGCCCGCTCCAACATCACACAATTCCGTGGTGGCCCGGTCTGCGGGTCACCTGCGGATCATGGATATTGACAGCGCGTTAAAGTCGCCTGATGGCACCGTACGGTGCGTTAAACACCAACGGCAGGGGCTTTCACATAGGTCACCCCATTGATTTTCCACATGTTTTCCTGCTGGATCATTTGGTAGTCCAGCGTGTGAAACATGCCTTTGCTGTCGCGGATCAAAACGCGCTGGATCAGACGGCCCTGTTCATCACGCAATTCCTGAAACTGAACATCCGCCGGGCGATGCACCATTGGATACCCCTGCTGGACCATCATGCCGAACCGATCAGAACTGCCAAACATGCCTTGTATCATGGGGCTGGCAAAGGTGAACGCCGTGGCAAAATCATCTTGCATGAATGCGTCAAGCTGGCCTTGGATCGTGGCTTGAATGTCATTGTCTTGCGCCCAAGCGGGGGCGAACGTGCCCAAGAACAGACCTGCGGCCAGTGCTAACTTTTTCATCTCACGTCCCTTCTGTTTGCTGGGTAAGAGCCTAGCGGGCCAGGCTCTTACGTCAAACCACGGGGGCTGCGGCAAAAAAGTTTCAGGTCAATTCACCATTTAGGCCAGATTCGATCAGCGCGATGCTTTCATCCAACCCATAAAGCGCGATGAACCCACCAAAACGCGGGCCTTGCGATGCGCCCAGCAAAACCTCGTAAAGGGCTGTGAACCAGTCGCGCAACGGTTCAAACCCATGGTTTTTGCCGACCGCGAACACGATCGATTGCAGATCATCAGGGTCTGCCATGTTCAGATCAGCCACTGGGTCGGTGTTGCCCATCGCTGCATTTTTGGTGACGATCATGTCCTTGGCCAAAGCGGGGTCTTTTAACGCCGCAACCAAATCTGAAAGCGCCGCGCGTTCCTGATCCGAAGGGGCACGGAATACGCGTGTGGGTTTCACGAAATCGTTGAAATACCGCACGGCAAACCCGGCCGCCTGATCCAGATCAGGGTGCGTTTCGGGGCTGGCATCTGGCGCGTAACGCTGAATGAACCCCCACATGCGATCCTTGTTTTCTGCCGCCGACACCGCCGCCAAATTCAACAACATCGCAAAGGGCACGACCATCGTTGAGGCTGGCACATTGTGGCCGTGAATATGAAACACAGGATTGTTCAGGCGCGCCTTATCATCTTGTTTGGCATATGCCTGAAGCTGCTGGTGATATTCATCCACGGCTTTTGGGATCACATCAAAGAACAGCCGCTTGGCGGTTTTTGGTTTTTGATACATGAAATACGACAGGCTTTCCGTGCTGGCATACGACAGCCATTCATCCATCGAAATCCCATTGCCAGATGTTTTGGAAATCTTGCGCCCCTCGTCATCCAAGAACAATTCGTAGGTAAAATGTTCCGGGGCCTTGCCGCCCAAAACCCGGCAGATGCCGTCATAGATCGGCGTATTGGTCGCGTGATCTTTGCCGTACATTTCAAAATCCACATCAAGTGCGGCCCAGCGCGCGCCGAAATCAGGTTTCCACTGCAGTTTGCAGTTGCCGCCGGTGACGGAAATGGTGACGTCTGTCCCATCTTCATCTTCGAATGTGATCATGCCGTCCTTGGTGACATTTTTCATCGGCACGTACAGCACCCGCCCCGATGTGGGCGAAATCGGCAGGAACGGTGAATAGGTCGCCTGACGTTCTTCGCGCAGGGACTTCAGCATGATTTTCATGATATCGTCATAGCGGTCACAGGCGCGGATCAGCACCTCGTCCATGTGCCCAGACGCATAGTATTCGGTTGATGAGATGAAATCATACTGGAACCCAAACGCATCCAGAAAACTGTTCAGCTTGCCGTTCATATGCGCGCCAAAACTGTCATGGGTGCCGAACGGATCCGGCACTTTTGTCAGTGGCATTTGCAGATACGGTTCCAATTCTGCGGGGTTAGGCACATTGCCGGGAATCTTGCGCATCCCGTCCATGTCGTCAGAAAAGCAGATCAACCGTGTCGGAATGTCCGATATCACTTCGAACGCGCGGCGGATCATGGTTGTGCGCGCCACTTCCCCAAAGGTTCCGATGTGCGGCAGACCCGATGGCCCATAGCCCGTTTCAAACAGCACATAGCCCTTTTCAGGGGGCTTTTTCTGATAGCGTTTCAAAACACGGCGCGCTTCTTCAAACGGCCAGGCTTTGGACTGCATCGCAGTATCACGCAGATCAGACATAGGATTCTCCTGAATGTCGGGTTGGGTTAAATATCGGCCTCCCTATTGTCGCAGGACATGGGCGTCAATAAGTAGGCGTCACAAGACCAAAGGATTGCCCATGTCAGACGTTCTTCATTCACTCAGCCCACAAGACAGCCTGGTGGCTGTGATGATTGCTGTTTCCGCCAGTGACAGCCACATTCGGCGGTCCGAAATGGTGACGATCCAATCGATCATCAATTCGCTTCCAATCTTTAGCGGATATGATGGGGATCGTCTGCAAACCGTGGCACAGGTGGTGTTCGATTTGCTGGACGAAGAAGAAGGCATCGAAGCCGTGCTGGGGCTTGTACGGGACAATCTTCCAGAAAAGCTGAACGAAACCGCATACGCGCTGGCCTGTGATGTGGCCGCCGCAGATGGCAAGCTGGAACAATCGGAACTGCGCATGTTGCAGGAAATCCGGTACGAACTGGACATCAATCGCCTGAACGGGGCCGCCATCGAAGTGGGCGCACGGGCAAGGTTCCAGCGTCTGGATTAAGCCACCCAATTCGCAAGCAATTGGTATTGAAGGGTCCGCGACCGTTTGGCCCATGTGCCCGATCCCGCAGGCCGTTCCCGATCATCGGGGGCGATGCGGGCACGGGACGGCAAATCATCGGTCAAAATCGCAAAGGCATAGCTTTTGCGCTGACCGATCAGATAACCTGACAATGTGCTTACGAAATTCAGGGATCCGGTCTTTGCAAATATTTGCGCACCGGGCGCACGTGCACGACCTTGGGCGTTGTTCGACATATCCCGCAAGATGCCCTGCAAACCGCTGTCTTTTTGGGCCAACATGAACCGCATCAGCCCCCCTGCCGTGACTTGGCTGTCGACCCCCAACCCAGAATGATCGACAAACCGGCCCGTCATGCCCGATTGTGCACACCAATCTGACAAGGCACCTGCTGACCCATCAAGCGTGGGCTGCCCTGATCCTGCAAAGCCCAACACCTCTGCCGTTAGGTTTGTCGAAAACCGCAGCATGTCGCGTGCAATATCGGTCAATGGATCACTGTGGGTTTCGGCCAAAACGCGCGCGCCGTCCGGCACGGCGTCAATGATCGGTTCCGGCATCTGAATTTGAACTTGGCGGGCGATGCCCCGGAATGCCTCACCCGCGTATTGCATCGGAACACGGGTGGGTATCCAACGCCCCCCTTCGCGGCCCAGCGCGGGGCGGGCCACTTCCCATTCTTCGCCGCCCGTGACCAGACGGTGGCTGTAGACCGGAAAATCCCGTTCGACCGGGATGATCCGGCTGATGGAAACATCCGGTTCGAACCGTTTGCCCGATGCCCGCATCGTCATCTTGTAACCAGCGATGTCATCCCACCGGGTCCAGTCAAATCGAATGCGATTGAAATTCAGGTTCAGCCCCGCAATCGCCGGATTGTACCCAACCTGTGGGGGCTGACGCGGATCAATCTGACGCAAATACGGGAACCCACCCCCGTTCAGGATCAACCGGCCATTGACCCGGCGCATCCCCTGTTCGCGCAGCGCCAGCAACAGATCACCCAGCCGGTCCGTGTTCAATGTGGGATCACCCGATCCCAAAAGGATCAGATCACCATTCAACACCCCATCCACCATATCGCCTGTGGCAAGGATCTGCGTCGTAAACCTGTGCCCCGCACCCAAGCGATCCAATGCAAACGCGGCGGTCATCGCCTTTGTCACGCTTGCGGGTGCCATCGGCTGTGTTGGCGACAGTGTGTCCAGCACATCACCGGTTTCAAGATCGGCCAAGGCAAACGCCACCCGCCCCCGCAGTCCGTATGCCGTGACGATATCGGCACCGCTGGGCTTTGGTTCGGGTGCCGTCCGCATCAGCGGGCGCACACTGGTTTCCGGGGCAAGTGCCAGCGCGGGGCTGGCCAGACCGGCAAAGGCAGTCTGAAGAAGAAAGCGGCGGGAAATTCTGGATGTCATATGCATGGGTACGCCCGGATGGTCCTTGCGATCAATTGCAAAGATGGAAACATTCTGTGACCGCTGGACTCTGCGCGGGTGCCTGCTAGGTCCCGCGACATGAACCGCGCGATTCTTTTGATGCTGATCGGCATGTCCTTGATCCCTGCAGGTGACAGTGCCAGCAAAATTCTGACATCTGAATTGGGTGTGGCCCCGCTGTTTGTCAGCTTCAGCCGGTTCATGGTTGGGGCGTTGTGTGTGTTCCCGTTTATTGTCTGGGGCGGATGGCATATCTTTCGCGACCCGTTGGTCTGGGCGCGCGGCGTGCTGACCGCAATCGGCATTTCATCAATCACAACCGCGCTTCAAACGATTGATCTGGCCACGGCTTTCGGCGGGCTTTTCTTTGCGCCCATCGTCAGCTTTGTGACAGCGGCAATCTTTCTGAAAGAACAGGTCACGCCCCAGCGGATTGCGTTGATCGTCGCAGGGTTCATTGGTGTTTTGCTGGTTTCACAACCGGGTTTCAATTTTGCCGCAGGCAATGGTTTCGCCCTGATCGCAGGTGTTTGTTACGGATCATTTCTGACGCTTTCGCGCGTCACAGCCCCCAAATACGAACCGATGCCCCTGTTGTTTTCACAGCTGGCCATTGCTGCGCTGTGTGTCAGCCCGTTCAGCCTGATGATGGTGCCCGACTTTAATGTGGCCGTGACAGCGCAACTTGTGATGTCAGGGGTGTTTTCCATGGCTGGCAATTTCCTTTTGATCACGGCCTATGCGTTGGCACCGGCCACACGGCTTGCACCCTTGGTTTATTTCCAATTGGTTGCCGCGCTGATCCTGGGTTGGTTGATCTTTTCAGAAGTTCCGAATGATCTTGCGCTTTTGGGTTTGTTCGTTATCGCCACGTCGGGCTTTGCCGGTCTGTTCTTGCGCCGCTAACGGACCCACGTCCCCGACGCACGAATTGCCGATGAACTGACATCCCGCATTGGAAAGTTTTCGAACGCCCATGCGGGTGCCGCAGCCGCAGCCAGACCATGGGGGGCAACCCGGGCAGACCGATACATTTTGGCAGCTTTTGACAGGCGCGCAGCCACCCGTTCGCCCGGCCGCGCCAAGACCCCGACCCGGACCGTATCCATGATGTTTTGCCAATCCTGCCAGCGGTGAAAATCCGCAAGATTGTCTGCGCCCATAACCCATGTAAACGAAACCCGCGGATAAAGATGGCGCAGGGTGCGAAGGGTATCTGCTGTGTACCGGGTGCCCAAAATGCATTCGATATCGCTGATCACCACGCGGGGGTGCTGCATGACGGACCGCGCCTGATCCATGCGCCGCGCCATCGCGGCCGGGCCCTGTTCTTTCAGCGGGTTCCCCGGTGTCACCAACCACCACACACGGTCCAGCCCGAACCGCTTAAGCGCCGCATGGGTGATCGCCACATGCCCCTGATGGGCCGGATCAAAAGACCCACCCAGCAACCCGATCCGTTGACCCGGCGGCGCATATGGCATTTCAAAACGCATACGGTCCCATACTGCAGCCGCCCGGGCGATGCCAAGGGATGAACCGTCAGCGGTGGCCGGGCCGATCTTCCAAAATCTCGTCTTTGACTTGCCCCCAAGCCATCAGTGAAAAGATGACTGTGCCGCCCACAATGTTGCCTGCAAGCACCGGCAGGAAAAACCCCAACAGCGCATCGCGTGGCCCCAACAGGCCCTGAACCATCAAATAGGCCATTTCCACAGACCCTGCGACGATATGGGCAAAATCACCCGCGGCGATCAGCCATGTCAGGATCAGGATCAGGAAAAATCCCGCTTGGCGGGCCTGTGGCAGCATCCAAACCAGCGCAGCGATCAGAATGCCTGCCGGTATCGCCCTGAAAAACCCGTCAAGCGCCCCCATGCCCGTGGCGTGTTGTGACAATTCAATCAAGGCTGGGCGCAGATCCGTAGGCAGGGCGGGCGTGTGTGCATAAAGCGCCGCAATGGCAAAGGCACCCACCAGATTGGCCGCCAGAACAATCGCCCACAGGCGAATGATGCACCCGGCCATGCCCGTTGTCGGGCGCACCATGAACGGCAAGACCGTTGTGATCGTGTTTTCTGTAAACAGCTGCATCCGACCCATGATGACCAGCAAAAATCCCAGCGTGTAGCCCAGATTTTCGACCAGAAAGCGGGACGGTGTGTCAGGCAGATACGTGCGAAAGATCGCTTCGCCCAAAACGGAAAACGAAATCATGATGCCTGCGGCGATGCCGGACCAAATCAAGGATCGGGTTGGCCGGTTCAGTTCTTCTTCGCCTTCCATCCGGATGACTTCATAGATCAGCCGGGGGGACAGTTTGCCCGATTGTTCTTCTGCTTCTTCTTCGACGTCCGTCAGATCGATCTGTGTCATGGCGTGGCCCCATATTGCCTGAACGTTCAACGACTGACCGGTGTGTTGGGTTCCGTGCCACGACAACGTGCACGGCAATTGCATCTGGTCCCATCTGGGCTTATGCGATGTCCACTTCAGATTTCGAAAGGGTCGACCGATGGCAGCTTATCAATACGTCTATCACATGGATGGTGTGTCAAAGACTTATCCGGGCGGCAAAAAAACCTTTGAAAATATTCGGCTGTCTTTCCTGCCCGGCGTGAAAATCGGCGTCGTGGGCGTGAACGGCGCGGGTAAATCGACGCTTTTGAAAATCATGGCGGGTCTGGACAAGGATTTCACCGGCGAAGCGTGGGCCGCAGAAGGTGCCAAGGTCGGATACCTGCCACAAGAACCGCATCTGGATCCGACAAAGACGGTCCGTGAAAATGTGATGGAAGGCGTCGCTGCGCAAAAGGCCATCTTGGATCGCTATAACGAACTGGCGATGAACTATTCCGATGAAACCGCCGATGAAATGGCGCAATTGCAGGACGAAATCGACGCAAAGAACCTGTGGGATTTGGACAGCCAGATCGACGTCAGCATGGAGGCACTACGCTGCCCCGCAGACGACGCGATGCCCGAACATCTTTCTGGCGGTGAAGTGCGGCGCGTTGCGCTGTGCAAGCTGTTGTTGGAAGCGCCCGATATGCTTCTGTTGGACGAACCGACCAACCATTTGGACGCGGAAACCATTGCGTGGCTGCAACAGCACCTGATCGAATACAAAGGCACAATTCTGTGCGTCACCCACGACCGGTATTTTCTGGATGACATCACGGGGTGGATTCTGGAACTGGATCGCGGGCGCGGCATTCCCTACGAAGGCAACTATTCCGCATGGCTGGAACAAAAGGCCAAACGGTTGGAACAAGAAGCCAAGGAAGACAAATCCAAGCAGAAAACGCTGGAACGCGAATTGGAATGGATGCGTCAGGGCGCAAAGGCCCGGCAGGCAAAATCCAAGGCCCGGATCAGCGCCTATAACGAACTGGCAAACCAATCCGAACGGGAAAAACTGTCCCGTGCCCAAATCATCATCCCGAACGGCCCCCGTTTGGGCGGCAAGGTGATCGAGGTTGAGGGTCTGAAGAAAGCCATGGGCGACAAGCTGTTGATCGAAGATCTGGATTTCGCCCTGCCCCCCGGTGGCATCGTCGGCGTGATCGGCCCGAACGGCGCAGGTAAATCAACCCTGTTCAAAATGCTGACCGGGCAGGAACAGCCCGATGAAGGGTCCGTGACCTATGGCGATACGGTGGATTTGGCGTATGTCGATCAATCGCGCGATGCGCTGGATGGGAACAAAACCGTTTGGGAAGAAATCGCCGATGGGTTGGATGTGATCCAGCTGGGCGACGCGGAAATGAACAGCCGCGCCTATTGTTCGGCGTTCAATTTCAAAGGCGGCGATCAGCAGAAAAAAGTCGGCATGTTGTCAGGCGGCGAACGCAACCGCGTGCACATGGCGAAACTGCTGCGATCTGGCGGCAATGTGCTGTTGTTGGACGAACCGACCAACGATCTGGATGTGGAAACTTTGCGCGCATTGGAAGACGCGCTGGTCGATTTCGCCGGCTGCGCCGTGGTCATTTCCCACGACCGTTTCTTCCTGGACCGCATCTGTACACACATCCTGGCGTTTGAGGGCGAGGCCCATGTTGAATGGTTCGAAGGCAACTTTGA
>JAHDBC010000015.1:0-15221 GCA_020630595.1 Planktomarina sp.
TATCGGTGGGTTGCACCCACCCTACGCAACGCCCCGCCATTTGGTGGGGCGTTTTGCATATGGCGGGTGCGAACCCCGGCGCACGCCAAACGCCGCCTGCTTGGCGTGGCCAAGGGCGGTGTCATCGATACCATGAATAAGTGTGTGTCTCGTTCGGAAAATCCGTGGATCCACGTCTTCCGGTTCCATCGGTGTGTCCGGGGTCGTAAATCCCGGGCCGATGGTCCCATGCCAAAACGCTGCGCAGCGTGGGGGTGTTATCGCTGTGCCGTGTAAACATGCAGTGGACGGGGCGTGCGCTGCATTCATTAACGATTCACCGCAAAATCAACGGTATACCCACATAAACCGTGACCTTTGCCGGGTCGCGCCCTATGTCACCCCCATCGGCAGACGACCCGCCGGCAAAGGATATGCCCATGGCCCCCATTCCTGATCATCCGCTGCGCTACAAGCTGGCCAACGAACTGCATGCGCGCCCTTTTCCATCCCTGAAAGCCCCGACCACCGCCTGCTATCTGGCGATCAAGGCGGCCGACAATGCCGCCGCCCGCGACCGGGATCAGGACCGTCAACATCTGTTGGATCTTTTGGACCGTCACGGGGCGGATCACCCGGCACCGGGGGCCACGCATTATTATGGGCAAGTGGGCAAGGTGTGGTTGAAATGGGAACAGCACACGGAATTCATGACCTATACGGCCTTTGCCGAAGGGATATCGGACCGGCCCTTTGACCCAGTAGATTTCGAGGTTTTCCCGGATGATTGGCTGGATGCCGCACCGGGAACGCGCCTGACGTCCGCCCTGATCCGTGTGGCCGAAGAAACCAAGGGCACGGCCATCCGCAACCATTTGGAAGACTGGTTCGTGGCCGAAAGCCTTGCTGTATCACGCGTGCTGGACGAAAGCGCGACAATCGCAACAGATTTCAGGATCGATCCCGCAGGTCACATGCGGTTCGCGATTTTTGCATCCCCCGAAGCCGGTGAACGCCGCATTGGTCGGATCATCCAGCGGATGTGCGAAATTGAAACCTATAAGTCCATGTCCATGCTGGGTCTGGCCCGTGCGCGCGGCATGTCTGCGCGGATGGGGGATCTGGATCAACAACTGTCCAGCCTTGTCGAACAGATGGCAGGCAACGCGGTGGATGCGGAAGAAACACTGAACGCGCTGTTGGCGATTTCGACCGAATTGGAAAACATGTCGGCCAAGGCATCGTTTCGGTTTTCCGCCACCAAAGCGTACGAAGCGTTGGTCCAACAACGCATTCAGGTGTTGCGCGAAGAACGGTTCAACGGGCGCCAGACGTTCCATGAATTCATGATGCGCCGGTTCGATCCGGCGATGCGGACCGTGATGGCCACCGAAGCGCGGCTGCAGGCGATGGCGGATCGGGGCATTCGGGCCGGTGATCTTTTGCGCACCCGGGTGGATGTGGAACGACAGGGCCAGAACCAAAAGCTGTTGGAAAGCATGGACAAACGCGCCGATTTGCAGCTGCGCTTACAAAAAACGGTGGAAGGGTTGTCTGTCGTCGCGATCAGCTATTACGCGATCAATCTGGTGCTCTATGTTTTGGGCCCAATCCCGGATCTGTTTGGCGTTTCGAAACTGTGGGCCGGGGCGCTGGTCGCGCCTTTGGTGATTGTGGGTGTGTGGCTGTCGATCCGCCAAATTCGCAAACACGTGGAATAGGCTTGACGCTACGGTCCCAGCGCGGAAGGTGCCCGTATGACTTATGACCTGACCCCCCGTGATTTGTTGGACCGTCTTGTTGGGTTTGACACCGTCAGCCGCAATTCGAACCTGCCGCTGATTGACTTTGTCGAAGACTATCTTGCCGCCCATGGTATCCCGTCGATCCGGGTGCCTGCGCCGAACGATCCGGGCAAGGCCGGTTTGATTGCAACGGTTGGGCCAGATGTGGCGGATGGCGTTGTGCTGTCGGCCCATGTGGATGTGGTTCCCGTGGAAGGGCAGGCATGGGATACCGATCCGTTCACTGTTGTGGAACAGGACGGGAAACTGTTCGGGCGTGGCACAACCGATATGAAGGGGTTTGTGGCGCAGGCCCTGTTTGCCATGGTGCAGGCCAAGGGGCGCGATCTGAAACGCCCCCTGCAACTGGCCCTGTCACGCGACGAAGAAATCGGGCTTTTGGGCGCACCCGATGTGGCCGCAGCCCTGTTGGCCCATTACCCCAAAGCAAAGGCGGTTGTCGTGGGCGAACCCACGGAACTGCAGGTCGTCACCGGCCACAAATCCTGCGACGCGATTGACGTACATGTCAGAGGGGCAGAGGTTCATTCGTCGCGCTTGTTCGAAGGGGTGTCGGCGATTTATGTGGCGTCGCAACTGGTGGAATGGTGCCGCCAGCAAACCCTTGCCAACCAAACCGCATCCCCCAGCGCGATTGCAGCCCTGTATGATCCGCCATTCACCACCTTGCATGTGGGGATGATCAACGGCGGGACAGCCCACAATATCACCGCCAAAGACTGCCGGTTTTCCATTGACGTGCGCTGCGTGGGCGATGAACGGTTGGATGATTGGGTGGCAAAGCTGACCGCCTATGCAAAAACCATCGAAGCCGACATGCAGGCCATCGCCCCCGATACGTTCATTCAGATCGACGTCATTCCCGGGCCGGGCTTGGCCCCGGAAGATGACAACCCCGCCGAAACCCTGACGCGCCGCTTGACGGGCGACAATGCCGTGCGCACCGTGGCCTATGGCACGGACGGCGGGCATTTTCAGCTTGCTGGGTTTTCGACCGTGATTTGCGGGGCAGGGTCCATCGCGCAGGCGCATATTCCCAACGAATATGTCACCGTCCAGGATTTCGAAGCAAACGGGACCATGCTGGCAAAGCTGGTGGATACATTGACGGTTTAGCCGCCCGTATGGCTCATGTGGCGGGACATTTGCCCGTCGGCCTGACCGCGTGAATAATCGAAATCATGGCCCTTGGGCTTCATCTTCACTGCAAATCGGATCGCGTTTTCCAGCGCATCGGGATTGCCCGCGTTGCGCAGGGGGCCGCGCAGGTCCAGCTTTCCTTCTTGCCCCAGACAGGTGTAGATTTCCCCGGTGCAGGTCACGCGTACCCGGTTGCAGCTTTCGCAGAAATTATGGGTCAGCGGCGTGATGAACCCAACCCGTTGCCCCGTGTCTAGCTGTACATAACGGGCGGGCCCGCCGGTGCGGTCGGGCAGGGGTGTAATGCGGTGCTGTTTGGCGATCTGTGCCTGCACATCGTCCAACGACCAGTACTGACCGATGCGGTCTGTTTCCCCCATATCGCCCATGGGCATGACTTCGATGAATGTCACATCCATCCCGCGGTCATTGCAAAACGTCAGGATGTCGAACAGTTCATCTTCGTTGAACCCTTTCAGGGCCACGACGTTCAGCTTGATCTTCAATCCAGCGGCTTGTGCCGCATCCAATCCCTTTAGCACAGCGGGCAAACGGCCCCAGCGCGTGATCTTGGCAAACTTGGCGTCATCCAACGTATCAAGCGACACGTTCACCCGCCGCACGCCGGCATCAAACAGCGGCTTTGCAAAACGGGCCAGTTGGCTGCCGTTGGACGTCACGGTCAGTTCTTTCAATGCGCCGCTGTCCAAATGGCGCGACATGGCGTTGAAGAATGTCATGATATCGCGCCGGACCAACGGTTCGCCGCCCGTAATGCGCAGCTTTTCAACGCCCAGATCAATGAATGTCGAACACAACACATCCAATTCTTCCAACGTCAGAAGATCCCGCTTGGGCAGGAAGGTCATGTTTTCAGACATGCAATAGACACAGCGAAAATCGCAACGATCTGTCACGGAAAGGCGCAGATAGCTGATCTTGCGCGCGAAAGGGTCGATCAAGGGCTGTGTCATGCCAAATCAGGTAACTTTTCGCCGGGAACAGAACAAGGGTCATTCCCCCTTGTTCAGCCGCGTTGGGCAAGTTAGCCATGACTTATGCGATATTTAGTAGCCTTTTCCGTCGTTTGTCTGGCCGGATGTGCCAATGGCCCGTTTTGGGAAAACCAGACGCGATCCCAGACCGAAGCGCCTGTTTCGGTGGTTGATGAATTGTCCGAACAGGTGGACCGTGTATTGGATGGCGCCGGCCGTCAGGAGGCCGTGCGCACCGAAGTTGCGGCACCAAACCCGCGTCGGGTTGCACCCCCGCCGCAGCGTCCGAAACTGACATTGCCACCAGCCGAAAAACCAGCCCCCGTGGCGCAGGGCTTCGGCAGCACGGTTGCATCCTTGGGCAGTGTGGCAGAACCCGGATTGTGGTTGAAAACGCCGCTTGTCTCATCGCGTCAGCAGGGCAAGGTCACCGCCGCCAATGGCAAAACGGTCGAAGTGACGTTGATCCCGATTGAGGGTCCTGCGTCTGCAGGCAGCCGGATTTCACTGGCGGCCCTACAGGCGCTGGGTCTTCCGATCACCGATTTGCCGGAACTGGCCGTTTCGCCCCTTTAGGCCTGATCCATCAATCGCGTCGCTTCTTTGACGGCAAATCGTTTCATCTGCGCCCCATGATCGGAAATGAACGCTTGAACGCGCGTTGGATCACGGCGCGACAGATCGCGTAGCCACCAACCGATGGCCTTTTGTATGAACCAGTCGTGGTCGTCCACATATCCGGCGGCCCACCCCAGAATGCGTTCGCGGCGGGCCTGATCGTCGGGTTTGGGGTCACGATCCTTGGTCCAGGGCAGGGTGATCACAAGTGCCGCGCGACGGGTCCACATATGATCGCTGTCGGTCCAGGGTTCCACATCGTCCAGGCGGCTGGGATCCCATTTCAACCGACGCTGGCCCGCCATGCACACGTGATCGGCAATCGCCCATGCATCAAAGTCGGGCACCCAGGATTGAATCAGAAACCAACTGTCCGAATCGTCTGGCCGGATGCGCGCCTGTGTCAGCAGCTTGGCCGCAGTGATCCGCGCTTCGTGAATGTTGGTTTTCCAAAGATCATCGGCCAATGTCAGCCGGTCGGCCAATGACAGGGTCTGCCGCCAGTTTTTTGCAGCGTCATCCAAAACCGGGTTTGCGACGCCCCAATAGGGGCGGTCGACCTTGTGGTATTTGGCCATTTCTGCCGCCTTTTGCGGATCGGCGGTTTGGGTCAGATGATCGATGGCGTCGGACAGGGGCATGGGCGGTCTTTCTTTTGGTTGGGCTTACATCACGGTGTGCGTCAGGGTAAGCCCACACAAAAGCGGAGAATTTCAAATGCCCAAACCCTGCGTCGTTTTTGATCTGGATGGAACGCTCGCCGATACCAGCGCCGATTTGCTGGCTGCGGCGAATGCATGTTTTCGGGATCTGGGGCTGGGCGATGTGCTGGAACATGGCCGTGACAGCGGCACGGCCTTGCGCGGTGGGCGTGCAATGTTGACGTTGGGGTTCGAACGGGTGGGCTGGCAGGATATGTCGGAAGTGGACCGGCAGTATCAGCCGCTGTTGGATCATTATGACGGCGCGATTGACCATCACACGACCATGTATCCCGGTGCCGTCGATGCCGTGCAAAGGCTGCGCGATACGGGCTATGCCACTGCCATCTGCACCAACAAACCCGAAGGGCTGGCTGAAAAGCTGATGCGGTCACTGGGGGTGCGGGATCTGTTCGATTCGCTGATTGGGGCGGATACGCTGCCTGTGCGCAAACCCGACCCGGCCCCCCTTTGGGCCGCGGTGGATCAGGCGGGCGGTGACCGTGACCGCTGCCTGTTGGTGGGCGACACGCTGACGGACCGGTCGACATCGGAAAATGCCAATGTTGCATCAGTGCTGGTGACCTTTGGCCCTGCCGGTGGGGACATGGCCGCCCTGAAACCGCAGGCTTTGCTGGCAGACTATGCGGATTTGCCTGCGACGGTGAAAACCCTGATCGGATAGACGGCGGCGAATTGGTTTGACAAGGCACGGCCCGCATCCCCAAATGCCGCCATGACAGAGATTTTCACCGGCAATTTCACCCAGCAAGAACCCATCCCGCAAGACGGGATTGATGCAGCCATGGCCGTGCTGCAACACGGCCGCCTGCACCGCTATAACGAAGCCGAGGGCGAGGTTGCGGAAACCGCGCAACTGGAACTCGAATACGCCGAAATGATGGGCGCGAAATATTGTCTGGCGGTCGCCAGTGGGGGCTATGCGCTTGCCACCAGCCTGCGCGCGGTGGGGGTCAAACCCGGCGACAAGGTGCTGACCAATGCCTTTACGCTGGCCCCGGTGCCCGGTGCGATTGCGTCAGTGGGGGCGGTGCCGCTGTTTGTGGGCGTGACCGAAGGGTTGGTCATTGATCTGGATGATCTGGCCGCCAAGGCGGATCAGGCAGATGTTTTGATGCTGTCGCATATGCGCGGTCATATCGTGGACATGGACGCGCTGATGGCCATTGCCGACGCCAACGGCCTGATCGTAATCGAAGATTGCGCCCACACGATGGGGGCAAAATGGGGGGACACGTGGTCGGGGCGACATGGGGTGATCGGTTGCTATTCCTGCCAGACCTATAAGCATGTGAATTCTGGCGAAGGCGGATTGTTGGTCTGTGATGATGATGAAATCATGGCCCGCTGCGTGATGCTGTCTGGGTCTTACATGATCTATGAAAAGCACAAGGCAGGCCCCCCAGCCGAAGCCTATGAAGACCTGCGGTATTATACACCCAATGTCAGTGGCCGGATGGACAACTTGCGTGCCGCAATCCTGCGCCCGCAACTGCGAAATCTGATGGCGCAATGTCAGGCGTGGAACGACAGGTACGCGGTTGTGGATCAGGGTTTGGCCGATACGCCCGGTCTGACGCGGATCGACCGCCCGGCACAGGAACACTTTGTTGCGTCGTCCCATCAATTTCTGCTGCTGGATTGGGATGATGCCGCAATCGAAGATGTCGTGGCGCGGTGCAAGACACGGGGCGTGGAACTGAAATGGTTTGGCGCACCGACGCCCGTGGCATTTACCAGCCGCTATGACAGTTGGCGGTATGCGCCATCTGATCCGATGCCCGCGTCAGACCGCATTTTGCGCGGCGTCATGGACATGCGTCTGCCGCTGACATTCAGCTTGGACGATTGCGCCATGATCGCGCGGATCATCAAAGAAGAAGTCACAGCCGTCGGAAATCAGCGATGATCCGGAATTCTGTGCTGACCATTGTGGGCTTGTGTGCGCTGGCGTTCGGGGCAACGCCGATGTCTGCACAGGATTTGGTCTTTGACATCGGCCCCACTGTGGAATGTATGGCCGCCCAAGATACCGATTGGGCACGCGAAGCCTGCGTGGGGCGGGCGGCGTCTGTCTGTATGGAATTGACGGATGGTGGAACAACGACTGTGGGCATGGGCGGATGCCTTGATCGTGAACGCGCCTATTGGGACGGTCGGCTGAATGCATCGTTCATCACGGTCAAGGCGCAGGCGGCCCACTTGGATGCACAAGACGCCGGTGCAGCGGCGTCCAGAACCGATGCTTTGGTCCGCATGCAACGCGCATGGATCGTCTACCGCGATGAACGCTGCTTTTTCGAACGGGCCAAATGGGGCGGCGGAACAGGGGGCGGACCGGCGACGTTGGGGTGTTTGATGGTGGAAACGGCCCGCCAAACCCTGTTGATCGAACGCGGTGCGGCCTTGGGCGACTGACAGGGCGGACTTGGGGGATCGAAAGAATCTGGCCCCATTCGTCGCAACCTGCCGAACCGCCGTTGACCCCGGTTGTGTGCGGGCGTACACCGTCGAAAAAGAGCCACCAAAAATGGTAGCAGTCAGGAGCCAACGTGGAAGATATCGCACGCGATTACCTGCCGATTTTGATCTTGCTCGGCGTTGCAGTGGGTTTGGGTCTGGTGTTGATGCTGGCGGCCGCGGTCGCAGCGATCCAGAACCCCGATCCGGAAAAAGTGTCGGCCTATGAATGTGGGTTCAATGCGTTTGACGATGCGCGCATGAAATTCGATGTTCGGTTTTACCTTGTCGCCATTCTGTTCATCATCTTTGATCTGGAAATCGCTTTCCTGTTTCCATGGGCCGTCGGGTTCCAGGATGTCGGGTTGATCGGCTTCTGGTCGATGATGGTGTTTTTGGCCGTTTTGACCGTCGGCTTTGCCTATGAATGGAAAAAAGGAGCCTTGGAATGGGAGTGATGGCCGGACCCAACACCGCAGGCTTTGACCGTGACGTGGCAACCCAAGACCTGAACCGCGAATTGCAGGACAAGGGTTTTCTGGTCACATCGACCGAAGATATCATCAACTGGGCCCGCACCGGTTCGCTGCACTGGATGACGTTCGGGTTGGCGTGCTGCGCTGTTGAAATGATGCACACCGCAATGCCGCGCTATGATCTGGAACGGTTTGGGACCGCCCCCCGCGCATCCCCGCGCCAGTCGGACCTGATGATTGTTGCGGGAACACTGACCAACAAGATGGCCCCGGCGCTGCGCAAGGTTTATGACCAGATGCCTGAACCACGTTATGTGATTTCCATGGGATCATGCGCCAATGGGGGCGGGTATTACCATTATTCATATTCGGTTGTGCGTGGCTGTGACCGGATCGTTCCGGTTGATGTGTATGTGCCCGGATGTCCCCCCACTGCAGAAGCGCTTTTGTATGGTATCCTGCAATTGCAGCGCAAGATTCGCCGCACCGGTACCATTGTAAGATAAAAGGGGGGCGTCATGTCCATCGAACCAGGTAGCACAGTGATTTTGAAAAGCGGCAGTCCAACCATGACTGTCGAAGAAATGGGCGAACACAACGACGCCCGTTGCACATGGTTTTTCGGCAACGAATTGCGCCGCGAATGGTTTGCACTGCCCGCGTTGCGCATTGCGCCGCCAACACCCGCACCGCAACAGCGTCAGGCCGCCCCGGCACGACCGACGCCTGTCAAGCGATCTGAAGGATAACGATGACCGACGCCCTGAAAGAACTTGGTGAACACATCGCCGCCAAACGGCCCGATTGTGTGATTGGCTTTGCCGTGGAAAATGGCGAACTGACGATGACTGTGGCACCGTCCAACATCGTCGGGTTTGTGGAGTTTTTGAAAACCGACACAACCTGCCAGTTTTCCACGCTGGTCGATATCACGGGCGTCGATTATCCGGGGCGCGAGCGTCGGTTTGAAATCGTTTATCATTTCCTAAGCATGTATCAAAACCACCGCATCCGGCTGAAGGCTGCGGTGCGCGAAGACGATATGGTGCCCTCTTTGGTGGATGTTCACCCGTCAGCGAATTGGTTTGAACGCGAAGTGTTCGACATGTTCGGCGTGATCTTTTCGGGCCATCCGGATTTGCGCCGCCTGCTGACCGATTACGGGTTCCGGGGTTATCCGCTGCGCAAGGATTTCCCAACCACGGGGTATACCGAAGTCCGCTATGACGAAGTTGAAAAGCGTGTTGTGTATGAACCGGTCAGTCTGGTTCAGGAATATCGCCAATTCGATTTCATGTCGCCATGGGAAGGTGCGCAATACGTGATCCCCGGTGACGAAAAAGCCGAGGGTTCAAAAGGCTGATTTGATGAGCGACCGCACGCTTCTCATATGTCCCGGTGCGACCAAGGCAGGCACGTCGTGGCTGTATCGTTGGTTGCATGATCATTCCGCCTGCCATTTGCGGGCGGTCAAGGAACTGCATTATTTTTCCAGCTTTGACAGTGCGGAATTGGCCAAAAAGACCGCTGTGTTCGAAAGCCAAGTGGCCCGGTATCAGGCGGAACGCGATGCGGCCGTGGCGTCGAACACGGATTGGAAAATCCGCAACATGACCCGCCGGATTGGTGACACGGGTGATTTGATTGCTGCGCTGAACGGTGATCGCACCGGTGATGCAGGGTACGCCCGGTACCTGACCCAATCCGCACCCGATGGTGCGATTGTGGGGGATATTTCACCGGCCTATGCGATTTTGGATGATGCGACATTGGCGCGGATGGCAAGTTTGCCGTTTCGGGTCAAGGTTCTGTATCTGGTCCGCGACCCGCTGGAACGGTTGTGGTCCCACGTGCGGATGCATGCCAAACGATTTTTGCGCGACGGGCAGGAAGTCGTCAGCAAATCCGGGTTTGTGCTGGGGCGTATCCTGAACAAGGGCCACGAAAGCCATATCACCGAACGGGGCGATTATGCGGGAACGATTGAACGCTATGCCCGTGTGTTCGGTGATGATTTGAAAGTGGCCTTTGCCGAAAACCTGTCTACGGACGCGGGACAAAAAGATATCTGTGCCTTTCTGGGGATTCACCACGAAGCCCCCGAACAGCGCGATCGCAGCCACGTTGGGCTGTCGATCCCGTTTCCAGAACAACGCCGCCGCGCCACGGTAAAAATGCTGGCCGATCAATACGACTATATCGCCGAACGCTTTGGCCCGCTGCCCGCAAATTGGGTCGCAAACCGGGCCGTTCTGGCATGAATGACAAAACCGCAAACCTGCTGGCCTGTGCCAGCACAGGAAAGGGCTGAACATGGACGGCTCAAAATTTGATGATGCGCTGACCGGCGAACAACAGATCCGGAACTTTAACATCAACTTTGGCCCGCAGCACCCTGCGGCCCACGGGGTGTTGCGTCTGGTTCTGGAATTGGACGGCGAAATCGTGGAACGGTGTGATCCGCACATCGGTCTTTTGCACCGTGGTACGGAAAAGCTGATGGAAAGCCGGACGTACCTGCAAAACCTGCCGTATTTTGACCGGCTGGATTACGTGGCCCCGATGAATCAGGAACACGCGTGGTGTTTGGCCATCGAAAAGCTGACCGGGGTCGAAGTGCCCCGCCGTGCGTCCCTGATCCGGGTGTTGTATTGTGAGATTGGCCGGGTGCTGAACCACCTGTTGAACGTGACCACACAGGCATTGGACGTGGGGGCGCTGACCCCGCCGCTGTGGGGGTTTGAAGAACGCGAAAAGCTGATGGTGTTTTACGAACGGGCCTGCGGTGCGCGGTTGCACGCGGCCTATTTCCGGCCGGGTGGGGTGCATCAGGATCTGCCCGATCAATTGGTCGATGACATCGAAGAATGGGCGATCGAATTCCCCGCGATCCTTGATGACATTGACGGGTTGCTGACGGAAAACCGCATCTTCAAACAGCGCAACGCCGATATCGGCATTGTCACCGAAGACGACATTCAGAAATACGGGTTCAGCGGTGTGATGGTGCGCGGGTCTGGTCTGGCCTGGGATTTGCGCCGCGCGCAGCCCTATGAATGCTATGATGAATTCGATTTCCAAATCCCCGTGGGCAAGAACGGCGATTGTTACGATCGGTACCTGTGCCGGATGGAAGAAATGCGCCAATCGGTGTCGATCATCCGTCAGGCTGTCGTGAAACTGCGCGAAGCGACGGGTGATGTGTTGGCCCGGGGCAAACTGACGCCCCCAAAACGTGTCGACATGAAGCAGGACATGGAAAGCCTGATCCATCACTTCAAACTTTATACCGAAGGGTTCCACGTGCCCGCCGGAGAGGTGTACGCCGCCGTCGAAGCACCCAAGGGTGAATTCGGTGTGTATCTTGTGGCCGATGGAACCAACAAACCCTACCGTGCAAAACTGCGCGCACCGGGGTTCCCGCATCTGCAAGCGATGGATTACATCGCCAGTGGCCACCAGTTGGCCGACGTTGCCGCGATCATCGGAACGATGGACGTTGTGTTTGGCGAAATTGACCGCTGATTGAATGGAATGTGCCCTGCGGGGCAGGCCGATGGGCCACCAAAGACGAAGGACCGCATCATGCTTCGCCGCCTTTATGCTGATCAACCAGACAGCTTTGCCTTTACCCCTGCCAATCTGGCGTGGGCCGAAGCGCAGATGACCAAATACCCAGAGGGCCGTCAGGCATCGGCGGTCATCCCGCTGTTGTGGCGTGCACAGGAACAGGAAGGGTGGCTGTCGCGCCCAGCGATGGAAGAAGTCGCGCGGATGCTGGATATGGCCTATATCCGGGTTCTGGAGGTTGCGACTTTCTATTTCATGTTCCAGCTTCAACCGGTGGGGCAGGTTGCGCATTTTCAGGTCTGCGGGACCACGTCCTGCATGATCATGGGGGCCGAAGATCTGGTCGAGGTCTGCAAGAAAAAGATCGCAACCAAACCCCATGAAATTTCCGCAGACGGAAAGTTTTCATGGGAAGAGGTCGAATGTTTGGGGGCCTGTGCCAATGCGCCGATGGCGCAAGTGGGCAAGGATTACTACGAAGATCTGGACCCCGCGAAATTCGAACAGATCATTGACGATCTGGCAAAGGGCGATGTGCCAACACCGGGGCCACAGAACGGGCGGTACGCGGCTGAACCCCTGTCTGGTCTGACCACGTTGCAAGATTTTGACAGTGGCAAAACACAGTACAATGCGTCTGCCCAACTGGCGACCGATCTGTCTGATACCGTCAAGCGGATCGACGGGACCGAAGTGCCGCTGACAACCCCGTGGCAGGGCAAGCCTGATGCACCGAAGAAAGCGGCAAAACCCACCGCCAAGGCAAAGGTCAGCGACGCCACATCAAAGGCCAAGCCAAAGCCATCTGAACAACGTGACGCCCCGGCGGCACAGCAGAAAAAACCCCGCACCATGAAAGCGCCCCGTAAATCGGGTGCCGACGATTTGAAGTTGATCAAGGGCGTTGGTCCAAAAATGGAAGGGCTGTTGCACAGTCTTGGGTTCTTCCACTTTGATCAGGTCGCGAAATGGTCCGCCGAAGAAGTCGCATGGGTCGATGAAAACCTGGAAGGGTTCCGCGGTCGTGTCAGCCGTGACAATTGGGTCGATCAGGCCAAAATCCTTGCAGAGGGTGGGGAGACTGAGTTCGCATCTCGTGTTAAGAAGGGGTCGGTGTACTAAATGTGCGCCTACTGAAGAACAGGGAGATGTCTAAATGACACAAAATTCACAAAGCGGGGGATGCGTTCTGGGGTCTTTGGCCATGGCAGCTGCCATTGGTCTGTTTGCCTTGATCGTCGCAAAGCTGATTGGTGATCTAAGCTGGCCGGGGTCTGTTTTCCTTGGCGCGCTTGCGTTTGTTATCGCTGCTGTAATTTTCCTTTGGGTGTTTTGTAAGCCGCTGCCCGCATTGGGTGACGTCAAAGCGCCGGGTGCATCGGATCAAGACGCTGCAATGACGCAATCATCAGATGCGGCCGCGCACACGGCGGCACCAGCTGCGGCACCCGCAGCGGCGGTTGCAGCGGAACCTGCGCCTGCACCAAAGGCTGCAGCCAAGCCAAAGCCAGCCGCCAAGCCGAAACCGGCAGCAAAGCCAAAGCCGGCGGCGAAAAAGGCAGCAGATGCCGATGTTGCGGTCAGCGATGAATGGAAGCCAGAAACACTGAAAGCCGCGCGCGCGGGTGGTGCGGATGACCTGAAACTGATCAAGGGCGTTGGCCCGAAACTGGAAAAGCTGTGCAACAAGCTGGGCTTTTATCACTTTGATCAGGTGGCATCCTGGACATCGAACGAAGTGGCATGGGTCGATCAGAACCTGGAAGGGTTCAAGGGGCGCGTGTCACGGGACGAATGGGTGGCACAGGCGAAAATCCTGGCTGCTGGTGGGGAAACCGAATTCTCCAAGAAGAACACGAAAAAGTAACGAACCGGGTCGGGGCCTGATGGCCCCACCCACCGCAGGTGCGGACCTGCCCAACGATAGGGAATACCGAACAAACAATGGCCGCAGACCATGACAGACACAACGCCCGCAAGGGCCAGACCGCAGCGCTTGTCATTGCGGGTTCAATGCTGTTTTGGATCGTGGCAAATATCTTTGGGCCCAAATGGGGCCTGCCGATAAAATACGCGTTTTTGATCGATTTTGCGGTGATGGCCGCGATGATCTGGGCGCTGGTGGTGACATATCAGATTTGGCGTGATCGCCAGAACAAAGGGTAACGACATGCTTGCAGATAAAGATCGTATCTTTACCAACATCTATGGAATGCACGACCGCACCCTTAAGGGCGCAAAGGCGCGTGGGCATTGGGATGGCACGGCCAAGCTGATCAAAAAAGGCCGCGACTGGATCATCAACGAAATGAAAGATTCCGGTCTGCGCGGGCGCGGTGGGGCGGGGTTCCCGACCGGTTTGAAATGGTCGTTTATGCCCAAGGAATCCGATGGGCGTCCGGCCTATCTGGTTGTGAATGCAGATGAATCCGAACCCGGCACCTGCAAAGACCGCGAAATCATGCGCCACGATCCGCACACATTGATCGAAGGCTGCCTGATCGCATCGTTCGCGATGAATGCAAACGCCTGCTACATCTATATTCGCGGCGAATACATTCGTGAACGTGAGGCGCTGCAGGCCGCGATTGACGAAGCCTATGACGCTGGGCTGTTGGGCAAGAACGCTGCGAAATCCGGTTGGGATTTTGATCTGTATCTGCACCACGGCGCGGGCGCTTACATCTGTGGCGAAGAAACAGCCCTGATCGAAAGCCTTGAAGGCAAAAAGGGCATGCCCCGGATGAAACCACCGTTTCCGGCGGGGGCAGGTCTTTATGGGTGCCCGACAACTGTGAACAACGTGGAATCGATTGCCGTGGTGCCCACGATCCTGCGGCGCGGGGGCAGCTGGTTCAAATCTTTTGGCCGTGACAACAACCACGGCACAAAACTGTTCGCCGTGTCCGGCCACGTGAACAACCCTTGTGTTGTCGAAGAAGCCATGTCGATCAGCTTTGAAGAATTGATCGAAAAGCATTGCGGTGGCATCCGCGGCGGTTGGGACAATCTGAAGGCCGTGATCCCGGGTGGATCATCGGTGCCCTGTGTGCGCGGCGAAAACATGAAAGACGCCATCATGGATTTCGATTACCTGCGCGGTGAATTGGGATCTGGCCTTGGCACCGCTGCGGTGATCGTAATGGACAAAGACACCGACATCATCAAAGCGATCTGGCGGCTGTCCAAATTCTATAAACACGAAAGCTGCGGCCAATGTACCCCATGCCGCGAAGGCACAGGTTGGATGATGCGCGTGATGGACCGTTTGGTGAAGGGCGAGGCGGAAGTCGAAGAAATCGATATGCTGCTGGACGTCACGAAACAGGTCGAAGGCCACACCATCTGCGCCCTTGGCGATGCGGCCGCCTGGCCAATCCAAGGCCTGATCCGCAATTTCCGGGATGAAATTGAAGACCGCATTGCATCGAAACGCCCCAAGCGCGGCGTACGGAT
>JAHDBC010000015.1:15321-29578 GCA_020630595.1 Planktomarina sp.
ATGCACCTTGCCCAACTCAACATAGGTCGGCTTCTTGCGCCCACGGATGATCCAAAGGTCAAAGACTTTATGGATAATCTGGACCGTGTGAACGGGTTGGGCAAACGCATGCCGGGTTTTGTTTGGATGGCCGAAGGGTCGGGGGAGCCGGGCACGGGTAACACCGAAGCCAAGATTGATGGGGACCCACAGTTCGTGTCGAACCTGACGGTTTGGGAAGATGTCAAATCGCTGGAAACCTTTGTCTGGGGCACGATCCACAAACAGTTTTACGAACGCAAAGCCGAATGGTTTGAGCTGATGGGAGATCACCATTTTGTAATGTGGTGGGTCCCTGTCGGTCACCGCCCCACGTTGGAGGAGGCGCTGGGGCGGTTAGACCTGCTTAAATCCCAAGGCGACACCGATGATGCGTTTGGCTGGTCCTATGCGCAGGCCACGATGCACGAAACCCACGCCTGCGGGGTGGCGGCGGAATGACCATGTTATTGCATAACACGGGGGCAAAACCCCACTTCAAAGATGGCGCAATCCGTGCGCGATCTGGAAAGGTGTTTGTTATGCGTTCTCTAATCTCTCTTACCCTTGCTGCGGCTATGTTGCTGTTGGCACAGGCCACAATGGCCAAGGCGATCACCAATGGTGAAATTCAGGACCGTTTGTTCGAATTTTCCTTGGCGTATGAATTGCAAAAGAAATGCGGTTCGGTGGAACCGCGGTGGTTTCGTGCCATGGGGTTCCGCAATGCGACCTATGCACGGGCCAACGAATTGGGCATCAGCGATGCTGCCATGGATGCTTACATCAAAGACAGCGCCGCGCAGGCGCAAATGCAGGCGCGTGTTGACCGTTACGTGCGGTCCAAGGGCCTGACCGTTGGTCAGGAATCCAGCTACTGCAGCCTTGCTTCACAGGAAATTGCCGGGGGCACCGCCTCGGGCCGCTTGATCAGGATCAAATAAACCATGAGTGATTTGCGCAAAGTCATCATCGACGACCAAGAAATCGAAGTCGACGGGGCCATGACCCTGATCCAGGCCTGTGAACAGGTTGGGGTGGAAGTGCCACGGTTCTGTTACCATGAACGGCTGTCGATCGCGGGCAACTGCCGCATGTGTCTGGTCGAAGTGGTGGGTGGCCCGCCCAAACCTGCCGCATCCTGTGCGATGCAGGTGCGTGACTTGCGCCCGGGTCCAGAAGGACAGCCCCCTGTGGTCAAAACCAATTCGCCTATGGTCAAAAAGGCCCGTGAAGGGGTGATGGAATTTCTGCTGATCAACCACCCGTTGGATTGCCCAATCTGTGACCAGGGCGGTGAATGCGATCTGCAGGATCAGGCGATGGCATACGGTGTGGATTTTTCCCGCTACCGCGAACCCAAACGCGCGACCGAAGATTTGAATTTGGGTCCATTGGTCGAAACCCACATGACGCGCTGCATTTCCTGCACGCGCTGCGTTCGGTTCACAACCGAAGTCGCAGGGATCACCCAGATGGGCCAAACGGGCCGGGGCGAAGACGCGGAAATCACCAGCTATCTGGGCGAAACGCTGAATTCCAACCTGCAAGGCAACATCATTGATTTGTGCCCGGTCGGCGCGCTGGTGTCAAAACCATACGCGTTCACCGCACGGCCTTGGGAATTGACCAAGACAGAATCCATCGATGTGATGGATGCGCTGGGATCGAACATCCGCGTGGACACGAAGGGCCGCGAAGTCATGCGGTTCATCCCGCGCAACCATGACGGCGTGAACGAAGAATGGCTGGCCGATAAATCCCGTTTCGTGTGGGATGGTCTGCGGCGGCAACGACTGGATCAGCCCTATGTGCGTGAAAACGGCAAACTGCGCCCCGCCACATGGGGGGAGGCATTGGTCAAAGCCTCCGACGCGCTGAAGGGCGCCACGAAAATTGCTGGTCTGGTCGGCGACTTGGTCCCAACCGAAGCGGCCTTTGCGTTGAAGCAACTGGTCGAAGGGCAGGGTGGGTCCGTTGAATGCCGTGTGGATGGGGCCAAACTGCCAGCCGGCAACCGGTCTGGCTATGTGGGCACGGCCAGCATCGAAGATATTGATGACGCGAAATATATCCTGCTGATTGGCACGAACCCCCGCGTCGAAGCGCCCGTTCTGAACGCACGCATCCGCAAAGCCTGGACCAAAGGGGCAGAGGTCGCAATGGTCGGTGAAGCGGTTGATTTGACCTATGATTATCATCCGATGGGCGATGACCGCGCGGCACTTGCCAAACTGCAGGACCACAAGTTTGGCGCGATCAAGGATGTGCCATCCATGGTGATTGTGGGTCAGGGCGCGTTGTTGGGCGATGATGGCGCCGCCGTTTTGGCCGCCGCGATGGATGTGGTCGAAAAAACGAACGGCAAACTGTTGATCCTGCACACGGCTGCCGCACGTGTTGGTGCCATGGATATCGGTGCCGTGACGGACGGCGGTGTTGCCGCGGCGCTGGATGGGGCCGATGTGGTGTACAATCTGGGGTCAGACGAAACCGATGTGCCCGCTGGCCCGTTTGTGATTTATCAGGGGTCCCACGGGGATCGGGGCGCGCACCGCGCTGATATTATCCTGCCGGGTGCCGCATACACCGAAGAACAGGGCCTGTTTGTAAACACCGAAGGCCGCCCCCAGTTGGCGCTGCGGGCTGGGTTTGCACCGGGTCAGGCCAAGGAAAACTGGGCGATCTTGCGGGCGTTGTCGGGGGAAATGGGCGCAACTTTGCCATTCGATTCGCTGGCGGCGCTGCGCCGGGCCATGGTTGAAACCGCGCCGCATCTGGCAGACGTGGACACGGTTGCCGCAAATGACTGGGCGGCCGTCCCACAGGGCAAGATGGGCAAGGGCGCGTTTGTCAGCCCTGTAAAAGATCACTATCTGACCAATCCGATTGCGCGGGCCAGCAAGCTGATGGGCGAATTGTCCGCCGCCGCCGCAGGCCGCGATACGGCCCCCATGGCGGCAGAGTGATGCAATGCGAACGGGGATCATCCTGATGGCGTTGATCGTGGCGGCCTGCACCCCCGGGGCACCTGTCCCGGTTCAGCCCTATGGAACCTATCTGGGGGCTGACACCCGCCTGTTGGATGATGATCTTGTGAATTTTCAGGTGCGCATGTCCGGGCAGTTGGGGCCAAAATCGCTAACGGATTACGCAGATTGCGTGGCGGCCCGGTACACATTGGTCCGGGGCTACAGCCATACGCGACATGTGCGCACAAATGTATACGAAGAGGGTGGCGTTCAGGTCGCAGATGCGATTTACACCATCTCGCCAACCACACCTCGCGGGGCGAATGTAATCAATGCGGCGGAACAAGTCGCAACCTGTGAGGCCGAAGGGATACCGACGCTATGAGTGACGCTATGATGACCTTGTTGATCATCCTGGGCCAAAGCCTTTTGGTGGTGGGCTTTGTGATGGTCAGCCTGTTGTTCCTTGTTTATGGCGACCGCAAAATCTGGGCCGCTGTTCAGATGCGGCGCGGGCCGAACGTGGTGGGGGCCTTTGGGCTTTTGCAAACTGTGGCTGACGCCTTGAAATACGTGGTCAAGGAAATCGTGATCCCGGCGGGGGCTGACCGGGCCGTTTTCCTGTTGGCGCCACTGTTGTCGTTTGTTCTGGCGGTCATGGCTTGGGCTGTCATCCCGTTCAATGACACGTGGGTTCTGGCGGATATCAATGTTGCGATCCTGTTTGTGTTCGCCGTGTCATCACTGGAAGTTTATGGCGTGATTATGGGCGGTTGGGCGTCCAACTCGAAATATCCGTTCCTTGGATCCCTGCGGTCTGCGGCACAGATGATTTCTTACGAAGTATCGCTGGGCTTGATCATCATCGGGATCATCATCGCGACAGGGTCTATGAATTTTGGTGCAATCGTTGCCGCGCAAGATGGCGGTGCGGGCTTCTTCAGCTGGTATTGGCTGCCCATGTTCCCGATGGTCTTTCTGTTCTTTATCAGCGCCTTGGCCGAAACGAACCGCCCCCCGTTCGATTTGCCCGAAGCGGAATCGGAATTGGTGGCGGGATATCAGGTTGAATATTCATCAACACCTTTCCTGTTGTTTATGGCTGGCGAATACATCGCGATCTTCTTGATGTGCGCGTTGATGAGCCTTCTGTTCTTTGGTGGCTGGTTGTCACCATTCGCCTTTGGATCGCTGGGCGACATTCCATTGTTGGGCGACGGTCCGCACTGGATGGTGTTGAAGATGGCGTTTTTCTTCTTCCTGTTCGCGATGGTCAAGGCTGTGGTGCCACGCTACCGGTACGATCAGCTGATGCGCATCGGGTGGAAGGTGTTTCTGCCGTTCAGCTTGGCATGGGTCGTCTTCGTCGCATTTGCCGCACAATTCGGTTGGTTCTGGGGCACCTATGCCCGCTGGGCCGTAGGAGGGTAATCATGACCAACATCGACTACACCCGCGCCGCCAAATATTTTTTTCTGCAGGATATGTGGCAGGGGTTCAAACTGGGCATGAAGTATTTCTTCAAACCCAAGGCCACGCTGAATTATCCGCACGAAAAGGGGCCGCTGTCGCCGCGGTTTCGGGGCGAACACGCACTGCGCCGGTATCCCAACGGTGAAGAACGCTGCATCGCCTGCAAACTGTGCGAAGCCGTCTGTCCGGCACAGGCGATCACCATCGACGCGGAACCGCGCGAAGATGGCAGCCGCCGCACCACACGTTATGACATCGACATGACAAAATGCATCTATTGCGGGTTCTGCCAAGAAGCGTGCCCGGTGGACGCGATTGTCGAAGGTCCGAACTTTGAATTCTCGACCGAAACCCGGGAAGAACTGTTCTACAACAAAGATAAACTGCTGGCCAACGGTGAACGGTGGGAGGCAGAGATTGCCCGAAACCTGGAACTGGACGCGCCGTACAGATAAGCCTGTGACCTTCGCAAACGAAGGCACGAAAGGAAGGGAAAAAAGATGGGTGTCGCGGATTTCGCGTTCTATGCTTTTGCGCTATGCACGTTGATTGGGGGCCTGTTTACGGTCGTGTCCAAAAATCCTGTGCATTCGGTTCTGTGGCTGATCTTGGCCTTTATGTCGTCAGCGGGCCTGTTTGTCCTGTTGGGTGCAGAATTCGTCGCGATGTTGCTGATCATTGTTTATGTCGGCGCGGTCGCGGTTCTGTTTTTGTTTGTCGTGATGATGCTGGATGTGGAATTCGCCGAACTGCGGGCCGAAATGTCGCGGTACTTGCCGCTGGGTGCGTTGATCGGGCTGGTCATTGTTGCGCAGCTGGGCGTTGCGTTTGGGGCATGGGGCTATTCCGAAGGGTTCGAAGGCCGCCTGCAGCATGAAATCAGCAACGTGGAAAACACCGCCGCCTTGGGGCAGATCCTGTACGACGATTATATTCTGGTCTTCCAACTGTCTGGCCTGATCCTGCTGGTTGCAATGATCGGGGCCATCGTTCTGACGCTGCGCCACCGCACGGACATCAAACGCCAGAACGTCTTGGCGCAGATGTACCGTGATCCAGCCAAGGCGATGGAACTGAAAGACGTGAAACCGGGGCAGGGGCTGTAACTATGGTCGGACTTGAACACTATCTTACCGTTGCGGCCTGCCTGTTTGTGATCGGCATCTTTGGTCTGTTTTTGAACCGCAAGAACATCATCATCCTGCTGATGTCGATCGAATTGATCCTCTTGTCGGTGAACATCAACTTCGTGGCATTTTCTGCATTCCTCAATGACCTTGTTGGTCAGGTCTTCACGCTGTTCGTTCTGACGGTCGCAGCGGCAGAGGCGGCGATTGGCCTTGCGATTTTGGTTTGCTTCTTCCGCAATCGTGGAACCATCGACGTCGAAGACGTCAACATGATGAAAGGTTAAGCCGCGATGGAAACGATCCTCCTGTTCGCGCCCCTTGTTGGTGCATTGATTTGCGGCTTCGGGCACCGGTTTATCGGTGAAACCGTGGCCCAATGGACGGCCACCGGACTGTTGTTCCTGTCTGCCGTGTTGTCATGGACCCTGTTCCTGACGTTTGATCCATTCGCGCACGACAACGGCTATTACACCGTGTCGATCCTGCGGTGGATTGAAAGCGGTGCGCTAAGTGTTGATTGGGCCATACGGGTGGACCGGTTGACCGCGATCATGCTGATCGTGATCACGACAGTGTCCGCCCTGGTGCATCTTTACAGCTTTGGCTACATGGCGCACGACGATCATTTTGCGGAAAACGAAAGCTATCGCCCACGGTTTTTCGCCTATCTGTCGTTCTTTACCTTTACGATGCTGATGTTGGTGACGGCCGACAACCTGTTGCAACTGTTTTTTGGCTGGGAAGGCGTGGGCGTCGCGTCGTACCTGTTGATCGGGTTCTACATCCGCAAGCAAAGCGCAGGGGCCGCGGCGATCAAAGCGTTCGTCGTCAACCGCGTCGGCGATTTTGGGTTCTTGTTGGGTATCTTTGCGCTGTTCATGATGGCCGACAGCATCAATTTCCGCGATGTGCTGACCATGGGGCCAGAACTGCAGCAGGCCACCATTACGTTCCTTTGGACGGATTGGAATGCCGCGAACCTGATCGCATTTTTGTTGTTCATCGGTGCGATGGGCAAATCGGCGCAGTTCTTCCTGCACACATGGTTGCCCGATGCGATGGAAGGGCCGACGCCCGTGTCCGCGCTGATCCACGCAGCAACCATGGTGACGGCGGGCGTATTCTTGGTCTGCCGCATGTCGCCCATCATCGAATTCGCGCCAGAGGCAAAGCAGATCGTCGTCTATATCGGCGCGCTGACAGCGTTTTTTGCGGCGACGGTTGGCTTGGTTCAAAATGACATCAAACGGGTTATCGCCTATTCGACCTGTTCCCAGTTGGGGTACATGTTCGTGGCGGCGGGTGTCGGGGTTTATTCCGTTGCGATGTTCCACCTGTTCACGCACGCGTTCTTCAAGGCCATGCTGTTCTTGGGCGCCGGGTCCGTGATCCATGGCATGCACCATGAACAGGACATGCGCAATTATGGGGGCCTGAAAGACAAGCTGCCCAAAACATTCTGGGCCATGATGATCGGTACGCTGGCAATCACTGGTGTTGGCATTCCGCTATTGTATGTTGGTTTCCCCATTGGGTTCGCCGGTTTCGTGTCCAAGGATGCGATCATCGAAAGCGCATGGGCCGCAACCCCCATGGGCATCGCTTTCTGGGCATTGGTCGTGGCCGCCGCAATGACCAGCTTTTACAGCTGGCGCCTGATGTTCCTGACGTTCTACGGCGAACCGCGCGGGGACAAACACACCCACGAACACGCCCATGAAAGCCCGACCGTGATGCTGACACCCTTGGCGGTGCTTGCCGTCGGTGCAATTTTGGCAGGCATGGTGTGGTACAAACCGTTCTTTGGGTCGACCTATTCCGTCGAAACCTATTTCGGCATCGAAAAGCACGAAAAGAAAGACGATCATGCCGCGTTGACGCTGCTGGCCACCCCGGCGTTTGCCGCAGGTGATGACAGCCACAGCGAAGACAAGGCCGCCGTTGATCCGATGAACGATCCCAAACTGGGGCAGGGCGCGATTTACATGCATCCTGACAACCACGTTTTGCACGAAGCCCACGAAGTGCATTGGACCGTAAAGGTCGCACCGTTTGTGGCGATGTTGCTGGGCTTTTTGTCTGCCTATGCCTTCTACATGACCCGCTGGAACCTGCCGCAACGCTTTGCCGAAGCAAACGCACCGCTGTACCGGTTCTTGCTGAACAAATGGTACGTCGACGAAATCTATGACGTGATCTTCGTGCGGCCCGCCCAATGGGTTGGCAACTTCCTTTGGAAAAAGGGCGATGGAGCCGTCATCGACGGGGGCATCAACGGTCTTGCCATGGGGGTTGTCCCGTTCTTTACCAAATGGGTCAATCGCGCCCAGTCCGGCTACATTTTCACCTATGCGCTTGCCATGGTGATCGGGATTGCGGTCCTGATTTCCTGGGCCATGATTGCGGGGAATTAAGCAATGAACAGCTTGCTTTCTATCACGACCTTTATCCCCCTGATCGCAGCAGTGATCTTGCTGATCTTTCTGCGGGGCGAAGATGAAGCCGCACAGAAAAACGCGAAATACCTTGCACTGATTGCAACGGTTCTGACGTTCATCGCGTCGCTGTTCATTCTGGCCGGGTTTGATCCCAACGACACGGGCTTTCAGTTCGTGGAAGACCGCGAATGGCTGATGGGCCTGCGCTACAAAATGGGCGTGGACGGGATTTCGGTTCTGTTTGTTCTTTTGACAACGTTCATCATGCCGCTGGTGATCCTTGGATCTTGGGATGTGAAAACCCGGGTCAAGGAATACATGGTTGCGTTCCTGATCCTTGAAACACTGATGATCGGCGTGTTCTGTGCGCTGGATCTGGTGCTGTTCTATCTGTTCTTCGAGGCGGGCCTGATCCCGATGTTCCTGATCATTGGGATCTGGGGCGGGGCGAACCGCATCTATGCGTCTTTCAAGTTCTTCCTTTATACCTTCCTCGGCTCTGTTCTGATGCTGGTGGCTATGGTTGCGATGTACGCGGACGCGGGAACAACCGATATCGAAGTTTTGCTGACGCATAATTTCGCGTCCGATACGTTCAGCATTCTTGGCCTGCATGTTCTGGGTGGGGCGCAAACGTTGATGTGGATCGCGTTCTTTGCGTCCTTTGCGGTGAAAATGCCGATGTGGCCCGTGCACACATGGTTGCCCGATGCCCACGTTCAGGCACCAACAGCGGGGTCCGTGGTTCTGGCGGCGATCCTTCTGAAACTGGGCGGCTATGGGTTTTTGCGCTTCAGCCTGCCCATGTTCCCTGTCGCATCAGATTTGTTGGCCCCACTGGTGTTCTGGATGTCTGCGATTGCGATTGTCTACACATCGTTGGTGGCACTGGCGCAGGAAGATATGAAAAAGCTGATCGCTTATTCATCGGTGGCCCACATGGGCTATGTGACGATGGGCATTTTCGCAGCCAACCAGCAGGGCGTGGATGGGGCGATCTTTCAGATGATTTCCCACGGCTTCATCTCTGGCGCGCTGTTTTTGTGTGTGGGCGTGATCTACGATCGCATGCACACGCGCGATATCGATGCCTATGGCGGCCTTGTGAACAGGATGCCGTTTTACGCGCTGATCTTCATGTTCTTCACGATGGCCAATGTTGGCCTTCCGGGCACATCCGGCTTTGTCGGTGAATTCCTGACGCTGATGGGGATTTTCCAAGTGAACACATGGGTTGCATTGTTCGCCTGTACCGGGGTGATCCTATCGGCGGCCTATGCGCTGTGGCTGTACCGCCGCGTGGTGATGGGTGATCTGATCAAGGAAAGCCTGCGATCCATTACGGATATGGGTCCACGCGAAAAGTGGATATTTGCACCACTGGTGGCCATGACCCTGATCTTGGGCGTCTATCCATCGCTTGCGTTGGATATCATCGGGCCATCGGTCAGTGCGCTTGTCGATCAATATGCGGCGAATGTCGCGGAATTTGGAATTGCTGATGCCCAAGCGGCCATCAGTGATCATTAAGGAACAGGTCCCATGTTGACGAATGATCTTTCCGTTGTTTTGCCAGAACTGGCACTTGCGACCTATGCCATGCTGGCGCTGGTGGTGATTGTCTACACAGGCAAAGATGCCTTGGCGCATGTGTCATTGTGGGTGACAGCGGCCGTGATGGTCGTGGTGGCCCTGTGGATCGGCGTTGGCCCCGACCAGACGCAAATGGCGTTCAATGGCACGTTTGCCGATGATGCGTTTTCGCGTTTTGCCAAAGTGGTGATCTTGCTGTCAGCGGCCATCGTTCTGGTGATGAGCCAGGATTTCATGACCAAACATGACCTGATGCGGTTCGAATATCCGCTGTTGGTGGCCTTGGCTGTCGTGGGCATGATGGTGATGGTCAGCGCGTCGGACCTGATCGTGCTGTACATGGGGTTGGAACTGCAGTCGCTGTCGTTGTACGTTGTGGCGTCGTTGCGCCGCGATCATGCCAAATCGACCGAAGCGGGGCTGAAATACTTCGTCCTTGGGGCGCTGTCCTCTGGCCTGTTGCTGTATGGCTGTTCGCTGGTCTACGGATATGCCGGGACAACGAATTTCGCCGGGATCATTGAAACCACCCAAGGATCCGATCATTTGTCGGTCGGTCTGCTGATCGGGCTGGTTTTTGTGTTGGCTGGTTTGGCGTTCAAAGTATCCGCCGCACCATTCCACATGTGGACCCCGGACGTTTACGAAGGATCACCCACCCCCATCACGGCCTTCTTTGCCACGGCCCCCAAAATGGCGGCGATGGCGCTGTTTGGGCGTGTGGTGCATGATGCCTTCGGGGGCGCGGTTGGCGATTGGCAGCAGGTGATCGCCGCCTTTGCGGTCATTTCCATGTTCCTTGGCGCGATTGCAGCGATTGGCCAAACGGACCTGAAACGCCTGATGGCCTATTCATCCATCGCGCATATGGGGTTTGCCTTGATGGGCCTGGCCGCTGGCGATGCTGGCGGTGTTGAAGCCATGCTGCTTTACATGACCATCTACGTGTTGATGAACTTGGGCATGTTTGCAGTGATCCTGTCGATGTCGCGCGATGGGCGTCCGGTCACGGATATTGCGTCGCTGAACCTTTTGTCGCGCACCGATCCGATGAAGGCGCTGGTGGTTTTGGTTCTGATGTTTTCGCTGGCCGGTGTTCCGCCGTTCCTTGGCTTTTTCGCCAAATATGCCGTGCTTGTGGCCGCTGTCGAAGCTGGGCTAACGTGGCTTGCCGTTGCGGGTGTGATCGCGTCGGTGATCGGCGCGTTCTATTACCTGCGCATTGTCTTCTTCGTGTTCTTTGGCAGCGAACGTGATCCGCTGGATCAAAATGATCCGCTGGTGTTGCGCGCGGTGATGGCGGTGTCGGCCCTGTTGCTTTTGATTGGATCCACGGGTCTGTTCATGGTGGTTCAGGACCCGGCAACCGCAGCGGCCATCGCCCTTGCCAACTAAGCTTCCTGATGGTGTCACCGCCGACATCGTGTCGGTGACATCGTCCACCATGGAAGCCGCGCGGTCCTATCACGGGCCGCTTCCCCATTGGATCGTCGCAGAGCGCCAGACCGCCGCGCGGGGGCGTCAGGGCCGTGTCTGGCTTGCCGCAGACGGTGCGTTTTCCGGCACATTGCTGATCGATCCGAATGCGCCAGCCCAGCAGGCGGCGTGGCGGTCGTTTGTGGCGGCGTGCGCATTGCACGAAGCACTGTCGCAGTTCGTTGCACCGGCCTTGCTGGCGCACAAATGGCCCAATGATGTGCTTTTGGACGGCGGCAAGGTTGCCGGAATCCTGTTAGAGGCACAGGGCAATGGCGATCAGGTCAACCGGCTGCATGTCGGCATCGGCGTCAATCTGGGCCATGCGCCAAAGGGCGTGGTGGATGCCGCATTTCCGCCCATGGGGGTGGCAGATGTGGTTGGTACGCCCATCTCTGCCACTGAATTCTTGCCGGTTTTGGCGCAATCCTTTGCCCGGTTCGAATATCAATGCGCCACCCAGGGATTCGCACCCATCCGAAACGCATGGATGGCGCATGCCGCCCGGTTGGGCGAACCAATCACGGCGCGGACCGCGAAAGAAACGCTGACGGGACGTTTTGACGGCATTGATGATGACGGAAACCTGATGTTGTTGACGAATGGTGGTGTCAGGGCCATACCCGCCGCTGACGTCTATTTCTAAGGACCGCCGCCCATGTTGCTAGCCATTGATTGCGGGAACACCAACACTGTCTTTGCGATCTGGGATGGGGACCGCTTTATTGCCAACTGGCGCTGTGCCACGGAACATCAGCGGACGGCGGATCAATATTATGTCTGGCTCAACAGCCTGATGCGCTTGCACGGCATCGAAGCCGACATTTCCGAAGTGATCATATCGTCGACCGTACCGCGCGTGGTCTTCAATTTGCGGGTGCTGTGCGCAACCTATTTTGACTGCCGACCATTGGTTGTGGGCAAACCAGATTGCGCCTTGCCGGTTGATGTGCGGGTGGATGCGGAAACCCAAGTCGGGCCGGACCGTTTGGTCAACACGGTCGCAGGCTATGACAGGTTCGGGGGTGATCTGATCATTGTGGATTTCGGCACGGCCACAACCTTTGACGTGGTGGCAAAGGACGGCGCCTATATCGGTGGTGTCATTGCGCCGGGTGTGAACCTTAGCCTTGAAGCGTTGCACCAAGCGGCGGCGGCCTTGCCCCATGTGGATGTATCGCGCCCCGAAAAGGTGATCGGCACGAACACGGTCGCTTGCATGCAGTCCGGCGTGTTCTGGGGCTACATCGGCCTTGTGCGGGGTATCACCAACCAGATTAGGGCGGAACGGGATCGGCCCATGAAAGTGATCTCAACCGGCGGCCTTGCCCCCCTCTTTGCACAGGGGGATGACGGGCTATTTGATGAATTTGAGGATGACCTCACGATGCACGGGCTGACTGTGATCCATCGGTATAACAAGGACTAAACATGAGCAGAGAACGATTGATGTACCTTCCCCTGGGTGGCGCAGGGGAAGTGGGAATGAATTGTTATGTCTATGGATATGGCGCCCCAGACAAAGAACGCCTGATCGTCGTCGATCTGGGCGTGGCCTTTCCGGATATGGATACAACCCCCGGTGTGGATCTGATCATCCCCGATATTCAGTGGTTGGAAGATCGCAAAGACCGTATTGATGGCATCTTTATCACCCACGCCCACGAAGATCACGTGGGGGCGGTGGGCCATACTTTTTCCCGGTTGGGCGCGCCGATCTATGCGCGTGCGTTCACGGCCAATATCGCCCGGCGCAAGCTGGACGAATACGGCGTCGAACCAAAGGCGGTCACCACCATGTCGGCCTGGCCCGAACAGGTCACATGCGGCCCGTTCACAGTGGGTTTTGCCCCGGTCAGCCATTCGATCCCTGAAAGTTCGGCCCTTGTGATCGACACGCCCGAAGGGCGCGTGGTGCATTCGGGTGATTTCAAAATCGATACCGATCCGTTGGTGGGTGAACCATGGGACCCGGTGATGTGGGGCGACATTGCAAAATCTGGTGTGCGGGCGTTGATCTGTGACAGCACGAATGTGTTCAACCAGACTGCTGGCCGATCAGAAAGCACATTGGGCGACAACATCACATCGCTTGTCGCAAGTGCGGATCAAATGGTGATCGCCACAACCTTTGCATCCAACATCGCGCGTGTGAAAACCTTGGCCGAGGCGGGCGTGCGCGCCGGGCGGTCGATCTGTCTGATGGGCCGTGCCATGCGCCGGATGGTGGAAGCAGGGTTGGAAACAGGCGTTTTGTCTGATTTCCCCAGCACCGTCAGCCCCGAAGATGCGCTGTCGATCCCACGTGGCAACCTGATGCTTCTGGTCACAGGATCGCAGGGGGAACGCCGGGCGGCATCGGCACAGCTGGCCAATGGCAAATACCGTGGCATGACGCTGAAAGAAGGCGATTTGTTCCTGTTTTCATCCAAAACCATTCCGGGCAATGAACGAGGCGTGATCCGCATCATCAACCAGCTGTCTGAAATGGGTGTGGATGTCGTGGATGACAATTCGGGCAAATACCATGTTTCGGGCCACGCGAACCGGCCCGATCTGGAAACATTTCACGATGTGCTGAAACCACAAATCCTGATCCCGATGCACGGCGAACACCGCCATCTGCGCGAACATGCCAAACTGGGAACGGCCAAGGGCATGGCGGCGATTGTGGCTGTGAACGGAACCATGGTCGATCTGTCCGGCAATGCGCCAACGGTTGATGGTTTCGTGGAAACGGGCCGGACGTATCTGGATGGATCCGTGCAAGTGGGGCAGTTTGACGGTGTGGTCCGCGACCGCATCCGCATGGCGCTGAACGGTCATGTGATGGTCAATGTGATCCTGGACGAAGATGAACCCTTGGGCGAACCGTGGATCGAAACCATGGGGCTGCCGGAAATGGGCAACAGCAACGCGCCTTTGGCTGAATTGCTGGAAAACGATCTGAACCAGCAACTGATGCGTCTGTCTGCCAAGACGCTGATGGATGACGGCAAACTGGAAGAAGAAATGCGCCGCATGACACGCAATATCGCAATGTCGGAAATCGGGAAAAAACCGGAAGTCACCGTGGTGATCAGTCGGCTTCAATAAGCATACGTCCAAAATAGAAAAGGCCCCGAAATTCGGGGCCTTTTTTTGTGCACTTTCGTCC
>JAHDBC010000015.1:29678-61967 GCA_020630595.1 Planktomarina sp.
CGTTGTGCGGGCGTCATGCGTTCCTCAAAGCTGAGCGCGATGAACTGGGGCAGGTGATCGCCCAATCCCATGGGGGTCGGGTGATTGTCGTCGCGGCCCCGACCACGCCCACGTCCCCGGTTTGCCTTGCCCTGCGCCTTGTCTTGCCGCGGGGGGCGATCCTCAGCGGCGGGGGCGTCTTCGCGGGCTTCTTCTTTTGGCGCTTCGGCTTTCTTTGTATCCCGTTTCGGCTTGGGTTCTGGTTTCGGCATCGGGTTTTCGGCCCGGGGCACTTCCATTTTCACGAGCGATTCAATGTCAGCCAGATTCTTTTCATCCCGCGGCACACAGATCATCAGGGCCGTTCCCTTTTTGCCTGCACGACCGGTGCGCCCGATACGGTGCACGTAATCTTCGGCATGGCCGGGAACGTCATAGTTGATCACATGGCTGACATCGGGAATGTCCAATCCGCGGGCCGCCACATCTGACGCACACAAAAACCGCAACGTGCCATCCCGAAATCCGCTCAGCGTTTCCATCCGTTTGGATTGATCCAGATCCCCATGGATGGGTGCCGCGTCATAGCCGTATTTTTTCAACGACTTGGCAGTGATATCCACATCTGTCTTGCGATTGCAGAAAATGATTGCGTTCTTGCAGGCGTCGCCTTCGTTATCGATCAGTGCGCGCAGCAATTTGCGTTTTTCGGTGCCTTCTCGATCTTTACGGCTGGCTTTGAACATTACAACGGATTGCGTGATGTTTTCCGATGTTGTTGCCGCACGTGCCACTTCGATGCGGGCAGGGGCCGACAGGAAGGTGTTGGTGATCCGTTCGATTTCCGGGGCCATGGTCGCCGAAAAGAACAGGGTTTGGCGTGTGAAGGGCGTCAACCCAAAGATACGTTCGATGTCTGGGATGAACCCCATGTCCAGCATCCGGTCGGCTTCATCGACCACCATAATTTCGATGCCTGTCAACAACAGCTTGCCGCGTTCGAAATGGTCCAAAAGCCGGCCCGGTGTGGCGATCAACACGTCCACGCCCCGGTCAATCAACAGGTCCTGTTCTTTGAACGATACGCCGCCAATCAACAGTGCCTTGGTCAGTTTCGAATATTTTGTGTAGGCGTCAAAGTTTTCCGCCACCTGTGCGGCCAATTCCCGTGTCGGACACAGGACCAGCGAACGCGGCATGCGGGCACGGGCCCGGCCACGGGCCAGCCGTGTGATCATCGGCAGTGTGAAACTGGCGGTTTTCCCTGTCCCCGTTTGTGCGATCCCCAAGACATCTTTGCCTTCTAGCGCGGGTGGAATTGCGCCTGCCTGGATCGGGGTTGGGGTTTCATAGCCGGTGTCGGCGATGGCTTTCAGAACCTTTTTATCAAGGTTCAGATCAGTAAATTTGGTCATTCATTGCCCTATGTCGCGCTGGCCTCGATGCCAGCCGGGGGCAAGTCACGCCCCAATTCGGATTTATGGGCCGTTACTAAGCGTTTTTGAACTGTTGGTCAAACAACCCTAGGGTCAACGCATGACAAAGGCATTTTCCAATACCAAAGCCTGCCATGTTTCGCTGTCACGGACCGGTGTCAGGGTGCCCATCACGCTGATGCGGTCCCCATCCACCATGGTGGTTTCCAACCCAGCAAGTTTGATCTGAAGCGACGCGCCGTGGTCAGGGTCACCGCAGTACGGGCAAAAGCCCATGTCCGACACCAGAATGAATTCGCTTACATCCGTGTCGGATACAGTCAGCGCCACGTAGCCAGTCAATTTGAATTGGCTGATGCCGTCGCCCACTTGTTCGGGAAAGGTCTTTTCGACAGTATAGCTGGTGTCGGTGACAACTTCGTTCACCTCGACCCCGCGGACGATATCCCACGATGCTTCGCCACTGGTGGCGGCGGCAGCCAATGTGCCGGTGAACACCAGTGAAGATTGCCCCGCGATCAGCGCGGTTCGTGATACGATGCGTCCCATATGTGCCATTGTGTCTTCCCAAATTATCCCTGCGCAAAGAAATATCAGGCTTGCGTTGGGGATCAAGAAATTCAGCCAAAAACCCGTGCAAAAGCGCAGGTTTTTGCCGTTACACCATCATTTCCTTGGTCGATGTCAGCGAAAGTTCTGGATGATCACGCGCCACGCGGTCGATATCCCACTGCAGGCGGGTCAAGAACACAGTGTCACCGTCGTTATCTGTCGCCATATGCTGTTTGTTCTGATCCGCAAATTTCGCCACCAGATCCGCCGGGCCAGACACCCAGCGTGCCGACGTGAATTGGGACGGTTCAAACCGAACAGGCAGGCCGTATTCAAGTTCGATCCGGCTGGCCAAAACTTCGAATTGCAGGGCACCAACAACGCCAACGATAAAGCCGGAACCGATCATCGGCTTGAACACTTTCGCAGCCCCTTCCTCGGCGAATTGCATCAGCGCCTTGTCCAGATGCTTGGCCTTCAGGGGATCGCCTGCGCGAATGTTTTGCAGCAGTTCGGGCGCAAAGGATGGAATGCCCGTAACGCGCAACGCTTCGCCTTCGGTCAGTGTATCCCCAATCCGGAGTTGCCCATGGTTCGGAATGCCCAAGATATCGCCCGCCCAAGCCTCCTCCGCCAGTTCGCGGTCAGAGGCGAGGAACATGACAGGGTTCGCGATCGCCATGGGTTTTTTCGTGCGCACATGGGTCAGCTTCATGCCGCGTTTGAAGTGACCCGATGCCATGCGCACAAAGGCGACGCGGTCGCGGTGTTTGGGGTCCATATTCGCCTGCACCTTGAACACAAAGCCGGCGACCTTCTTTTCTTCGGGCGACACTTGGCGCGGTTCGGCCCGTTGGGGCTGGGGTTCCGGGCCGTAAGTGCCGATGCCATCCATCAGTTCCTTGACGCCAAACGAATTGATCGCGGATCCAAACCAGATCGGCGTCATCGTCCCTTCCAACAACGCCTGCGGGTCCAGGGGCGGCAGCAGTTCGCGGGCCATTTCCAGTTCTTCCAGAAACGTGTCCAGCAGATCAGCGGGCACATGTTCGGCCAGCTTGGGATCATCCAGGCCCTTGATTTCAATCGTTTCCGCAACCGTGTTTCGATCCGCACGGTCCATCAACAACAAACGGTCCTGCAACAAATCATAGGTGCCCACAAAATCGCGCCCACGCCCGATGGGCCAAGCGGCCGGGGTCACGTCAATCGCAAGATTTTCCTGAATTTCGTCAATGATTTCAAATGTATCGCGGCTTTCCCGGTCCATCTTGTTGCAGAACGTCAGGATCGGCAAATCGCGCAGACGGCAGACTTCGAACAGTTTCTGTGTCTGGCTTTCCACACCCTTGGCCCCATCGATGACCATCACGGCAGCGTCGACCGCTGTCAGGGTGCGGTAAGTGTCTTCCGAAAAGTCAGAGTGGCCGGGCGTATCCACCAGATTGAACCGATACGGCCCGAAATCAAACGACATGGCAGAGGCGGATACCGAAATCCCACGGTCCTTTTCCATCTGCATGAAATCAGACCGCGTGCGCCGCGCTTCGCCCTTGGCCCGGACCTGTCCGGCCATCTGAATGGCGCCCCCATACAAAAGGAATTTTTCCGTCAACGTGGTCTTGCCGGCATCGGGGTGCGAGATGATCGCAAACGTCCGGCGGCGGGCAATTTCAGGGGGCAAAGTGGGGCGATTGTCTAACATGCCTGCGCTATACGCGGGGCGGGTGCCGGGGTCCAGATGCCGCGAAACTTGGGGGGCACATCCCGTACACCCCCTGTACACCCCCTGTACATACCGCAGGTGCAGCATTTTGGGGCAGGGCGCCCATGGGGCACCGATGCTGTAGGGTGGGTGGAACCCACCGCGCGTCGATTGGGGTGGGCAGCCTAGCGGGCGCTGGCGGCTTTCAGCCTTGCGGCCATATCCGCGCCCAGCAAGGCTTCTTGCACTTCGTAATCGGAATGGCGGCTGGCGGTGTGATCGGGCAGAAGTTCGGACAGTTCCGCCGGGAGTGCGGCCTCTGTCCGTGTGTCGATCAGCATGGATTCCGCTGCGATGCCTTCGGCATAGATAATGTGGTGTGCGTCAAACAGGATTTGGAAGTAATCAACGAACCCGCCTTCCAACCGGACGACGTCGATGTCGTTGACCAGATAACGGGCCTTGATCAACAATTCTGACCGACCCGCGCCCAGCTGATCGGACCGCTGATAGATGAACAGGCGGTGATCGGGGCTGACGATCAGATCGTTTTCATTGTTCAGCGCCCCTTTGCGGATCATCACCGGCGCGAAATCCCCCACGGCGCGGACGGTGTTTTCCCCAATCCAGCGCACGGCTTGCGGCCCTTCGTTGCGGGTCAACACACGGTCACCAATTTGCAGATCTTCAATCGGGACCTGCGCGCCGGACGCCAGCGTGATATGTGTGCCCCGGGTAAAGCTGACACAGGCAACTTCTGCCATTTTGCGGATCACATTTGCGGTTTCCAAGCCGACCAGCCGATAGGGTTGATCCGGTTCCATCGGCGCAAGGGGATGCAGAAAGACAGCCTCTGCCGCGCCATCTTCGACTTCAACGAAAATCAGCGCTTCGAACGTGTGACCATCCAGCGCCATGAAGGTGATGCAGCAATCCAGATACAAATCCGCCCCGGGCGATCCCAATGCGGTGTCTGCGGTCAGGGTGAAATGATCCTGCCCGGCGCGCATCGCCAATGACAGCCGGTCCATGTCAGCGCCCTTTTGCAGGGTATAGACATCGTCCAAAATCAGTTCTTCGGCAAACGACAGCGTGTCACCGAAATTGGCCCCTTCGGTCACGCGCAGCGTGCGGGCGTCAAAGGCCAGCAATGTCTGCATGGGTGTGCTGCGCGTCATGAATGTGCCTTTGATGAACCGGATCGAGTATCGCCGGGAAACATAAACAGGATATAAACCCCGGTGCACAGGGTCAACGACCGTTGGGCGTTGTCGGCCCCCGCCGGTGCTGTTAGCCATAGTTCATTCGTATAGGAGGCATCACATGGATCTGGGAATCAGCGGTAAATCAGCTTTGGTCTGTGCATCATCCAAAGGATTGGGGCGTGGCTGCGCCGAAGCTTTGGCGGCAGAAGGCGTGAACCTGACGTTGAACGCACGCGGGGCCGACGCGTTAGAGGCCACGGCGACCCACATCCGTGACACCTACGGGGTACAGGTTTCCACGGTGGCCTGCGATGTCACAACGGCCGATGGGCAGGCGCGGGTCTTGGACGCCGCTGGGGCCATCGACATTCTGGTCACCAACGCCGGCGGCCCGCCGCCGGGGCTGTGGTCAGACTGGAACCGCGATGATTTCATTGCGGCGCTGGATGCCAACATGCTGACGCCCATCGCCCTGATGAAGGCCAGCTTGCCCGGCATGATGGACCGGGGTTGGGGCCGCGTGGTCAACATCACCAGTCAATCGGTCAAAGCCCCGATCCCACAACTGGGTCTGTCGAACGCGGCCCGCACCGGTCTGACCGGCTATGTAGCCGGGACCGCGCGGCAGGTGGCGCAAAAAGGCGTGACCATCAACAACCTGCTGCCGGGCATCCACGCCACGGATCGCGCTGTGGCGTTGGACACGGGCGTGACCCAAGCGCAAGGCATCACCATGGACGAAGCCCGCGCGCAGCGCGAAGCGACGATCCCCGCGCGGCGCTATGGCACGGCGGCAGAATTTGGCGCGGCCTGCGCGTTTTTGTGTTCGCAGCACGCGGGGTTCATTGTGGGCCAGAACATTCTGGCCGATGGCGGGGCCACGAACGCGACGATCTGATGGCCGAAAAATTCAGCCTGAAAGACCATCTGTTCAACGCAGACAGCATCGGGGATCTCGCAGCGGAATATGCCGCTGCGATCCCCGGGTTTGATGCGGGCGAATTTGCAGCGGCCTGTCTTGCGGGGTTTGCGGACCGTGAATTGATGGACCGTCTGGACTGGATTGCCGATCAGGTTGAGGTGCGTTTGGCGGATGATTTTCCGACGATGGCGGATCAGCTGACGGCGGCGATGCCACCGCGTTTGGATCCGACGCGGACGGATGATGATTTTGGCCGTTTCATTCACGCGGTGCCCGGCATTCTGGCCGTGCGTCACGGGATGGATCATTTGGACCGGGCGCTGGATCTGTTGCACGCCGCGACCCAGCGGTTTTCGATGGAATTTTATATTCGCCCCTTTCTGAATGCCCATCCGGATGCCGTGCTGGCACGGCTGTCTGAATGGGCGCGGGATGAAAACTATCACGTGCGCCGCTTGGTCAGCGAAGGCACGCGGCCCCGGTTGCCTTGGGCGAAACGGGTGGATCTGGATCCCAAGGTGCCGCTGGTGTTTTTGGATCAGCTTTATGCGGACCCAACGCGGTTCGTGACCCGGTCTGTGGCCAACCATCTGAATGACATTGCGAAAAACGACCCCGATACCGTGGTGGACCATCTGTTGCGGTGGAAAGACCAGGGGCGGCAGTCGGCGAAAGAAATGGCATGGATCATGCGCCACGCCCTGCGCACCCTGATCAAAGACGGCCATCCCCGCGCGATGGGGGCATTGGGCTATCGCAGCGATGCTGATGTCACCTTGGTGTCTGCCGCCGTTCATCCGCACACCATCCGGATCGGTGACAAGGCACAGATCAGCGTCACCTTACGGGCGGCGACGGATGAACCCGTTATCGTGGATTACATCCTGGATCTGCAAAAGGCGAACGGCACCACGGCACCAAAGGTGTTCAAGATGAAGGATGTGGTGTTGAAAGCGGGCCACGACCTGACGATCACCAAATCCCATTTGTTCAAAGCGGGGGCGACGACGTTCACGCTCTATCCCGGACCGCAGCGCCTGACGGTGCAGGTGAATGGTCAACGGCTGGGGGCTGTGACGTTTGAGCTGACCGAGATTTAAGCGGCTGGCCATTGTTGTGTGGCGCAGTGAATGCCGCCGCCCACTTCGCCCAAGGGATCGGTGTTCAGGGTGATCACTTCGCGCCCCGGATAGTGTCTTTGCAAGGCGCGGGCAGCGATGGCATCGGTTTCAATGTCGCCAAATTGCGGCGCGATCACAGCGCCGTTGCAAACGTAATAATTCACGTAAGATGCCACAAAATCAATGGCTTGCACCCGTCTTTGGTTGGGTTCGGGGATCACGTCGACCGTCAGGCCCGACTGTTGCAGCCTTTGGAAGGTGGTGTCTGCGGCCACATGAAACGGATCGGTCCAATCAGGATCATCTGGCAGGTTGATCAGCACACGGCCGGGGCCTGTGAACCGCGCCAGACTGTCGATGTGATAATCCGTGATATCCTGATCCCAAACCCCGTCAGACCAGATGATCCGGTCTGCGCCATAGGCTGCCATCAGACGCTGGCCAATCTGATCTTCTGTCAGACCCGGGTTGCGGTTGTCGATGATCCACGATGATCGATGCGCGATCAACGTATCGCGCCCATCCCATTCCACGCCGCCCGGTTCGCCTTTCAGCCCGGAAGGGATCAGTGGCATGCCCAACCGGTCTGCAACCCGTGCGGCGACCTGACTGTCATGGCGATTGACTTGTTTTTCGCCCCATCCGTTGAACTGGATCTGGCTGATCACCTGTTGGCCCGCTTGGGTCGCGAACAAGGGTCCGGCGTCGCGGGCCCACAGATCTTCGGTCGGGATGTCCCACAGGGTGATGTCGCCGCGCAACTTGCGTTTGATCGCCCCGTGCAAGGCCCCATCCGCCAACAGGATCACGGGTTCAAATGCGGCGATGGTGTTTGCGATGTCTGCGATGGTGTCTTGCAGCATCCGCAAAAACACTGGGTCAGGATGCACAGCCCGGCTGGCGGGCCACATCATGAACGTGGCGCGGTGGGGGTGTTCTTCCGGCGGCACCCAAAGACCAGACTGTGTGTGAGCAACTGTTGGCAAAACCATGGCTGCACCCCCCATGCCCAGAAATCCACGCCGTTTCACAGCCGGTGTTGCCCCATCTTGGGATCGGCCAAGCGGCTGTCCATCGTGCCAACGTGCAATTCAAGTTTGTGCCCGTCAGGGTCCAGAAAATACAGTGATGCGCCTTCGCTGCGGTTGTCTTTCCAAAGGGTGGCATGTGCGGCGATCCGGTCTGCCATGGCAGGGAAATCCGCTGCGGCACAATCAAACGCGATATGGGTATCGCCTGTGGCCGGGCTGCCAGCGCCCTGTTCCAAACACAGCCACATCCCCCCCAAATCCAGATAGGCCCCGGTCGCCCAGCGGGCCGTGGGCATGGCCCCAAGCATTTCATAAAATGGCAGGCTGACGGTCAGGTCTGCCACCACCAATGTGATGTGGTTCACGCCCCGGATCATCAGATCAGAATTGATCGACCTGTTGGGCCTGCTGCCACGGTTTGACCAGATTGCCAAACCGCGTGAACCGGCCTTCGAAGGACAGATCAACCGTGCCGATGGGACCATGACGCTGTTTGCCGATGATCACTTCGGCTTTGCCATGCAGGTTTTCCATTTCCTGCTGCCACGATGCCATCTTTTCCAGTTCGTGATCGCCGGGTTTTTCGCGTTCCTTGTAATATTCTTCGCGGAACACGAACATCACAACATCGGCGTCTTGTTCGATTGATCCCGATTCCCGCAGGTCTGAAAGTTGGGGGCGCTTGTCTTCGCGTGATTCGACCTGACGCGACAGCTGCGACAGCGCAACGACCGGAATATCCAGTTCCTTGGCGATGGCTTTCAATCCCATGGTGATTTCGCTGATTTCGTTGACCCGGTTTTCAGACCGGCCCGTGCCACGCACCAGCTGCAAATAATCGACAAACAGCGCGTCCAACCCGTGGGTCCGCTTCAACCGCCGGGCGCGTGCGGCCAGCTGTGAAATGGGCAGGGCGGGGGTGTCATCAATATAGAGGGGCGCGGATTCCAATTCCTTGGCCGCTTCGACGATGCGGCGGAATTCGGCTTCGGTGAAATCGCCGCGCCGGATCTGGTTGGATGGAATTTCAGCCACTTCGGACAGGATCCGCGATGCCAGTTGTTCGGCGCTCATTTCCAAGGAGAAAAAGCCGACCACGCCGCCATCCACCGCGCCTTCTTCGCCCGATGCGGTGATCCCGCGTTTGTATTTGCGCGCAATGTTGAACGCGACGTTTGTGGCCAGCGACGTTTTGCCCATCGACGGTCGACCGGCAAGGATCAAAAGGTCTGATTTGTGCAGCCCGCCCAGCTTTGCGTCCATGTCGATCAGGCCCGTGGAAACGCCCGCCAGCCCCCCATCGCGTTGATAGGCGGCATTTGCGACCTTCACGGCATCCGTGACCGCCGTCAGAAACGATTGAAACCCGGTTTCCGATTGCCCCTGTTCGGCCAGTGAATACAGGCGTTGTTCAGCCTCTACGATTTGTTCGCGGGGTTCGCTGTCCACATCCACGCGGGATGCTTTGGCGGAAATTTCATTGCCAACGCCGATCAGTTCGCGCCGGATCGCCAGATCATAGATCATGGTGGCATAATCGCGCACGGCGAACGACGAAATCGCAGCCCCTGCAAGACGCACCAGATAGGCGGGCCCACCCAGTTCCTGAAGCCCCGCGTCATCTTCCAAAAAAGCCTTTAGCGTCACCGGGCTGGCCAGATTGTTCTTTGCAATCCGGGCCGCGGCCACATCGAAAATGCGCGCATGCACCGGGTCAAAGAAATGTTCTGCCCGCACAATGGATGACACGCGGTCAAACAGATCGTTGTTCGTCAGAATGGCGCCCAACAGCTGCTGTTCTGCTTCGATCGAATGGGGCAGGCCGGGGGTAATTTCCCCTTCGACCTGCGCTGTTCTTAGTCCTGAAATATCGTTCATTGTCTGCCCCCACGGACCCGATCTACGGCGATACACATCCCCATATCAAGGGAGGAACAAACACACCTGAACCCTGTGGAACCTGTGTGTATAAATTGATCATCCCTTGGGGTGCATCGCGTATCTTGTGGTATTGGGACAGCATACCACAAGATCAAAGGCCGTTGGGACAGTTTTTTGAAGATTCGTTCACAAACTGCCCACAGGGGTCATGATAACTATTTCTTCATATTTTTGTCTTGCCACGCGGCGGGGGCATTCAAAAAGGATTCCACTTCGCCTAGCGTTTTGGCGTCGAATGCGCCGGATGCGCGTGCCTCTGCCAGCACATCCCACCACGTGCACAAATGGTGCAGCGCAACCCCATGATCGCCCAGTGTTTTTTCCGTTTCCGGGAAAATGCCGTAATAGAAAATCACCGCCGTATGGGCACAGGTCGCGCCGGTGTCGCGGATGGCATCCACAAAAGACAGTTTTGATCCGCCGTCTGTTGTCAGATCTTCAACCAGCAACACCCGCTGACCTTCGGTCATGGCCCCTTCGATTCGGGCGTTGCGGCCGTATCCTTTGGGTTTTTTGCGGACATAGGTCATGGGCAGGGCCATGCGTTCTGCGACCATTGCAGCAAAGGGAATGCCAGCGGTTTCGCCGCCTGCGATATTGTCAAAGGCTTCGAACCCTGCGTTGCGCATGACTGTGACGGTCAGAAAATCCATCAGCGTCGACCGAATGCGGGGGTATGAAATCAGCTTGCGGCAATCAATATAGGTGGGCGATGGCTTGCCCGATGCCAGAATGAACGGATCATCGGCATTCAGATGCACAGCCTGAATTTCCAGCAACATGCGGGCGGTCAACCGCGCCATTTCTTCGGCAGAGGGGTAAGAGGATGGGATCATGCCAAGGGTCCTTTATGGGATCAATGTTGCAAAGGGGGCTGGGTCAGCGGCGGTGCCGCGCCACGGGCAGGGGGCAGCATCGGCGCAACCATTTGCGGCCCCAACATCAGGCCACGCGCCATTTCAGATCAAAGCCCGGGTCGAACAGCGTGACGGTTTCATCGCCGACCGTCAGTTTTGCCGGATACTCAACCGCCCCGTCTTTGATCAGCGTGATCTGATCGGCATTCGGGCGCAGGCCGTAAAACTGGGGGCCAAACAGGCTGGTGAACCCTTCCAATTTGTCCAGCGCCCCTTGTGCTTCGAACACATGGGCCAGACAGGACATGGTGTTGGTGGCCGAAAACACCCCCGCACAGCCACAGGCGTTTTCTTTCAGCGCATCCATATGCGGCGCGCTGTCGGTGCCCAGAAAATAGCACGGGCTGCCGCTGGTCGCTGCCGCCACAAGGGCCAGACGGTGCGTTTCACGTTTTGCCACGGGCAGGCAGTAATAGTGGGGTTTGATCCCGCCCACCAACAGATGGTTGCGGTTGATAATCAGGTGATGGGTTGTGATGGTCGCGGCCAGTTTGCCGGGGGCGGATTTGGCATAATCGGCCCCGTCTTTGGTGGTGATATGTTCCATCACGACCTTCAAATCAGGAACCCGGCGGCGGATCGGATCCAGCACGCGGTCGATGAACACCGCTTCGCGGTCGAAAATATCGACGTCCGCATCTGTCACTTCACCATGCACGCACATGGGCATGCCAATATCCGCCATGCGTTCCAGAACGGGCAGCACCTTATCAAAATCGCGCACACCGGATGCAGAATTCGTGGTGGCCCCTGCCGGATACAATTTGGCGGCAGTCACAATGCCATCGGCATGGGCCTGTGCCAAATCATCAGGGTCCGTTTCTTCGGTCAGATACAGGGTCATCAGTGGCTGAAACGACGATCCTGCCGGAATGGCGGCCCGAATGCGGTCGCGGTAAGCGGCGGCCTGCGCGCCCGTCACCACGGGCGGGACAAGGTTGGGCATCACAATCGCCCGGCCAAAATCGCGGGCCGTTTCCGGTGTCACAGCGTTCAGCATGGCACCATCGCGCAAGTGCAGGTGCCAATCATCCGGGCGGGTCAGGGTCAGTGAAGTGGTCATGTTCTGTGCTTTACGTCAGTCGCCGCCACGCTTCCAGCGTATTTCGTAAGCAAGACGCAGCCGGGGGGACCAAATCCCGGTTTCGTCCCCTTGTTGTTCCAACGTGGGGTGGTCATCTTTGGCAGGTCTTTAAATTCCAGTGTAAGGGAAACCCGTATGTTTCTTGTCTTTATCATTGCTGTTGGTGCCGGCTTTGCCACACCCCATGCTGAACCCCATGTGCAGAAGTTTCTGAAATCGATCCTGTTGAAAGATGTCCCGATGGCAGAGGGCGAATTTCGCACCTTCACCTTTGTGCTTTTGATGCTGATCGTGGGGCTGTTGGCCCTTGGCACAGATACATCCGCCTTTGCGGTGATCCTGGGCGGCGGTCTTGGGTTGTTTGGCCTGCGGTTGTTCCATGCCATCAAAGCCCGCGTGACCAATTCCGATAACACGCCATCCCCACAAGAATAATCGGAACCCTTGCAACTGGCGCATAACGGGGCTTCGGCCTTTGCGCTGGTTCTTCGCCGGGGGGCATCCTAGATATGGGTCAATGCTTTTGACCCAAAATCCGGAGGCCCCCATGGCACAGATCGACACAAATGCAGCACCCGTAACCGGCAACATCCTGACCCGCGCATTCAGCGCGATCGGTCAATTCTTCATGGATATCGCCGACGCACAAAGCCGCGCTGCACAGTTCAACGCGCTGAACGACTTGTCAGACGAAGAACTGAAAAACATCGGCTTGTCCCGGCACGAAATTGGCCAGCACGTTTTCCGCGACAAGCTGTTCATGTGATCCCCCAAACCGGGGCTTCAGAAAAACGCCTGAAGCCCTGTTTGCGCCCGCCCCAAAATCAGGGCGTGCACATCATGCGTGCCTTCATAGGTGTTGACCGTTTCCAGATTGGCCGCATGGCGCATGATCTGAAAATCTTCTGATATTCCGTTGCCGCCATGCATGTCGCGCGATTGCCGTGCGACATCTAACGCCTTGCCACAGTTGTTGCGTTTCATCATGCTGATCAATTCGGGGCTGGCGGTGCCGTCATCCATCATCTGACCCAGACGCAATGCGCCTTGCAGGCCCAGGCTGATATCGGTTTGCATATCGGCCAGCTTTTTCTGGAACAGCTGCGTTTGGGCCAGCGGTTTGCCGAATTGTTTGCGGTCCAGCCCGTATTGGCGTGCAGCGTGCCAGCAGAATTCGGCAGCCCCCATCACCCCCCAAGAAATGCCATAGCGGGCGCGGTTCAAACACCCAAATGGGCCTTTCAGCCCTTCGACCCCGGGCAACAGCGCATCTTCGCCAACCTGCACCCCATCCATCACGATTTCACCGGTGATAGAGGCCCGCAATGACAGTTTGCCGCCGATCTTGGGCGCAGACAGCCCCGCCATGCCCTTTTCCAGAACAAACCCGCGAATTTTGCCATCATGGGCGTCAGATTTGGCCCAGACCACAAATACATCGGCCAATGGTGCGTTTGATATCCACATCTTTGAACCGGTCAGTTTGTATCCCGTTGCCGTCTTTTCGGCGCGGGTTTTCATGCCTGCGGGGTCCGACCCTGCATCAGGTTCGGTCAGCCCAAAGCATCCGATCAGATCGCCCGAACACAGGCCCGGCAGATATTTCTGGCGCTGGTCTTCGGACCCATACGCGTAAATTGGATAGATCACCAAAGACGATTGCACCGACATCATCGACCGGTAGCCGCTGTCGACCCGTTCGACTTCGCGCGCAATCAGGCCATAGGCCGTGTAGCTTGCCCCCAGTCCCCCGTATTGTTCAGGCACAGTCGCCCCCAACAGACCCGCGCGACCCATCAGTGGGAACAGTTCCGGCGCGGCGGTTTCATCGCGGTATGCGGCGATGACACGGGGCGCCAATTCGCCTTGGGCGAAGTGTGCCGCAGCATCCCGCAACATCCGATCATCTTCGCCCAATTGGTTTTCAAGCAAAAACGGATCTTCCCAGCTAAAGGAAGCCAAAGCAGGGTTGGATGGTTTCACGGGTGTTGCGTCATTCATAACGGGATCCTTTCGTGCCGCGCACTGTGCCATGGTTGGGGCTGACTGCAACCCCATGGGACCAAATGTGGCAGCCCCAAACAAAGAAACCCCCGCCGCAGGGGCAGGGGTTTGCGAAACGGTTTGAAGGGTGGCTTACGCTTTCGCAAGCGGGCCGATGACCATAATCATCTGGCGGCCTTCCATTTTGGGCATGTTTTCAACCTTGCCCAGTTCCTTGGTGTCTTCGGCGACACGCAGCAAAAGATCGCGGCCCAGTTCCTGGTGCGCCATTTCACGCCCGCGGAACCGCAGGGTCACCTTGACCTTGTCACCATTGTTCAAGAACTTGGTCACGTTGCGCATTTTGACTTCGTAGTCATGCGTGTCGGTGTTGGGTCTGAATTTGACCTCTTTCACCTCGATGATTTTTTGCTTTTTGCGCGCTTCGGATTCCCGCTTTTGCTGTTCATATTTGAACTTGCCGAAGTCCATGATTTTACAAACAGGTGGGTTTGCGTTTGGGGAAATTTCAACCAAATCCAAACCGGCATCTTCTGCCATCATCATCGCGCGCGCGGGTGTCACCACGCCGATGTTTTCACCATTTTCGTCAATCAATCTAAGTTGGTCTGCCCGGATGCGTTCGTTGACGCGGGGGCCGGTGTCGCGCTGGGGTGGCGCGTTGTGGGGTCTGCGGGCTATGGGTTCAATCCTTCAATCATTGCAGTGTTCAAGCCGTGCGCCAAGCTAAACGCCTGTTGGGCCGCTTTCAAGGATGAAACGCTACGTCGGGAAGTTTGTTTCCGTTTTCCCCATAGAATTTTCCAACATGGGAACCGATTTAGCGTTCAGACATTAAGCATGTGACATATCAAAGGAGTGATAGCATGAATAAGGTGCTGATTGCCGTGGGTGCGGTGGTTCTGGCTGTTGGGCTGTTCATATTCTTCCAGTCCGATACGGGGGAAGATGTGGCTGCGGCAGCGGAAAACGCAGGCGAAAACGCTGCTGTTGCCATTGAAAACGGTGCGGAAGCAACAGCAGACGCCGCAGGCGACGCGGCTGCTGCAACAGAAGAAACAGTCGCAGAGGGCGCAAATGCCGTGGAAGAGGCGCTGAACACCGCGTCCGACGCCGCCGCTGAACTGGCCGCCGAAGCAGAAACCGCCGTAGAAAATGCCGTTGCGGGTGCGAACGAAGCGTTGGAAAACGCAGGCGAATCCCTGTCCAATATGGCCGATGATGCAGCAGAAAGTGTGAACAACGCGCTGAATGCGGCTGAAAACACGGCCGAAAATGCCGCCGATGCCACAGCGGATGCTGCCGCTGATGCCGTAGATGGTGCTGAAAACCTGGCCTCTGACGCCGCCGAAGCAACCGCAGACGCTGCCGCTGACGTGGCCGAAGGTGCAGAAAACACCGCAGAAGCCGCCGCAGACGCCACAGCCGACGCCGCCGCTGATGTTGCCGAAGGCACAGAAGCCGCCGTTGACGCCACAGCTGATGCGGCTGCCGACGTTGCTGAAGGCGCGGAAAACGCAGCAGACGCCGCAGCAGCAGAACCCGCATCTGATGAACTGTTGTCTGCAACCGAAGGCGAAGCAGCATCTGTTGAAGGTGCAGAAGCCGCGGTTGACGCCGACGCAGCTGCCCAAGCACCAGCGCTGACAACAGACGGATTTGATTTTGACCGGGTCGTTGAACTGATCGATGGGTCGGATCTGGGTGATTTCCAGAAGGCCGCGCTGAAAACCACGCTGGAAGGTGCGCGCGACAATCCAGAGGTTCTGAACGGTGTTCTGGAACAAATCCGGGGCGCGTTGGGTCAATAAGACCCGCCTGTCGCACCAATCAAAAAGGGCCGCCCAATCGGGTGGCCCTTTCCTTTTGGTCAGTGGGGCGGTCTGTCAGCCCACGAATGCCTTTTCGATCACGAAATCGGCCGGGTCGGAATTGGCACCTTCCTTGAAACCGCGACCTTCCAGAATGGCCTTGATGTCTGTGTTCAAACCCATGGATCCGCAGACCATCGCCCGGTCGTTATCGGCACTGAAATCCGTGATTCCCAAATCGGAAAACACCGTCCCATCTTCCAAAAGTGTGGTGATCCGGCCCATCTTGGATGATTGTTCACGGGTGGTTGTGGGATAATAGGTCAGCTTTGCCAGATTGTCTTCGCCGATCAATTCGCCGAACATTTCGTCCGTGCGCACGGTGTTGATCAGCTCTTCGCCGTATTTCAATTCTGCCACGTCGCGGCACGTGTGGGTCAGGATCACCTGATCATAGCGTTCATAGGTATCAGGGTCGCGCAACAGCGACGCAAAGGGCGCGATGCCTGTGCCGGTGGCAAAAAACCAAATGCGCTTTGCCGGGGTCAGCGCGTCATGGACCAATGTGCCCACGGGTTTGGGGCGCAAGATCACCTCGTCCCCCGGTTGAATGCCCTGCAGCCGTGATGTCAGCGGTCCGTCCTGTACCTTGATCGAATAGAATTCCAATTCTTCGTCCCACGAAGGCGACGCGATGGAATAGGCCCGCAGGATCGGTTTTTGCTTGCCGGTTTCAGGGTGCGGATCGCCCATCAGGCCGATCATCACAAATTCGCCTGACCGAAACCGCAGGGATGCGGGGCGGGTGGTGCGAAACCGGAACAGACGGTCGGTGTAGTGTTCCACCTCTGTCACGGTTTGCGCATCGGGCAGGGCGGGCTTGGCTTTTTGCACGTTCACGGGGCTGTTCTCTGTCATATCAATCTGTCCAGCAAAGTTGACACTTTGCATTTTTCATCTGTCTATATCGAAAGTTTTGGTTTGTGTAGGGTGGGTGAAACCCACCGCTGGTTATCCGGCGCGGCGCATCCGGGATTGGTAGTCATGCGCCTGCCAATCCGCCCGGCGCAACCATTGGTCTTCGGGTTGGCGTTCGGCCAGATCGGCGCTGATTTCCACCTGATCAAATCCCGAACGCCGGGCCATTGCGTATTGGTCAGCAATCACATGCCCATGGGCGCGCAGCGTGCCTGTGAACCCTTCGCGGCGCAGTTGTGCGGCCAATGTGAACCCGCGCCCATCCGCGAAAGACGGAAAATCAATGCGCAGGATTTCGGCCTTGAGCGCGAGGTCAAGGACATCTGCCAGGGCGATATCGGATGGAATGTCCAAAGCCGGGGCTGGCCCGTCCGCGCTGCGGATGGGGGCAAAGGCGGGGGCGGTGTCTTCGGTCGAAAAACCGCTGTCGGTTACAATCACGCTCATGCTGTCAGCCCTTGATGGATGTGGGAAGCGGCAGGTGGATCCCGCATTCCGTTTTGTCTTGCCCGGCCCAGCGGCCTGATCGCGCATCCAGCCCCGGTGTCGGGCGATAGGTGCACGGTTCACAACCGATGGATGGATAGCCCTGCGCCACCAGCGGATGCCGGGGCAAGGCGTGGTCGGTGATATAGGTGTCCAGATCCGCCGCCGTCCAATCGCGCAGGGGATTAAGCTTGGCCCGGCCTGCACCGTCATCTTCCCACAGGGGCAGGTCGGTGCGGGTTCTGGATTGATGCTGCTTGCGGCCCGTGACCCATGCGTCATATCCCGCCAGCGCCTTTTGCAGCGGTTCAACCTTGCGCAGCGCACAGCAGGCGTTCGCATCTGCCTGATGCAACAACCCATCCACATCCCGCACCAGCAGTTCATCCGTATCGGGTGAAATGTGCTGCACGTTGGTCAGACCCAGATGATTGGCCACATCTTTCTGATAGCGCAATGTTGCGCGAAACAGCATCAGCGTATCGATGAAAATCACAGGGGTCTGTGGCGCAAGTTGTGCCACCATGTGCAGCAACACAACCGATTCAGCCCCAAAGGAGCTGACCATTGCAACCTTGCCCGCTTTGCCAGACAGGGTTTCAGCCAACACATCCTGCGCAGACCAACCCTGATGGAACCGGTTCAGCATCGGAACCCGGTCGCGCAGGGGAATAGAAGGGGACAGGGGCATATCTACGCTGCCTTTTGCTGATCGGGATACAAGATCGCCTTGAACGGGTCGGCCCCCAGACGGCGATAGGCTTGCAGGAATGTTTCATCCGCATCTTCGCGCAAATCCAGATAGCCCAACACCAGCCGTTCGATAGCGGGAATGATATCGTCCGCGCTGAACCCCGGCCCGGCACGTTCGCCAACGCTGGCCGTTTCCGTGCCATCACCACCCAGCGTGATCTGGTAGTTTTCGACCCCGGCACGATCCAGCCCCAAAATGCCGATATGGCCCACGTGGTGGTGACCACAGGCATTGATGCAGCCGCTGATCTTGATTTTCAGCGGGCCAATGTCGTGTTCCAGCTTCAGTTCATCAAACCGCGTCGCGATTTGTTGGGCGATGGGGATCGAACGTGCCGTCGCCAGCGCGCAATAATCCATGCCCGGGCAGGCGATGATGTCTGACACCAGCCCGATGTTGGCCGTGGCCAAATCGGCCGCCCGCAGTGCCTGGTACACCGCAGGCAGATCCGATTTGTGAACGTGAGGGAGAATCACGTTCTGTTCGTGGCTGATGCGCAGTTCATCGTGCCCAAAATCACGGGCGATTTGCGCCAGAACACGCATCTGATCCGATGTCGCATCGCCGGGCGTTTGCCCGTGTTTTTTCACGCTGACCGATACAATGGCGTATTGATCATTCTTGTGCGCCGTCAGGTTGGTATCTGACCACGATGCAAAGGCCGGATTGGCCGCGCGATGGGCGTCAAACGCATCAACCGGCGCGTCCTTGAAGGCGGGCGGGGCAAAATGGGTTTTGATGTCCGCCAACAGCTTTTGGTCAATGCCGTCAAAGGCGGCGCGCAGTTCGGCAAACCGCGCTTCGACCTGATTGCGTACTTCTTCAATCCCGTTTTCATGGACAGTGATTTTGATGCGCGCTTTGTATTTGTTATCGCGCCGACCCAGAATGTTATAGACGCTGACGATCGCCTCCACATAGGGCAGCAGATCTTCTTGAGGCAGGAAGTCGCGGATGACCTTGCCGATCATCGGCGTGCGGCCCAAACCGCCCCCCACCAACACTTCGAACCCGGCGACGCCATCGCGTTCCACCATGCGCAGACCGATGTCGTGGGCGCGGGTGACGGCACGGTCGTTGGGCGACCCGGTGATCGCAATCTTGAATTTGCGGGGCAGGAACTGGAATTCCGGGTGATCCGTGGACCATTGGCGCAGCAATTCTGCAACTGGGCGCGGGTCGGCGATTTCATCGGCCGCGGCCCCGGCGAAATGATCTGCTGTCACATTGCGGATCGTGTTGCCGGATGTCTGGATCGCATGCATTTCCACATCGGCCAGCGCGTCCAGAATATCGGGCACATCTTTCAGCTTTGGCCAGTTGTATTGGATGTTCTGGCGGGTCGTGAAATGGCCATATCCCTTGTCCCAGCGATCGGCGATCATGGCCAGCTGATCCATCTGGCGGCTGTTCAGCGTGCCATAGGGGATCGCCACGCGCAGCATGTAGGCGTGCAACTGCAGATACAGACCGTTCATCAAACGCAGCGGTTTGAATTCATCTTCGGTCAGGCTGCCATCGATGCGCCGATTTACCTGACCCCGAAACTGGGCCACGCGTTCGCGCACAAAGGCAGTGTCAAAGGCGTTGTAGCTGTACATTAGGCTGCGACCTGATCCTGTTCGATTTTGCCATGGGCATAGTTTGACGGCCCTTTGGCGCGGAACGCTTCACGAAAATGCGCAGGGACGGGACCCACGGCAGAGGACTTCGCATCCGCCAGATACGCCCCCACAACCTGCCAAGGCTGCGCGGCGGCCACGGCCAGCCATGCGTCCGCCTGTGCTTCATCTTCGATCAGATGGGCCTGATGCAATTCGCGGACCCATTTCTGGTTCACATCCATATAGATAACGTCGCCTTCCAGCAGATGATTTGCGGTGACGACTTTGGGGGTAAATGCTTTGGCCATCAGGCGAACTCCTCGTTCAGGGGGGATAGGGTTTGGGCGGCAAGCGCGGCATTGCGCGGGGTGAGCCCGTAAATCATCACCGCCGGTCCCGTCAGGGCATCCACGGCGGTGGGCAAATCAGACAGCGTTGTCGCTTTGATATGTTGGTCGGTGCGCGACACATTCGCGATCAGGGACACAGGCGTTGCCGGATCAGCGCCGTACATCATCAGGCGGCCCTGAATAAATCGGCTGGCCTTTTGGCCCATGTAAACGGCGGCGACCTGACCGGGGGCGGCCAGGCTGCGCCAATCCTGATCGGCAAATCCGTCCATGTCGTGACCGGTCAGAAACCGAATGCCCTTGTTGCGGCCCCGGCGGGTCATGGACCGGCCCATGGCGGCCACTGCACCGCTGGCCGCAGTGATGCCCGGCACAATCGCAAACGACAGACCTGCGGATTCAACAACATCCAGTTCTTCGTCCAAACGGCCAAAGACCGTGGCATCCCCAGATTTCAGGCGCACGACCTGCGCACCCGATTGCACGTGATCCACGATCAAGGCGTTGATCTGATCTTGTGGCATGGACGGGCCAAAGGCGGTTTTGCCCACATCGACCATCAGCGCTTCGCGGCGCGCAAGTTCCAGAATTTCCGCAGAAACAAGGCGGTCATACAAAACCACATCCGCTTCGTGCAGCACACGGCGTGCTTTCATGGTCAACAGTTCCGGGTCCCCGGGCCCTGCGCCCACGAAATCGACATGCCCGGCCCGGGCCTTGGCCATTGTGTAATCAGCCAACAAATCATCCAGGGCCGCGCGTGCGCCATCTTCGCCGTCGGCTTCAAATGCCTTTGGGCCGACGCCGAAATAATAGTCTGACCAGAAATCACGGCGTATCCGGCCCATGGGCAGCACATCGGCCATCGCGCGAAATGCCTTGCCAATGCGGGCCAGCGGGCCAAGCCGCGTGGGCAGCCGTTCTTCCAGATCACGCTTGATCGCGCGCGCCAGAACGGGGGCGGCCCCTTCGGTGCCAATGGCCACGGTCACGGGATCGCGGTCCACGATGGCAGGGGTGATGAATTCCGACTGGTGCAGATTGTCGACCCAATTGACCAACGCGCCATCGCGGTGCGCCAGTGCGACGACACGGGCGTCTTCTGCATCATCGTCATTGGCGGCATAAAACAGGGCCGCACACAGCGCATCGCCCGGTTCCATGGCGCGGATCAGGGTCGTCAGCTTGCCATCAGTGGCCCATGTTCGAATGGTGGGATCGATGTCTTTTGCAATGACCGTGATATGGGCGTCGGTCTTCAACAGCAGGCGCAGTTTCGCTATCGCAGCGTCGCCACCGCCCGAAACCACCACGCGCCGGCCTGCCAAATTCATAAAGATTGGAAAGTGCTGCATCAGAATTTCCCTGTTTCTGATGTAGAAGATAGAAATTTATTCTGAAAAATGGCAGTGCTGCGCTTCCATTAAGGACGTTTGTTCTGCATGATGGGCAAGATAGAACCGTTTTCCCGCCAAAGGGCCAAAACCATGACAGACATTCGTTTAGATGCCACAGACCGGAAAATCCTTGCGGCGTTGCAGCAGGATTCAAGCCAATCTTTGGAAGATATCGCGGGAAAAGTGGGCGCATCCAAGACGCCTGTGTGGAATCGCATGAAGAAATTGCGGGCCGCGGGGATCATCAAACGCTATTCCGTTGAACTGGATGCCGAAGCCCTGGGGTTTGAAGCGTGCTTTTTTGTTTTGATCCGCACATCTGAACATGATGCCGATTGGCAAAACAAATTCCTGCAGGCCCTTCTGGACCGGCCAGAGGTGCAAGAGGCGCATCGGCTGGCAGGGGATATTGATTACATTCTGAAGGTTCGCGTTCAAAATGCACGGGCCTATGACACGTTTTATCAGGCTCTGATTTCAGAGGTGAAGGTGTTCAACGTCACCGCATTGCTTAGCATGGAAGAAATCAAATCCACCGGGGCGCTGGCGCTTTAGGTTTGAACCATCAGGCGGGTCAGGCCGTGGAAATGATAGGTGTCGCCATAGTGCGCGGGTTCTGCGATCGCCAGACCCGGGCACCGGTCAAACAACGCTTGCAGCCCCAGTTTGATTTCCAATCGCGCCAGCGGGGCACCCACGCAGAAATGGATTCCTGCGCCAAATGATTGGTGCGGTCCGGGGGCGCGGGTTGGATCAAATTTATTGGGATCATCAAACACCGCCGGATCACGGTTGGCCGCCGCCAAGACACAGGCAACCTGTGTATGACGCGGGATCATCGTGCCGAAACAGTCGATATCGTCATAGGCCCAGCGTGTGAAAATATGCAGGGGTGGATCAAACCGCAGCAGTTCTTCGACCAGCGGGTCGGTGATGGGCATGCGGTCCATCGGGGCCAGAATTTGCACGGCATTGCCCAACGTGTGCACGGTGGCTTCGTGGCCTGCATTCAGCAACAGGATCAGCGTGCTGGTCAATTCCGCCCCCGTCAGGCGATCCCCCTGTTCTTCGGCGGCGATCAGTTCAGTGATCAAATCAGGGCCGGGGGTGCGGCGGCGGTGGGCGATGATATCATCCAGATAGGCGATGAAGTCTGCCGTTGCCCGTTCCGCCGCATCTTCGACACTGCGGTCGCGGCCTGATTGGTACATGGCCACCATCGCATTGGACCAGCGCAGCAGATCATCGGTGCGGTCCAGCGGAACGCCCAGCAAATTGGCAATGACCGTGACGGGCAGGGGGCGGGCAAAGGCGTCCAGCAGATCAAACGGGCCGGACGGAAAGCGATCAATCACTTGATGGGCGGTCGCTGCAATATCATCGGCCATCGCGGCCACGCGTTTGCCCGTGAATGCCTGCAACACCAACCGGCGCAGGCGGGTGTGCGTGGGGGGTTCCAGTTCCAGCATCGAATGATCTTCGACGCTTTGCCATGTGCGGATGTGATCGGGGCGGCTGGGACCCAGCCCGTCGGGGGCCGTTCGGCCCAGTTTGCGATTGGTCAGCAAAAACCGCACCGCCCGGTGCGACATGGCGGCTGGCATTGCATAGGCATCCCACTGGACCAGATCCCCCAAAGACCGCGCACGGTCATAGGCCGGATAGGGGTTTTGGACAAACGCAGGGTCTGTAACGGATTGGGAAAACGCCCGCATTACGCCGCGGACAGGGCCCGCATGATCGGAATGAAATCTTCCGCTTTCAGGCTGGCCCCACCCACCAATGCGCCATTTACATCATCCACGGCAAAGATCTCGGCGGCATTGGCGGCCTTGACGGACCCGCCGTACAGGATCGGCATGGTGGCACCGGTCTTACCGAAGCGTTCGGTCAGATGGGCGCGGATGGCCGCGTGGACTTCGGCGATGATGTCTGGGGTGGCTGTTTTGCCGGTGCCAATGGCCCAAACCGGTTCATAGGCCACGACAAGCCCGGTGCCCGGATCGGCAGGGATTGAATGTTGCAGCTGATCGGTGACCACGTGCAATGTCTGGCCCGCCTCCCGTTCGGTCAGGGTTTCGCCGACACACACGATGGGGCGCAGGCCCGTTTCCAGTGCGGCAACGGTCTTGGCCGCGACACCTGCGGAGGTTTCGCCGTGATCTGCGCGGCGTTCAGAATGGCCCAAAATAACAAACGCAGCCCCTGCATCCAGCAGCATATCCGCCGCCGTGTCGCCGGTGTGTGCGCCCGATGCAGCCGCATGACAGTCCTGCCCGCCAAGGGCCAGGGATGTGCCGTCGACCGCATCATGGGCGCGTGACAACAACGGGGACGGCGGGCAAATGACAGTTGTGCAGGTGTTCGCATCGGCGGCTTCTGCAATGGCGGCCAGCTGTTCAAGGGCGGCACCCGTGCCGTTCATCTTCCAATTGCCCGCTGCGATTTTTTCCACCATGGTCTGCCCCTTTGTTCCACTGGTCTTGGTCTGCCGCCCACAGCCCGCAAGGTCAAGCTGGTTGCACCTTTTGCGCTGCGGGATATACCCCGCGTTATGACACAGACAGATTTGCCCAGCATCGACGCCCAGAAAATGATTGCCCGTGACCCGGCGACCCTTGCCGAACTGAAACGCGGGGCCGAAGATGTGGGATTTTTGACGCTGCACAACACGGCCATCACCGGCGACCGTGTGCGGAATCTGATCGAAACCTACCGCATGTTCTTTCGGTTGCCCGAAGCCGCCAAGCAACAGGTCAACATGGCGACGACAGGCGCAAATCGCGGATGGGGGGCATCGGGGTCCGAACAGGTCGATCCGAATGCAAACCCCGATTACAAGCAAGTCTTTGACTGCGGATTCAAACTGGCCGATGGCGATCCGGTCGCGGATTTGAACCTGCCTGTCTATGCGCCCAACCAATGGCCCGAAAACCTGACGCTGTTTCGGTCTGTGATCAAAACATACTATGACGCGGCCCTTGATGTGGCGATGGATGTGTTGCGCGCGATTGCCGCCACGGCGGGCGGTCCGGACGATTATTTCGATGATAAATTTTCGCGGCCCATGGCCCTGTTGCGGGGCAACTATTATCCCGAACGGCCCACTTGGGCCGGGGACAAGGATTTTGGCATCGCCACACACACCGATTACGGTTGTGTGACGCTGTTGGCCACCGATGGCGTGCCGGGGTTAGAGGTGCGCAAGCGCGGCGGCGGCTGGATCCCCGTGAATTGCGAACCCGGGACGTTTGTCATCAACTTTGGCGAAATGCTGGAAATGTGGACCAATGGGCGGGTGGTGGCGACGCCGCACCGGGTCAAAGGCGGGTCGCAAGAACGGATTTCCGTGCCGTTGTTCTTTAACCCCAATCACGATGCGAACGTGGCACCCTATGGATCCGGCGAAACCATTCTGGCAGGTGAACATTTGGACAAGCGGTTCAAAGAAACCTATGTCCATTTGCAGGGCAAGGATTAACCGTTCTGGATCAATGATTTGCGCGCCCAATCGGCCGCTTCGTCCGGGTCATCCTGTGCGCTGTCGGGCAATGTCCAATATCCCATGGTGGCCACTGACCCGTCTTTCTTGGCGTGGGTGAATTTTTCGCCCCCCAAACCGGCCAATGCGTCTGCCAGTTCATCATAGGCCTTGATGTAGATGCGGTTGTCGGAACTGACGATGGCAAAGATCGTGCCTTCGGAATAAAGGCTTAGCCCGCCGAACATCTTGCGGCTGGTCACCCCGGGCAGGGCACTGAACAAATCTTTGGCAAAGGCGATATCGGCGTCCGTAATGGACATTATTTCGCGAACAGCGCTTCGTCGAATTTGATGCTTTCGCCACATCCACAGGCATCGACAACGTTCGGGTTCTTGAATTTGAACCCTGATTCCAGAAGACTGGTTTCGTAATCGATTTGCGTGCCAAACAGGAACATCTGCGCCATGGGGGCAATCAAGACCTTTGCGCCATCCACTTCGACCACTTCGTCGTTGGGTTCGGCGGCGTCGACGTAATCCATGGTGTATTCCATGCCAGCGCAGCCGCCTTTCTTGATGCCGATGCGCAGGCCAGTGTGGCCGCCCTTTGCCATCAGCTTTGTGATCTGCGCCACAGCTGCGGGTGTCAGGGTGATGGGGGCTTGTCCGGGAATGCCAAACATCGGTCGCGTCCTTTTTGGGATGCAGTAAACCTAAGCTGCGGCACCGCGTGCCGCAAGGGGGCGAAAACAGACTACATAAAGCCCAGTTCAAGCCGCGCTTCGTCTGACATCATGTCCATGCCCCAGGGGGGTTCCCATGTCAGTTCCACATCCACCTGTTTCACACCGGGGATTGGTTCGACCGCTTCCGCAACCCAGCCGGGCATTTCGCCGGCAACCGGGCACCCGGGGGCCGTCAGGGTCATGATGACCTTGACTTCGGACTGGTCATTGATGTCGACCGTATAGACAAGCCCCAGATCATAGATGTTCACTGGGATTTCGGGGTCATAGACCGTGCGAATGCCATCCACGATACTGTCATACAGCGGATGATCCGTGGAAGAGGGCGCGATCAGCGGTGCGCCTTCCATAAGGGGTTCGTCGGTCATAATCTTCGATCCTTGACGTTTCTGGTCGGATATAGGCAGCGCAGCCGGGCGTGTAAATGCCCCCGCGCGTCCTAGCCGCAGAAGACGCGCAAGATCCGTGCATCGGGGGTAAAGGCCGCCATCCCCGACGACCGGGTCGAAACCACCAATGTCATCCGGCCCGTGTTTTCGACATTCGCCTGCTGCCTGCGCCCCAATATCCGGGTGTTTGCAGGCAGTTGCAGATCAAACGTATGGGCAAAGGGCTGGCCTTCCAGAAACTTGTGATCGGCAGCACCACACGAATCCTGACCGGATTTGTTCAACGCAACGGGCACGCCCGCACCGCCGCCCGTGCCCCCCGTGGACAGGCCGCCGCTGCTGCCCGTGCTGGTGCCAGATCCTGTCAAACCGCCAAGACCACCGCCCAAAGGTGCGTCACAGGCGGCCAAAAGGCCCGCCCCCAGCAACAGGAAAATCGAAAAACGAGACGCAGTCTTTGCCATGGTGGCCCCCAGATATCTGTGTTGGCTGAACCCTATAATCATTGGTCTGGATTTGGCAACGCTTTGTCCCCGGGGCTTGCGCAATGGGCTGGTTTGGCCCAATGGAACGCACATGACGACGTTTTCTTTTGCGCTGCACGCGACATCCGGCAAGGCCCGCCGGGGCACCATTTCAACCCCACGGGGCGACATCCGCACGCCTGCCTTCATGCCCGTCGGCACGGCAGCCACGGTCAAGGCGATGATGCCGGAAAGTGTTGCGGCCACCGGGGCGGATATCCTTTTGGGCAACACCTATCATCTGATGTTGCGTCCGACGGCCGAACGCATTGATGCGCTAGGGGGGCTGCACACATTCATGAACTGGTCCAAACCGATCCTGACGGACAGCGGCGGATTTCAGGTCATGTCGTTGGCGGGGTTGCGCAAATTGACCGAAGAAGGGGTGAAATTCAAATCCCACATCGATGGATCGCAACACATGCTGACCCCAGAACGGTCGATGGAAATTCAGCGCCTGCTGGGGTCTGACATCGTGATGTGTTTCGATGAATGTCCGGCGCTGCCCGCCGACCGCACGCGGATACGTGAAAGCATGGAATTGTCCATGCGATGGGCGAAACGGTCGCGCGCGGCGTTTGGGGATCGCCCCGGCCATGCCCTGTTTGGAATACAGCAAGGCGGGTTGGAAGAAGACCTGCGCCGCGAAAGCGCCGATGCGCTGCGCGATATCGGGTTCGAAGGTTACGCCGTCGGCGGTCTGGCCGTGGGCGAAGGGCAGGCGGCGATGTTTGGCTGTTTGGAATTCGCGCCGGACCAGCTGCCGGTGGATAAACCGCGCTACCTGATGGGCGTGGGCAAACCCGATGATATCGTGGGTGCCGTGGCGCGTGGGATTGATATGATGGACTGCGTGCTGCCATCCCGGTCTGGACGGACGGGGCAGGTGTTTACGCGCACCGGTGTGGTGAACATCAAAAATGCAAGGCACCAGAATGACCCGCGCCCCTTGGATGAAAACTGCGGGTGTCCGGCCTGTCAGAATTATTCACGTGCCTATTTGCACCATGTGTTCCGATCCCAGGAAATCATCAGTTCGATGCTGCTGACCTGGCATAACCTGCGGTACTATCAGGATTTGATGGATGGCATGCGCGACGCCATCGAACAGGACCGGTTCGCCGATTTTGAAGCTGATTTCCACCGCACTCGTGCGCAGGGCGATATCGATCCGCTTTAACGCAAGACCAGCACCGTGGATCGTGGATAATCGAACCGATCCTTGCTGCGGTCCCGGATCGAAAACACAGCGCCAACTGATGTGCCGCTGGTGCCTGTGGAAATCGTGATCCCTTCGTTTTCGGGGGCAGACAGATTGCGGACTTCCAACGTGCGTGCATCCGTCAGGGTTTGGCCATCAAGGGTGGCGCGGCAGGTGATGCGCGCGTCGCTGGTGCGCCCACGAAACAGCGGCATGTTCAAAACCGCAGGGCTTTGGAACGTCGCGCTGAAGCCTGTGCCAAACACTTCGCAGGCGGCACCTTCGACGGTTTCGCGGCTTGCAAATTGCCCGGTGACGGTGCGCACTTCTACGATATCGAATGTGTCCACACGCGATTCCAGCGCGGGATCGGAAAACGTCATCGATACAGGCGGCGTGGTGATTGGCGCGGCGGCACAGGCCCCAAGCGCCAAAATCAGTGCAGACAGGACACAGTTTTTCATGGATCAGCCCCTTTTTCAGAAGGATGCGCAGAAATTAACCTTTCTTCAATGGCTGGAAAGGATGAAGGGGAAAACTGGCAAAGGCCCGCGCCGAACGGTTTCCGCTCTTGCGTGCAGAAAATGCAGGACTATGGTTTGGGCCAACCGGGTTGACGGAAACAGGTCCGCACCCCAACTAACACATTCGGAGCCTCGGAACGATTGCCTTTGACGGGATCGCGGAAGGCTTGCCAATAACAAAGGATTTTATCCATGACGATTGAGTTTGCAGACTCTTACCCCGTCCTTCCGCTGCGCGATATTGTGGTATTCCCCCACATGATCGTGCCGCTGTTCGTGGGGCGCGACAAATCTGTCCGTGCGCTGGAACAGGTGATGCAGGACGACAAACACATCCTGCTGGCGGCGCAAAAAGATGCGGCCAATGATGACCCGACCGAAGACGATATCTATGAAACCGGCGTGCTGGCCAATGTGCTGCAGCTTTTGAAGCTGCCCGATGGCACCGTCAAAGTTCTGGTCGAAGGTCGGCAGCGTGTGCACATCACGGAATATCTGGAAAATGACCGCTATTTCGAAGCGCGCGCGGATTTGTTGGACCAAACGGACGGCGACGAAGACGCCGTGGCGGCGCTGGTTCGGTCAGTGACCACTGATTTTGAACGCTACGCCAAGGTCAAGAAAAACATCCCGGAAGAAGCGCTTTCCGCGATTTCCGAAACCCGCAATCCCGCCAAGCTTGCCGATTTGGCGGCGGGTCATCTGGGCGTTGAAAGCGACGAAAAACAGGGGCTTTTGGAAACGCTGGATGTGGCGGAACGGCTGGAAAAAGTGTTCGGCCTGATGCAGGGTGAAATGTCTGTTTTGCAGGTCGAAAAAAAGATCAAGACCCGCGTCAAATCGCAGATGGAAAAGACCCAGCGCGAATATTATTTGAACGAACAGATGAAGGCCATCCAGAAGGAACTGGGTGATGGCGAAGAAGGTGAAGGCGAAATTGCCGAACTGGAAGCCAAGATTGCCGAAACAAAGCTGTCCAAAGAAGCGCAAGAAAAGGCAGAGGCAGAGCTGAAAAAGCTGAAAAACATGTCGCCCATGTCTGCCGAAGCCACAGTTGTGCGCAACTATCTGGATTGGATGCTGTCGATCCCGTGGGGCACACGGTCCCGCGTCAAGAAAGATCTGGGCCGCGCGCAAACCATTCTGGATGATGACCACTATGGGTTGGACAAGGTCAAGGAACGCATTGTCGAATATCTGGCGGTGCAACAGCGGTCCAAAAAGCTGAAAGGCCCGATCATGTGTTTGGTCGGCCCTCCGGGTGTTGGGAAAACATCGCTGGGCAAATCTGTGGCCAAGGCAACGGGGCGCGAATTCATTCGTATTTCGCTGGGTGGTGTGCGTGACGAATCCGAAATTCGGGGCCACCGCCGGACCTATATCGGGTCGATGCCCGGTAAAATCATCCAAGCGTTGAAAAAGGCGAAAACCACCAACCCGTTGATCCTGTTGGATGAAATCGACAAAATGGGCCAGGATTTCCGGGGCGATCCGGCATCTGCGATGTTGGAAGTGTTGGACCCTGAACAGAACTCCACCTTTGTGGATCATTATCTTGAGGTTGAATACGACCTGTCAGACGTGATGTTTTTGACCACATCGAATTCCTACAACATGCCGGGGCCGCTGTTGGACCGGATGGAAATCATCCCGCTTGCTGGTTACACCGAAGAGGAAAAGGCCGAAATCGCCCATCGCCACTTGATCCCCAAACAGGTCAAGAACCACGGGCTGAAGGCCAAAGAATTCACGCTGGAACCCGAAGCCCTGCAAGAAACCATTCGCGTCTACACGCGCGAAGCAGGGGTGCGGAACCTGGAACGTGAAATCGGCAAGATCGCACGGAAGGCTGTGACCAAGATCGTCAAGAAAGAAGCCGAACAGGTGACTGTGACGGCGGACAATCTGGATGAATATCTGGGCGTCAAGAAATTCCGTTATGGTCTGGCTGAATTGGAAGATCAGGTCGGTGTTGTCACTGGGCTGGCTTATACATCGGTCGGTGGGGATCTGTTGCACATCGAAGCGTTGAAACTTCCCGGCAAGGGGCGGATGAAAACCACCGGGAAACTGGGCGATGTGATGAAGGAATCCATTGATGCCGCGTCATCCTACGTGCGGTCCATCGCGCCGGACATCGGGGTCAAACCACCTGCGTTCGAAAAGATGGACATTCACGTACACGTGCCCGATGGCGCAACGCCAAAAGATGGCCCATCTGCCGGTCTGGCCATGGTCACATCGATTGTGTCTGTTCTGACAGGCATTCCGGTGCGCCGTGATATTGCCATGACCGGAGAGGTGACATTGCGCGGCAATGCATCGGCCATTGGCGGGTTAAAGGAAAAACTGCTGGCGGCACTGCGTGGTGGCATCAAAACGGTCCTGATCCCTGAAGAAAACGAAAAGGATCTGCCGGAACTGCCAGACAGCGTGAAAGACGGGTTGGAAATCATCCCGGTCAAACATGTGTCAGAAGTGTTGAAGATCGCGTTGACAGATACGCCCAAGGCAATCGAATGGGACGAAGCCGCAGAAGAAGCCGCGGCCGCAGCCCTTAGCGCATCTGGCACGGGGGCTGGCGCGACCGCGCACTAACGCGGCAGTCGCAACAAACATGGGGCAGGCGTTCGGCACAGATCGAACGCCTGCCTTTTTCGTTTTGACTGGCGATTTTTCGTCGCAACAGGCGAAACGACCGGTTTATCCTTGCGATTTCAGCAAAACACCGTCAGATTCAGCGCATATGATAACGTGGTATAAACCACGATCGGGCAGGATGCATGACATCACTCATGCGAAAAAGGGCAGATTATGAAAGATATGCAGGACGAAGTGTTGTCCAATCTGGGCATCATGGCAGACATGAAGGCGGTTCAAATGCCAGAAGACCTTAAGAAAAAAGAATTGATCCAGATGATTGCGGACAAGACCGGACAGAAAAAGTCCGAAGTCAAGCAAGTTGCCGAAGCCATGCTGGATATTTTGGGCGATCAGCTGGCCGCCGGTCGGCCGCTTAATCTTCAGCCCCTTGGCAAAGTTCAGGTGTTGAACGAAAAACTGCAACCCAACGCCCACATCATCAAATGCAAACTGCGGCGCACGATTGCAAGCGACGCAGAAACCGTCGCGTCGGCCAACGCAGATCCGGCGGCATCACCTGCACCGGCCCCCCAGCGCAAACGCACGACGCTGGCGCCTGCTGTCGCCAAACCCAACAAGACGTCGCTGGCCCCCAAACCCAAGAAGACGTCGCTGGCTGCCCCCGCCAAGGGTGCCTGAGACCACACACCAGTATCCGCCCATCGCCGTGCTGCGCCATGGCGAAACCGAATGGAATGTTTCGGGGCGGATGCAGGGTCATCTGGACAGTCCGTTGACCGCATTGGGCCTGCAACAAGCGCAGGCCCAAAGGCGTTTGTTGGCAGAGTTCATCACCGATGACTGGGCCATTCGATCCAGCCCGCAGGGCAGGGCGCTGCACACCGCCGCGATTGCGTGTTCGGGGCTGGCCCAATGGATACGAACGGACGACCGTCTGGCAGAGATTGATCTGGGGGCGTGGTCAGGTGATCACAAGGACACGATCAAATCCCGTGTCAGGGCGGCACAGGGTGCGTTACCCGGGCCGCTTGACCATTACGCGCATACCCCTGGCGAAAATTTCATCGATCTGCAGGTCCGCTGCAAGGCGGTTCTGGATGATCTGTCGACCCCGACGGTTCTGGTAACCCATGGCATCACCAGTCGCATGATCCGGTTGATTGCGCAGGGCTTACCCCTTGAAATGATTGCGGAATTGCCCGGTGGGCAAGGCAACATTCATGTCGTCGAAGCAGGCACGCACCGCACGCTGGGGCCAGCGGTTGATCGGTTTGAAACGACACTGTGAACCCATGGATCAGGCCTTTGCCGTGGCCATGCACAAAATCATCCAAAACCAACAAAATTGCGCTTGCATCTGGTGTGTTGCCTAGTTTATCCCCCGGCTCACGGGTGATTAGCTCAGTTGGTAGAGCGCTTCCTTTACACGGAAGATGTCGGGAGTTCGAGCCTCTCATCACCCACCATCCCATTCTGGTGGGAGCTTAGCGGGCGGTTGTAGCTCAGTTGGTTAGAGTACCGGCCTGTCACGCCGGGGGTCG
>JAHDBC010000049.1 GCA_020630595.1 Planktomarina sp.
CACATAGACCATGTGCTTAAAGTCGACCATTTCGATGCCCATTTCTTCCTGATGTTCGCGGAACAAATCCTGCGCATCATAAGGACCATAGAAATCTTCCCCGGCAGAGTTTTTGCCCGGTCCCGCATGATCGCGCCCAACGATGAAATGGGTGCAGCCGTGGTTTTTGCGGATCAGGCCGTGCCACACAGCTTCGCGTGGGCCAGCCATCCGCATCGCCAAATTCAGAAGTGACATGGATGTGGTCGACCCCGGATACTGGTCCAGCACGGCTTCGTAACAGCGCACACGGGTGAAATGATCAATGTCGCCCGGCTTTGTCATGCCGACCACCGGGTGGATCAACAGGTTGGCTTGTGCTTCTTTCGCGGCCCGGAACGTCAGTTCCTGATGCGCACGGTGCAGCGGGTTGCGGGTCTGAAAGGCCACGACCTTGCGCCAACCCAATTTGCGGAAATAGGCGCGCAGTTCATTTGGCGTGTCGCGGCGTGCGCGGAAATCATAGTGCACGGGCTGTTGAATGCCGGTCACCGGTCCACCCAGATAGACCTTGCCGGCCTGTGTGTGCAGATAATTCACCGCCGGGTGGGCCACGTCATTGGCGCCAAAGACCTTGGTCGCTTCCTTGTTTTTGTTGGGAATCCAACGGTCCGTGACCGTCATGGTGCCCAGAATAACGCCTTCCTGATCGCGCAGGGCAATATCCTGGCCCAGTTCCAAGCTGTTTGCAAAATCTTCGGAAACGTCCAGCGTGATGGGCATGGGCCACAATGTGCCATCTGCAAGCCGCATGTTTTCGACCACGCCGTTATAATCTTCTTCCGACAGGAACCCTTTCAACGGGTTGAAGCCGCCGTTCATCAGCAGTTCCAGATCACAAATCTGGCGCGGGGTCAGATCGTGTGATGTCAGCTCTGCCGCTTCCATCTTCATCTTTTGGGCGCTGTCATAGCTGACAAACAATTCGGGGATAGGGGCCAGGTTGGATTGCATAAGCGTGCTCCGCAGTTTGAGGGGGTTCAGACCCGTTGCATGGCCGGTCAATTCGGCGTGCAACGCATCGTATTCTTCGAATTTTCGTTTCAGAAAGCTGTCAATCAGGCGGTTCTTTTCAGAACCGCCCCGGGGGGTCAGCGCATAGGCCACGCGTTTGCGTTTGTCCGCGCCATCACTGTCTGTCAGTTTGATCAACCCGGCATCAATTGCATGGCGCAAAAGTCCGTTCAGCCGACCCAACGATACACCCAAAGCCCCGGCCGTTGCCCGCTGTGGGGCATCAGGCGCAACGTCCACCTGCCGCAAAAGACGAAACAACAAATCGTCGTCATCTTGCAGGGTGATATTTGGGTTCGGTGCCATACGTCGGGTGATCACACAAAAACATTGTTCATTCGTGAACGTATATGGGGAAAATTTATTTGTTCATCAATGAACAAACATTTCAAATTGCACAGACAGGCGGTGCCGTGCCGAAAAAGTCACGCACTATGGCGGGAATGCGGCCAAATCCGGGCGCTTAGGCGTCTTCGCCCCAGTCGCCATCGCGCACGCGGCGCAGCACTTCGTTGGTCAGTTTTTTCTTGTACCGGCGCTGTCTGCGGCGCGCATTGGCAGACGCCTGCCGCCAGCCTTCGCGTTTGTCAGACACGATGTCTTCCAAATCATCAGCGGTTTCGATCTGTTCCGCGTCTTCAAGGTGCGTGCGTCTGGGCATGGCAGAAAGGTAGGGCAAACCCTGAATGTGTGAAGTGTTGCGCCCGCATGCCCCTGCTTTGTGGGGTGCCTTATTCGGCTTCAGCCAAGAACCGTTCCACCTCTAGCGCGGCTTGGCAGCCCATACCGGCGGATGTGATCGCCTGACGGTATTGCCAATCCGTGATGTCGCCGGCCGCAAATATGCCGGGGATGGATGTTTCGGTGCTGTCGGGTTTGGTCACAACATACCCGCCCATGTGCGTTTCCAACACATCTGCCACCAATTCATTGGCGGGGGCATGGCCGATGGCGATGAACACGCCTTTGCAGGGAATGTCCGTGATTTCGCCGGTTTTGGTGTGTTTGACCTTCACCCCTTCCACGCCTTTTGGCATGTCGGTGCCATAGACTTCGTCCAGTTCATGAAACCACAGCGGTTCGATCTTTTCGTTCTTCATCAGACGGTCGATCAGAATTTTTTCGGCCCGCAGTTCATCGCGGCGGTGGATCAGTGTGACCTTGGAGGCGAAGTTGGTCAAAAACAGCGCTTCTTCCACGGCGGTATTGCCGCCGCCCACGACAACGATTTCCTGACCACGGTAAAAGAACCCGTCACATGTGGCACAGGCCGATACGCCAAAGCCTTTGAAAGCCTCTTCCGTGTCCAGCCCCAACCATTTCGCCCGCGCGCCGGTGGCCAGGATGACGGCATCGGCCGTGTATGTCGTTCCGGAATCCCCGTGGGCCACAAACGGCCGTTTGTCAGTTTCCAGTTTGGTGATGATATCGCCAATGATTTCTGTGCCCATTGCTTTGGCGTGGGCTTCCATCCGAACCATCAGGTCAGGGCCCTGAACTTCGGTATCGCCGGGCCAGTTTTCGACTTCTGTGGTCGTGGTCAGCTGACCGCCCGGTTCCAGACCCTGCACCAAAATCGGGTTCAGCATCGCACGGCTGGCATAGACACCGGCTGTATATCCTGCGGGGCCCGATCCAATGATCAAAACGCGGGTGTGGCGGGTGTCGGCCATGGGGTGATTCCTTTGAAGTCTGCCTAGGCTTTCGGATATATGCGCATCGTCGGACCGAAAACAGGGGGAACACGGCCCTGTGACACATGGGTCTTTTTGTTGCGTGCTATTGAAATAATGTTGCGCAAACGTGGTCGGCATCGTAAAGAACTGAAAAATATTGGGGACCGCAATGCACCGTTTGGACCAGATTGACCGCATGATCCTGTCTGAACTTCAGGAAGATGGGCGCATGACAAATGTCGAATTGGCCAAGCGGGTCGGGATATCCGCGCCGCCATGCCTGCGCCGCGTTCGCACATTGGAAGACAGTGGATATATCCGCGGCTACCACGCTGATATTGAACCGCGAAAGCTGGGGTTCGAAGTGCAGGTGTTCGCGATGGTTGGGCTGCAATCACAGGCAGAGGTGGATCTGTCCGCCTTTGAAGACCGGTGTCGGAATTGGCCTTTGGTGCGTGAATGCCACATGCTGAACGGCGAAGTCGATTTTTTGCTGAAATGCGTGTCGCCTGATCTTTCGACCTTTCAGACCTTTCTGACCGAAGAACTGACCGCCGCTGACAATGTTGCCAGTGTCAAAACATCGCTGGTGATCCGTGGCGCAAAAGATACGCCCGGCGTTCCGTTCGAAGTTTTGGAAGAACGGCTGGCTCGGGACGCTTAGCGCGTCAACCGAGCCACGCCAAACCCGCGCGTGGCAGCGGCGGGCACAGACAATTGGGCAAGCAGTGGCCAATCATCTGCAAAAAGTGTTGTGCTTTTGGGGGATCGCAGCGTTTCCACAAACAGCCCATGTGCCGACACGGGGTGTTCCGATTGAACCATCAATTGAAACATCCGCACCGGACCCTGTGGCAGAATGGAAAATGCATACCCATCACCGAAAGCGTCGATGGGATCCAATGCGCGATAGGCGGCCGGATCACGGGCTTCTGGCAGTCGGCGTGCAATGCGCGCCGCCGGTCCAAGCACCAAATCACCGCCATTGCACAGCTGCATCGCTGATGTCTGCACCCGGACCAAGCTGTTCAGAATGCTTTCAGATTGGCGCGGCAAAACAGGGATCATCACCGTACTGCCAATCCATACAATCGCGCTGGTTCCTGCCAAAGTCATGACCCGGTCCCCCGGGCGCAGGTCTTCGATGGCGATTGCCCCCGCGGGGGTATCGATCAATGTGCCACGGCTGAACGCAGCGCAGGCGCGTTCAAAGGGCGCGGTTGCCGGTAGGCGTTTTTCAACATGGCGCAGTTCCCCATTCGGCAATCGCCAATGCGCATCATACAGACGGAATTGGCGTTTTGCTGGAATGGGGGACAGGTGCGTCATGTGTCATCTTTCTGATTTGACTGCAAAAAAGACCGGCAAAGATGATGGACCACGCATTGATCCAGCGATGCCTTAGTCGGTTGAGAGCAGTCTCAGGATAAAACTGTCAAAGGGTCAGGCCGCCTTGCGCCCGCCGCGTTTCCCACGGGACCATGGCATGGCCGGTCCGGGTTTGCTGGATTGACTGGCAACGCCAGAAAGAAATCGTTTCTTGCCCATGTGCTCGCTCCTCACGGGTTGTGTTTGGTTGAGCTTAATATCGCGGTGGGCTTGGGCGCATTTGCGGCAGTGATGGGAAAAGATTCCAATCTTTGTTGGTCACCCAATCATGGATCAAGCGCGAAAAAGGCGCGGATTTCCGGGATTCAGGGGGCTGCTGTGTCTGAAATATGGCGCGTGGGCGGCAGCGCCGCGGTTACAGCGTGATCGACGCGATCAATCTGCCATAGTCAGGGTCATTGTTGTGAACGCAGCGACGATAGGAAAAGAATCGTGCGGGGTCGCTATAGGTGCAATGCCCGGTCCACTGTGCAGATGCGATGCCCGCATCGCGCATCTGCGACAGCCCATACGATGGCAGGTCGAACAAATACCTGTCGGCTTTGCCATTGGCAAAATACCATGCGTTTTCCGGATCCTGTGCGGTGAACCCGTCAAAGAAATCTGGCCCCACTTCATAGGCGCGCTGACTGATGCAAGGGCCAATCACGCCGATGATGCGGCTGCGGTCTGCGCCTATATCGATCATTGCTTCGACGGTGGCCTGAATCACGCCGCCTTGTGCGCCCTTCCATCCCGCATGGGCTGCGCCAATCACGTTTGCCCCTGGGTCAAAGAACAGGACGGGTTGGCAATCTGCGGTCAGGATGCCCAAGGCAATGCCAGCAACATTGGTGACCAGCGCATCGGCGATGGGAACCGGATCGGCGGGTGCCCGGATAATGGCGACATCCGCCGAATGGTGCTGATGGACCGTCTGCAGATGCGTCGCCCCCATGTGTTCGCGCACACGGTTGCGATTGATGCTGACGATATCCGCCTGATCACTGCTGCCCAGCCCACAATTCAACCCTTCGAATATCCCCGAAGATGCACCGCCCGCACGGGTGAAAAAACCGTGGGTCACACCGTCCAGCGCTGGATGGGTGATCGGGTCTAGGGTCACATTCAAATTCCTTTTGCTGCGGGGTCCAACCCCGGGGGCAGGGCGTTTGGTGTCTTGGCAAGACCAATAACTTTGAACAGGTTCCCCATTTCTGCGGGGTGGGTCAAGCGACGGTGCGCGGATATATGTGCATCCAGCGCCGCCCCTGACAGGCCGCGTGCCAACTGCCGCGCCCGTTGTGTGATGCCAAGTCGTTCCAGAAACACGCCCTGTGGCGTCATGGCGGACCGGGCAAGTGCGGGGGCTGCGCGCGCGATATCTTCGAAGGCGACATGGGCCGTCAGATCCGCCAGACCCGGCGTATCTGTGACCGGCACATAGGTATGGGAGCGCATCGCCTGCACCGTATCGCCCAACGACCGCCAGTTACCATAATCCACGATCAACACAGCCCCACCATGGGTGGCAATGCGTTGGGCAAGGCCTGCCATGATCCCGGGCAGGGCAGGGCACCATTCCACCACATCACCGGGCGTCGTATCTGCCGCGCGATGGGCCAGATCGGGCAGGGGCACGGGGTTTGAAAGACCGATGGTCAGGCTGTCTTGGACCACGGCGATCTGACGTTCCCGCCACCCCTCGGGCGTCCGTTCAGCCTGTCGGACGGGCAAGGCATCGAAGAATTCATTGGCCACCAGAAACAGGGGGCGGTCTGGCAGATCTTCAACCCGGTCATGGTGGACAACACCGGGGACTGCCGCGGCCTGCAGGGCACGCAATTGCGGGGATGTTTCGACCATATGCACAGGCAATTCAGCAAACCCGGCCACAGATTGCGTTGCGCGGCGCATGTCTGCCATCAACGTTCCCCGCCCGGGGCCCAGTTCAACAACAATCGCATCCGCAGGACGCCCCTGCGCGACCCATGACTGTGCCAACGCCAGACCGATCAGTTCACCAAACATCTGCGATACTTCGGGTGCGGTGATAAAATCACCCGCCGCCCCGAACACGGTTTGCTGGGTGTAATACCCGTGGTCAGGATGCATCAGGCACTGGGACATGAAGTCTGCCATGGTCAATGGGCCGGCCATGGCAATCTGCGCTTTTAGCAGGCGTTCCAGCGGGGTCGTCATGCCCTGTGGCGGCGGCTGTGCCACAGCGCCCAAAGCCCAAACAGGATCATGGGCAGCGACAGAAGTTGACCCATGGTCAGTCCGCTGGTCATGGAAAATTGAAGGGCAAAGCCAATGGGGTTCGTGGGGCTTTGGAAATCAACGTCGGGTTGGCGGACGAATTCGACCAGAAACCGGGTCAGCCCATAGCCGCCCACAAACAACCCCAACATCAGGCCCGTGCGCTTCAGCGCGCCTGTGCGGAACGCAAGATACAAAAGCAGGAGCCCAAGGATCAGCCCTTCGCCGAGTGCTTCGTACAGTTGGGATGGATGTCGGGCACAGATCCCCTGAAGTGCGTTGACGCAGGTTTGCGCGTCCGCACCGGGAAAAATCACGCCCCATGGAAGCGTCGTTTCACGCCCCCACAGTTCGCCGTTGATAAAGTTGGCAAGCCGCACCAGCCCGATCCCCCACGGCGCCGACATGGCGATTGCATCGGCCAAGGGCAGCATCGGAATCTTGTGCCTGATGCAAAACACCACCGCGGCGATCACCACACCCAGAAAACCGCCATGAAACGCCATGCCGCCATTCCAGACCTTTATGATTTCAGCCGGATTTTGCAGATAAAAGGCCGGCTGGTAAAACAGCACAAATCCCAAACGGCCACCGATGATGATCCCAAGGATCAGCCATGTGACCAGATTTTCAAATTGTTCGGCGGTCAGCGCAGGGGTATTGCCGGGCCACAACGCGGGGCGGCGGATCAACATCAGGATCAGCCAGCGGGCAATCAGAATACCTGCGATATACCCCAGCGCGTACCAGCGCAGCGCGAATTCAAATCCACCGATGGAAAACGAAAACAGCTCTGGGCTGATGTTTGGGAATGGGATCGCGGCCAACATACGGCGTGTTTCAAAGGAATGCGTCAGGGTGTCAAGGTTGTGGTCAGCGCAAAGAATGCACATATATGACCTAACAGCATTGATGACGAACGAGGCCGCTATGCAAACCCGCAACAAGATCATGGATGACATCAGCCAATTGATGACAAACGCCATGGGCGTCGCCCAAGGGGCCAAGGACGAAGCTGAAACCGCCATGAAGTCCATGATGGACCGGTGGTTGGCGGATCGAAATTTTGTCAGCCGCGATGAATTTGATGCGGTGCGCGCGATGGCCCAAAAAGCGCGCGAAGAAAACGAAGCCCTGAAAGCGCGGCTGGACGCGCTGGAAACCAAGGGTGCGAAGAAAAAGTAGCCCAACGGTGCGGGCATCCGCCCGCGCATGATTTGGAACTGCAAAGGGGGCTGTTTGCCCCCTTTCTGCCCTTTCAGGGCATTCAAACCCCCAAGAGTATTTCACGCAAAATGAAGTTACAGGGGCAGTGGTGGCGCGGTGCCGTCTTCCATTGCGGCACGGAAATGCCGACGGCACAGCGAAACATAGGTTTCATTTCCACCGATCTGAACTTGTGCGCCATCGCGAACCGGTTGTCCGGCGCTGTCCAGCCTGACCACCATTGTGGCCTTGCGCCCGCAATGGCAAATGGTGCGCACTTCGCGCATTTCATCGGCAAGGGCGAGAAGGGCGGCAGACCCGGGAAAGAGATCGCCGCGAAAATCCACCCGCAGCCCGTAGCACATAACTGGAATGTTCAAATCATCGACGGCACGCGCCAGCGCCCAGACCTGATCTTTTGACAAGAATTGTGCTTCGTCCACGAACACGCAGGCACATGCGCCTGCGGCGAGACGGGTTTCGATCTTTGCAAAGAGATCATCGCCTGGGGCAAAGGTGTCGGCGGCAGCGTCGATGCCGATGCGGGAGGCGATGGTGCCTTGACCGGCCCGTGTGTCCAGCTGTGCGGTCAACAGATAGACCTGCATCCCGCGTTCACCGTAATTGTGCGCGGCTTGCAACAGTACCGTCGATTTGCCAGCATTCATGGTGGAGTAGTGAAAGTAAAGCTTGGCCATGGGCATGAAAATGCCCCGTCCCCCATTGGGATACAAGGGGACGGGGCGCAACGAGAGACGCCGTTTCAAAGCACAATGACCCATTGTGACCGCATGGGGCGAACCCCTGGGGATGGTACGATCACACGCATCCGGATCAAGGCGCACATCAACCGAAGGGTCCGGTTGAACGACGCATCATTTACATATTCCGGGAATGGGGTTCCCGGTCACTCGTACAATCCCAAGACCAATTGAGATTGTTTCCTATGTGACATTCCGTTCATTTCGTCATAATGGGAAAATCAAGTGCGATTTCCCCCAGCGGTACGAGGGCGTTTGTTGGGGGCGTAGACAGGGATGAGGGATGCCAATGTCAGCGAGTTATTTGAAAAAGCATACGGAAGCGTTGGTAAAAGACGTGGGGATCGAAGCGGCCTGTGCATTGACGGGGAAGTCCAAGGCCACGCTGGGACGATATTATTCGGACAGCGACGAACATTCTGACCGTTTTATGCCGATTGATGCAGTGGCTGCATTGGAAGCGGCGTCCAGTTATCCCCATGTAACCAGTGCGTTAGCGGAATTGTCCGGCATCACGCTGTCGTATGAAACCAACCGGCGCAACGACAACAGCGGTGGCGTGAATTCCGACGTTGTTGCCCTATCCCAGCGGTTTGCGATGTTGATGGCGGAATATAATATTTCCATCGAAGACGGAATTATCACTGTCAATGAAGCCAAACGTTTGTTGCGCGAAACACTGGCGCTGCAACAGGTTCTGGTCGATATGAAGCTGCATTTGGAAAACGAATCGGCCTGATGACCCAGACGGATATGCCGAACCTGGCTGCGGAACAGTTGCAGCCGTTGGATTGGTCACTTGCCGCCCCGGACGATGATCGTCACCCCCCACGCATCCTGATGTTGTACGGGTCGCTGCGCGATCAATCCTATTCCCGTGCTGCGGCGCAAGAAGGCGCGCGCGTCCTGACAGCGCTGGGGTGCGACGTGCGTTTTTTCCATCCGTCGGGGCTGCCGTTGCCCGATGACGCCGACGCCGACCACCCCAAGGTGCAGGAGTTGCGGGATCTGGTGATGTGGTCCGAAGGCATGGTGTGGTCCAGCCCGGAACGCCATGGTGCGATGACCGGGATCATGAAAACACAGATTGATTGGATACCGCTGGCCCCCATTGGCGGCGTGCGCCCGACGCAGGGCAAAACATTGGCTGTGATGCAAGTGTCCGGCGGGTCGCAGTCGTTCAACGCGGTCAATCAAATGCGTATTCTTGGGCGGTGGATGCGGCTGATCACAATTCCAAACCAGTCAAGTGTTCCGAAAGCGTGGCTGGAATTTGAAAATGGCCGGATGAAACCATCACCGTTGTACAATCGCATTGTCGACGTCATGGAAGAATTGGCGCGGTTTACCATTCTGACACGGGGGCGGTCCGCCCATCTGACGGATCGGTATTCAGAACGTGTCGAAACCGCGGAAGAGGTCAACAAACGCGTATCGACCAAATCCATGTGACTGTTCAGGCGGCTTTGTCAGATCAGCGGTACAAAGGGCACGCCGCACCCGGCAAGGGCAAGGAAGATCGCACTTATCATAATTTGCTTGGTCATTGGCCTGTCCCCCGTTTTGGGGCAGGCTGGGCCAAATCATGCGACAATGAAACCGTTTTAATCGCCTGTGCCGATGATTGGCGGTTTAGCACCGTGTAATGATCACCGATCCCACCGAATACCCCGCGCCAAAGCTGCAAATCACGCCAGTGTCGCCGGTTTGAAGGTCGGCGGAATATTTGTGGAATGCGATGATTGATCCGGCCGAAGATGTGTTGGCGTAATCCTGCAAAATGTTGGGCTGTTCACCCGGTTCCGGCGTGCGACCCAAAACCTTTTTGCCGATGAAATCATTCATCGATTTGTTGGCCTGATGCAGCCATAGACGTTTCAGATCAGCGGCCTGCAACCCTTCGTCGGCCAGATGATCACCGATGTGTTTGCTTACCAAGGGCAGCACTTCCTTGAACACCTTGCGCCCGTTTTGCATGAACTGCATGTCCCGCCGGTCGGCCATTTCGGGATATTGGGCGCGGCGCAAAAACCCGTTGTTGTTGCGGATGTTGTTGGAAAAAACGGTGCCGCAGCGGGTGGATTTGATAGCGAAATGATCGCCCTGTGCGTCGTCTGCGCGTTCGATGAGCGTCGCCGTGGCCACATCGCCAAAGATGAAATGGCAATCGCGATCGCGCCATTCCAAATGATGCGAACACAATTCCGGGTTCACCACCAACGCCTTTTTTGCAGACCCCGCGCGGATCATATCCGCCGCGGCCTGAATGCCAAATGTTGCCGACGAACAGGCAACGTTCATATCAAACGCAAAGCCGCCAGCGCCCAGCAATTCCTGAATTTCAACTGCAATCGCGGGATAGGCGCGTTCATGGTTGGACGCCGCGCAGATCACCAGATCCACGTCACCCGCAGACACCCCGGCATTCGCAAGCGCCTGTTGGCAGGCATCCACGCCGATTTCGGCCATCACACTGGGCGCATCCATGGGGCGGGGGGGCAGAATGGGGTGCATCACAGCCGGGTCCAGAATGCCATCTTTGGCATAGACAAAGCGTTGTTCGATCCCGGACGCCGCGACGATGAATTCCGCGTTGGACTGGGGAACGGGGTCCGTCTTGCCCGCCGCAATGTCCGCCGCATGGGACGCGTTGAAAGTGTCGGCATAGGCGTTGAACGCCGCGACCAATTCATCGTTCGTGATGACGTGTTCGGGTGTGTACAGACCCGTTCCGGTGATCGCTGGCTGATGCATTGTCGTGGTTCCCATTCCGTTGTTAGCGATATCTAAGGGCTTCGGCCGGATGGGTCCAGATGGGGCGTAACGTCCATATCTGACCATCCTTTGTGAACCCCACATTAGCGCGCCGTGAATAGTGCGTTAATCACCCAGATCATTGTGGACAAGCATCCTTGTGCGTGGGTTTCTGATGGCCAAGGAGATGGAACATGGCACATATCAGGGGTGTTTGGGTGCATTGGCTGTCGGGCCTGATGATGGCAGTTTTGATGGTGGCTGTGCCGACCGCGTCGGTGGCCGACACCCCTGTTTCAGTGTCATTTCAGTTTGATGTTGTTCAACGTGGGTCACCAGATAATGCCCGACATCTGGTCGTGCACGCGCAGCGATATACAAAGACCGGTGTGCCCTACGAAAATGCGATTTCTGTCGAAGACAAGGCAAACAGATACGGACAATTCACCATCAAATATTCCGATTTGGGCCTGCGCGATCGCACAGATTTCGTGTTGATGCATGGTGTATTTCAAGACGGGCAACGCAACGATCTTGGGCGGCTGCCAATCCAGTATTTTGATACAAGAACCCCGGGTGCAAACACGTCTTCGTTTTGGCGGCTGGATCCCGTTCAACCCAAGAAGGACGGTGTCGCAAACCTGATCGAAGGGTGGGCGACCGTCACCAGAACGCGTGGGCTGAAAACAGTATCAGCCATCATCCCGTTTGCGGCTGTGGCGTTGAAGAACGGCTACGTGACGACAGATGCGGAATATTTCCGGTTGGTGGATTGGATCGTTGCGCATGATGCGGTGTTTCGGGCCTCTTATCTGTTTGAACCGCTGCCTGTTCTGGACCAGTTGTTGACCATGGCCGTGGCCCCCGATGGCCGGAACCGCGAAAATGTCGTTCGCAAACGTGTTTTCGCATCGATCCTTCAGTCCATCGCACAGGGCGACATCAGCGGATCGCATATCGCCGAAGATGTGACGTACAGGTCCTTTGTGGCGCGGGCGACGCAACAGCTGCTGCATTCGACTGATTTTTTGGATGTCCAGACCGCCGTGCGGTACCAAAGCGTATTTCACGACGCGGACTTGTTTGGATTGTGCCTGCAGGTTGGGCACGGCTTTTTTGAACGGGTGATCGACCTGCCTGACGATATGCTGGACCTTTGGGTGGCGAACAGAGGTGTGGAGCTGCGCAGGTCTGCGAAATTTTACGTGGATTGTGCGACGCAATTGGCGGCGGAAACCAAAAATCTGAATGTGCGAGACGGGGAATTGTCTGAAAGTTTTTGGCATCAGGCCGCAACGCATGAGGTTTCGGACTTCCTGCGGTCTTTCTTCAAATTCACATCCCGGTTGCAAAAGGCCGGTCTGACCTTTGGCCCCCCCGAAGCGACGCAGGCTTCGCCGTGGTACAGCGTCAATTATTTCCATGCACGGGCCGCTGACCATTTTGCCCATCACGACGACATCTGAAAGGAAACGCCATGCCCCATCCGACGCCAGCCCCGCGACCAGCATTTTTCGATACCTTTTACAGCCACCGAACGGTTGCGGGAAAACTGGGATTATCGGTGGTGATCGGGCATTTGGTGCTGGTGCCATACTATATGTGGTGGTTCAGCGCGCAGCAAAACATATGGGCGGGGGAGATTCTGCTGCCCGTCACGGTGGGCTATGCGGGGGCCGTGATCAACTGGATGTCCCAGCAATCGGCGACCACGGCGCCAGACGACGGGGTCTGGGCGCCGTTTGCATTGGTCAGCTGGCTGGTGACCGGGGCGTTCGGGGCGTTTCTGCTGGCCCTGCCATGGGTTTATGAAACCCAGCGCGCGGCCCCCCAAAACCCCATGACGCCAGAACTGTTGAACAATCTGGTCACCTATGGCGAAGCGATGTACGGCGTGTTGTTCGCCGCGATCATGACCAAATTTTTCGGCTACAAACCCGCAACCCCATAGGCCCAAATCCCCCCACACCGGGGGGCAAAACGGCATGTCACCCCCCGTACACCCCCTGTACACCCCCCGTACAGACAGATCGTACGCTGGGTTTTGCCCCCATTAACCAAGTTTGGGCAGGGTGGGGGCATGACAAAATCCCTGATGAACATGACCCTGCGCGAACGCCAGGACCTGCAACTGGGCACCGATGCCCTGCGCCAGATCGAATATGATATCCACAAACGGCTGCATGACCGCGAAGTCATCCCGCCCGAATGGCACGAAATTTGTGAGGTTTCGGACCACCGCGATGCCAAGACCAAACGGGTGACCATTCGCATTGATGCGGATGTGGTGAAATTCTTTCAGGCGCTGGGCCCGGGATACGGCCCGCGCATCAACCGCGTCCTGCGCGCCTTTATGCACATGCGCCGGGCCAAGGTGATCGAAGGGCCGGATACGACAGACTATATCGTCAA
>JAHDBC010000050.1 GCA_020630595.1 Planktomarina sp.
AACATCAGCGCCAGAGTTCAGAACAGGTGCGACGTAGGAAGAAAAGTCTTGCTGTGCCAGTGGTGTTTTCACCGCTGCAACAGTTTCCCAACCCAGTGCTTCTGTCGACTGTGCAACGGCGGCTTCTGTTGTGTAGCCCCAGTTGTAGTCGGCTGTCAGGTGATAGGCCTTACGGTCAGAACCGTATTCTGCAGCCAAGATTGGCGCCAAGGCCAGACCTGTCATGTGCGAGTTGAAGAAGTGACGGAAACCGTTTGCCTTCTTGTCCTTGCCTGTTGTGTCGTCAGAGTGGGTCAGACCCGCCATGAAGATAATGCCAGCTTCCTGACACAGGGCCTGTACAGCCACGGCCACACCCGAAGACGAACCGCCAGATACCATGATGGCACCGTCTTTTTCGATCATCGACCGTGCAGATGCGCGTGCGGCGTCTGGTTTGGTTTGCGTGTCACCGGTGACGTATTCGACTTTGCGACCCAGGATGCCTGTGCCGTCCAGCGCCTTGGAGCTGAATGTGTTCAAGCAACCGCCGTCGCCTTCGCCGTTCAGGTGTTCAACGGCCAGTTCGAAAGCGCGCAGTTCGTCTGCACCTTCGTCTGCGTAAGGGCCGGATTGTGGAACGTTAAAGCCCAGCGTGACAGAGCTGTCGCCGGGGGCATTGGTAAAGCCCGCGTGGCTTGCAGCAGACAGATACGTTGGCAGTGCCAGACCGGCACCGGCAACCGCGCCAGCTTTCATCACGCCACGACGGGTGAAGTTGGATTTAGACATCAAGTCCTCCCATTTGGTTAACTTGGGAAGCCAGCCTCCTCCAGCCGCGCCCCCCTCACACTTTTGCTGTGTGGCGCCACTATTGGGGGGCGGCCTGCACCAATCAATTCTGTCCTTTTCAAAAACGCCAGTTTCTGTAAATTCATGTACAGTATGGAACGGTATTCTGAAAATTTATTTTCAGCTCGCTGCGATTTCCCTGCGAATTAAGGAATATTAACATGGACAGTGGAACCACCCCCGGACAGCGGGTGCGCAAGCGCAGAATGGATTTGGGCGTTCAGCAGGCCGCACTTGCGCGCAAAATCGGGATTTCTGCGGCATTTCTGAATTTGATTGAACACGACAAACGCAGAATCGGTCATGATCTTCTGAATGCCTTGGCCGAAACCCTGAACACCACCCGGCATGATTTACAACATGGCGCGGATGGGGCGCTGGTTGACCAGTTGATGGAAGCATCCGTTCAAACATCGCTGGAACCCAATCTGCGAAAAGCGCAAGAACTGGCGGAACAGTTTCCAGATTGGGCACGGCTGATTGCGGCCCAATCCGATCGGATCAAAGCAGTTGAAAATAGCCTGTCCAACCTTTCTGACCGTATGGCCCACGATCCCTTTTTTTCCGACACGTTGCATGAAATTCGGTCTGCGGTGACATCGATCCAGTCAACGTCGTCCATTTTGGTGGATGCGGGGGACATGGATCCCAATCTGGATCGCCGTTTTCGCGAAAACATCTATGGTGATAGTCTGCGTCTTGCAGATGCGATGCAGGGTCTGACGGATTTCATGAACCCCGATGCCAATACATACGCCGACATCAGAACCCCCCACGAAGAGGTTTTCGCGATACTTCAGAAAACCGGGTTTCATATTTCGGATCTGGAACGCCGTGATGTGCGCGTGGCAGATGTTGTTGATCAGCTGTTTGCAGGCGTCAGCCTGTCGGCGCGGTCCATCGCGATGGATTATTGCGCGCATTATCATCGCGTCGCGTCGGTTTTGCCTTTGGCGGACGTTCTGGCGATGGTGCGCCATTATGGGTTCGATCTTGCGGCGCTGGGCCGTGATTTGGATGTGGGGTTTCCGGTTCTGTTTCAACGGCTGGCCAGCCTGCCGCCAATAGATGATTTGCCATCACTGGGTCTGGTCATGTCGGATGCGTCCGGTCGGTTGGTGCATTGGCAGCCGTGCCTTGGTTTTGAATTGCCGCGTGCGGGGTTCGGATGCGGCTTGTGGCCCCTGTATTCAGCCCTTCAAATGCCACAGGCCCCGCAACGGGCCGTGCTGTCCCAGATCCGGCGTGCTGCCAGCGGTGCGATGGAACAAACCCCGGTAGAGGCTTTCGCGGTTGCCGAACAGGTTGGCACATTGGGGTTTGACAGACGCCCCCTGTACCGGGCGTTGATGCTTTTGGTACCTATGGACACACAGCCAACCACCGCGCCACAGGCCGTCGGAACAACGTGCCGTGTCTGTCAAAGTGCCACATGTTTTGCGCGCAGCGAACCATCCATCGTGAAAGAAGGGTTTTGACTCACCAATCTTCGAAGCGTTTAATGCGGCCATAACAATAAAAACCCTGGGGAGGGGACACCATGGCGCGTCACGTGCTTTTGGTCGAAGATGAAGCCAATATCGTAGAAGCGATCCGGTTCATCCTGTTGCGGGATGGCTGGTCCGTCAGCACGCATTCCAATGGTGCGACCGCATTGGACACCATCCGTTCGGTGAAACCGGATGTGATCGTTCTGGATGTCATGCTGCCAAACAAATCGGGTTTCGATATCTTGCAGGATTTGCGCGCTGACCCGGCAATCGGAAACACGCCTGTTTTGATGCTGACCGCGCGTGGCCAGAAAAAGGATCGTGATACCGCGATGGCCTTTGGGGCCAACCACTTTATGACCAAACCCTTTTCCAATTCCGATGTGATCGATGTGATCACCCGTCTGTGCGATGACCCAACCTAAATCGAACAATCGCAGATCCCATGACCGGCGCCGCCGGGTCGATGCCGCGATCGTTCTTCCATTGGTGGGGGCCGTGCTTGTGTTTGTGCCGGTCCTGTGGCCGTCCGCCGACAGTGCAACGCCGGTGAACACATCATCCGCGTCTATCTATCTTTTCCTTGTTTGGGCTGCGATGATCTTCGGGGCCGTCATACTGGCCTACATTCTGCGCCCTTCCACATCGGCGGAGCCGTCGGATGATTAGCCTGGACCTTTTGATCGGTCTTTCGGTTCTTTATGTCATCTTTCTGTTTGTCGTGGCGTTTCTTGCGGAACGTGCCGCGCAACGGGGGCGCGGGGCTTGGTTGCGATCCCCGCTGATCTACACGCTGTCCCTTTCCATCTATTGCACTGCATGGACGTTTTACGGGGCCGTTGGATTCGCCGCCCGGTCGGGCCTGGAATTTCTGACCATTTATCTGGGGCCCACGGGGGTGATGATTGGATGGTGGTTGGTGCTGCGCAAACTTGTGCAGATTGGCCGGGCGGAACGGATCACATCCATCGCTGATTTGATTTCATCGCGCTTTGGTAAATCGACGCTTCTGGGCGGCATTGTCACGGCGCTGGCTGTGATTGGCACGACGCCCTATATCGCGTTGCAGTTGCAATCCGTGACCCTGTCGCTTGAAGTGTTCAATGAAAATGCATCGGCCAACGGGCCAGCATCCATCGCGTTCTGGGTGGCCGTCGGTCTTGCCGTGTTCACCATCATATTCGGAACGCGCAATCTGGATGTGAACGAACGCCACAGCGGTGTGGTTATGGCCATCGCCGTCGAAGCGATCGTCAAATTGGTCGCGCTATTGGCAGTGGGGGCATTTGTGGTCTGGGGTGTTGCCGGCGGCGTCGGGAACGTGCTGAACAGCATTGATGCATCCCCCATCGCCCGATGGGAGGTTTCGAATGCCCGGTGGCTGGGCCTGACGTTTCTGTCCGCCGCTGCATTCCTGTGCTTGCCCCGGATGTTTCAGGTTCTGGTCGTTGAAAATTCTGATGAACGCCATCTGGCCGTCGCGGGTTGGGCGTTTCCCCTGTATTTGCTGGCGATGTCGCTGTTTGTGGTTCCGATTGCCGTGATTGGGCTGGAACTGATGCCCGCAGGATCCAACCCGGATCTGTTCGTGTTAACAATCCCCCTTGCATTCGGGCAAGAAGGTCTTGCGATGTTTGCATTTCTGGGTGGGTTTTCATCTGCGACATCCATGGTGATTGTGGCGGCAATTGCCTTGTCGACCATGGTGTCAAACCACCTTGTCACACCCATCTGGATTCGTGCCACGGAAAGCGGCGCGTCGGTGTCCGGTGATATTCGTTCGGTGGTTTTGTTGTCGCGGCGCGTGTCGATCGCGGTCGTTTTGGGTTTGGGCTATCTGTATTACTGGCTGTCCGGCGGTGGCACCGCATTGGCCGCGATTGGCCTTATTTCGTTTACAGGAATGGCACAGGTTTTGCCCGCGATGTTGGGTGGGTTGTTTTGGCGCAATGCTACCGGGATCGGGGCGGCGTTCGGGCTTCTGGTTGGCTTTACAGTCTGGCTTTACAGCCTGTTTTTGCCGTCGTTTGGCCCTGACGTGATGCTGTCGTCAGATGTGATCGAAAACGGGCCATGGGGGATCGGATGGCTGCGGCCGCAGGCCTTGTTCGGTGTGACGGGATTGGACCCGGTCATTCATGCGGTGTTCTGGTCCATTGCGTTGAATGCGTTCGTGTTTGTTGTCGGATCCCTTTTGACCAGCCCAACACCGATGGAACGGTTGCAAATGATGCAATACGTAGGGGTCACGGATTTGGGCCGACAGGCACGTGGCCGCGTGGAATCGGGCGCAGACAGCGAAGATCTGTTGATCATGGCGCAGCGCATTCTGGGGCCCGAAGAGGCACAGTTTTTGTTTCGGTCCGCCGCTGCCGGGCAAGGTCTGACAGGATATCTGCCCGAACCGACCGCCGAATTTCTGGAACAATTGGAACGGTCGTTGGCTGGTTCTGTGGGGTCAGCAACGGCGAATGCGATGTTGACGCAAATGTTGGGCCAATCAAACGTGTCAGTCGAAGATCTTTTGGCGGTGGCTGATGAAACGGCACAGATCATGGAATATTCCAGCCAGCTGGAACTTCAGTCCGCCGAACTGACGAAAACGGCACAGCAACTGAAAGATGCCAATGACAAACTGATGCAGCTGTCGCACCAAAAGGACGCGTTTCTTAGCCAGATCAGTCACGAATTGCGCACGCCCATGACATCCATCCGCGCCTTTTCGGAAATCCTGCAAACCGCCGGTCTAAGCGCACATGATCAAACCCGCTATGCGTCGATCATTCTAGAAGAATCGCAACGTCTGACGCGGCTGTTGGATGATCTTCTGGATCTGTCTGTTTTGGAAAACGGGCAGGTGCAGCTTGATCTTTCGCATGTTCAATTGGGCGATATCCTGAACCGTGCTGTGGATGCCGCCGACCCCGAAGGACAGCTGAAAATCAAACGGCGCAAATCTGCGGAAGACAAACACCTGATGACCGATGCCGGACGGTTGGCGCAGGTGTTTATCAATTTGATCTCTAATGCGCGGAAATATTGTGATGGGGATCCAAAGGAACTGACCATTCGCACCCGCAATCAAGGGGATTTTGTTGTAATCGATTTTGTGGACAACGGCACCGGTATTTCCCGCGCGGATCAATCGGTCATATTTGAAAAATTCGCGCGTGTGTCCGATCAGCAAAAGGCGGGCAGTGCCGGACTGGGCTTGGCCATCTGCAAAGAGGTGATGGCGAATTTGGGCGGCACAGTCGCGTATTTGCCCGGGCAAGGTGGCGCAGCGTTCCGCGTGGCCGTGCCAAAGGAATATCAGGCAACTGGTGGCTAGCCTTGTTGTGCGTACTGATCCAGCGCGGGGCGCAGGTGATCAAGGCTATATCCCTGATCCCGGCATGCGGACAAAATATCGTCAGTCGATTGGTGCCCGGCCTGCATGAACGCCCAGACAATGCTGCACCGCGTTCCGCTTGCACAGTAAGCCAGCACCGGTCCCGGCAGCTTTTCCATCAATGCCTTTTGCTTGGCGATGATGTCCGGACCAAACTGCATGTGGTTGAACGGATTGTCGGCAAAGGATAGCCCGGCTTGTTCCACGGCCGCTGCCATGGCATCAATCTGATCCTGCGGCAGGTTTTCATCATCGGGTCGATTGCACAAAACAGATTTGTATCCCGCGGATTTTATGGCCGGGATATCGGTCACCGCAATTTGCGGAGAAACAGCATAGGCTGCGGACAAGGGTCTGATTTCCATAAATGCTTTTTAACAATCGAAGTTTAAGAGGTACAGACAGGAAGATTAGCTGGATTTCAGAAACATTATGCCGATAAACAAAGACATTGTTGATCAAAGGGGGCCGTGGTGACGCAGGTCAATTATCGCGCTGAAGACAATATCGGGTGGGTCGAATTTTCAGCCGCTGATCCGAACTTGGGTCTTGCTGAAACGCGCCGTGCGCTGCGCGATTCCCTTGAAGCGGCGCAATTGGATGATGCCACCGATGTCATTGCCATAGGCTGTGTCGGCGGCGGGATCACCGGGTCCATGGTGCCGACCCTGACTGCCACGTCCCATAACGATGCCGAAGACGATGCCGTTTCGATGGCTGATCTGTGTGGCATGTTGGAAGACAGTCCGAAACCAGTGATCATTCTGGTGTCAGGCAAAATCGACCTGACGGTTCTGTCGCTCATGCTGGCGGCGCATTATCGGCTGGTTGATATGTCGTTCAGCTGTGCCTTGTCTGGTTGGGTGGGGCTCCCATCGGGCCATACGCAGCGGCTTCCGCATCTGGTGGGCGCACAGCATGCGTTGAACATATTGCGCGGCGACCGGCTTCCTGCTGTGACCGCGCAGAAAATTGGGTTGGTCGATGGGCTGGCGCGGCAGGATCTGCAAAAGGCTGTGCGTACCTTTTTGGGTCGCCGGGATGGGACACCGCTTCCCATCCGACCGACCTTGGGTGTGCGCGCTGGCCTGACGGATGCGGCGCAGTTTCACACTGAAATCGATGCCGCCCGCACACAGGCCGAAGCCCGGCTTGACCAGCGGTTGATCGACTGCGTCGAGGGTGCGCTTTTGCTGCCCTTTGATATTGGTCTGAATTTCGAAGACGCCGCATTTGAAGAACTGCAAAAAAATCCTGACGTGCGCATGGCCCAGCGGCTGACTGAATTGCGGGCACGGGCGTGGCCCGGCCTGAAAACGGGGGACAGTCCAAAAGTCTGCCTGTTGGGCGCGACAGACACAGCGGTGCATTGGCTTGAAACCTGCGTGTCGCGCGGGATCCCTGCGCGAATGTATGTACCGCAAACTGAAATGGCGGCCCGCGTTGCGCGGATTTGGGAACGGCGCACGCGGGGTTGGAAAACCCCGATCCCGGCGGATCGGGTGCTGACATCGGATCGATCAGCCTTGTCGGCAGATTGGGTGATCAACACGCAAAGCTACCGTGAAACCCCCGCGCCAAAGGCCATGGCGGCTTTGCAACGGCCCGACACGCATGTTGGTTTCACGACACCATTCCAGCCACTAACCGAAAATGCCAAAGTGTTTGAAACGCCAGATGGGGTGGTATCGTTGTCGCTGGCTTCTGGCGGGACATTGATGGAATGGGCCTGTCTTGATCCGGAAAACATGGATGTCGCCTCAAAGGTTCAGACCCTTGCGGCACACATGGATGTCGCCTTGATCCAAGTCGGCCCAACGGGCGGCTTTTTGACCACACGACTGGAAGACGGGCTGTTATATGCGGTGGAATTGATGCTGGCGGCGGGTTTGTCGCCGGCTGCTATTGACGCCGGATTGGCTGCCCGTGGGTGGAAAACCGCGCCCTTGCGCGCCTATGATGAAACAGGCTTTCGAATGCTGGCAGAACGGCAAAACCTGTTTCAAACCCATTTGCCAAAGGCGGCCCTTGCGCCGGGTCTTTTGGGGGATTTGCTGAAAAAAGGGGAAACTGGCCGTGCCGCTGGCGCGGGGTTCTATGATCATCGTCAGGATGGTCAGGCGACAAACCCCACATTGGAAAAGGCGCTGCGGGATCTGACCGAACACGCGGGCACATTGCCGGATGTGCCGGATATCGCAAATTTTGCCATTACGACGCTGGCGCACATTGGTTGCCGGGCCATCGGTCGTGGGTTTGTATCATCTGCAGACGCCGTAGATTTGGCGGCGCTGGGCGCGGGGCTTGTGCCAGCGTCGTTGGGCGGGCCGATGGTTGCCGCCGAAGACATGGGGTTGACCAACGTCTTACCTGTTCAGCAGGCTTGGGGTGACGCCAATGCCTTTCTTCGCCCGACAACCGTCATGGTCAAGGCATCCAAAGTGGGGCGGTTTCCAAGGGGCGCTACAGCTGAACCTGCGGGTTCCCCGTAATGTGACGCACCCGTTCAAACAGGTCGATGCCCATCTGCAAGGCGATGTCGATCACATCCATCGGCACCCAGTTTTCAGCAATGCGGCCCGTGTCAGCGACCCTGTAAAAATCCATGACCCGCATGCGAATGGGGCGTCCGGTTGGGCCGATCCCCAGCCATGGACCTGTGTGCGTTGCAACGACCGATGGCCAGCCACCGGTCACCGCAAACGGGCCATCGCCGATCCTGATGTAGTGGCTTGCCCCGGCACGATCCGGAAACGCCTTCAGGAACGGAATCTGATGATGGGCCCGAAACCCGGTCAGCCCTTTGGTGCTGCCAATGCCGCCAGGCCCGTACCACAGGAAATCATCTGTCCAATACTGACCATGTGGCATGGAATCGAGCGATTTGCCATCAAACGCCCCCAAAGCGGCATGCATCGACAGCACGACATCCATTGAATTTCGCCCTTGGTCCGCATCTGTCGCCCATCTAACGCCGGACGCAAGATTGGGCGGCTGCCATGCGCCGCCTGCGCCCAGACTTTGGGGCAGGGGAAAGACACCGGCCTGCCGCATCAATTCCAGAAAATCCCAGATCATCCACGCCTGTTCGATCAGGCCCGTGTCGGGGTTGCAGGCATACACTTCGCAATATGGCACGGTTGCCAGCCCATGGGTTGGCGGGATGCCAAAGACTGGTTCGGTGAAAACACCCTGATATGTGCCCATGGTGGCAATCAGCCGTGCTGGCCTGTCCCCAACAAAGCGCGGATCGGGCAGGTTGTCGCCCCCGACAAAGATCTGATCACGGCGTTCGAAATGCGCAAAACCTGCGCGCAGCGGACCCAGTGCCGCCGCCAGATGCGCGGGGCCGAAGCCTTCGTTGATGGGCTGGCAAATGTGCAATGCCGCATTCGGTGCAACATGGTCGGCTGGATCTGCGCCAGCGGCCAATGCCTGCAGGCGTGCAAAAAGTGATGCTTTCAGCGCATCCACGGATTGGGTCACAGGATCAGCCCCACAACAACCATCATCAGTCCCAGACCAGACAGCCCCATCGCAACAAGGTTCCAGGTCACCGCCGACTGAAGCTTTGCCTTCATGTCTGCGTCGTCCAGATTGGCTTTGCGGGCCTTCATGACACCGACGATACACCAGACCAAAACGCCCAAGCCGATCAGGGTAATGGCAATGCCAGACCAAAGCAAAATTTCCATGGAAGTCCCCATAATGTGTCGGGCGCACAGTTTCGCCAAGCAGCGGGTTGTGCAAGCCCAAATCCGACGTTATCGCCTTCTTACGGCAAAGAGGGGTCTGACATGTCTGACATTGATGCAAACTACCGCGTAACAGCAGATGAGTTGCGCCAGTTCATTGAACGCATCGAACGTTTGGATCAGGAAAGAAAAGATCTGGCCGAACAACAAAAAGAGGTCATGGCAGAGGCCAAAGGGCGTGGCTACGATACAAAAGTCATGCGCAAGCTGATCGCCCTGCGCAAACGCGACAAAGACGATATTGCCGAAGAAGAAGCGATTTTGGACATGTATAAAGAAGCGTTGGGCATGTAGCCCAACCGGCTAAAACGACGGCGCGATAAAGGTGATATCATCGCGCCGCGCGATTTCAGCTACATCTTCGTCATAGGCTTCGGACAGATCTTCCATCAGGTCTTCGGTCCAGCCGGGCGCATCCACTTCTTCTTCCACGGCATCTTCTTGTGCGTAGCGTTCCAAAAACGCCAGCAACACTTTCTGGCGTTGGGTTTCGGACCGGGGTGGATTTGTCTTGAAATACCCCTGCAATTTCCGAACGCCTTCGCCAGACAGAACGGACCCGATCAGATCATACCCGCCAGACACTTTCTGGTTTGGTGGAAACCCCGCCATGACCCGCAGAATATGGGGCCAGATAAAGGGCGTATCTTCGTTGCACCACACAACGATCTTTGCATTGGGCAGGATATCTCTGATCCTGTCAATCAGATCAGACCAGTAAAGCGCGTCTGGATCGACACCATTAAGAAAACTGTCAAAGGACCGCCCCGAACTTAACCCATAGGCGGCCGGCACAAATGTCGCGGGATCGCGAATGCCCAGATGAATTTCAATGGAATCCTGCGCGAACAGTTCCCCCAATGCCGCGAATTTTGAATCGGCAAGCGCATAAAATTCGCCCCCTTCAAAAATGCGGTTTGGCACGCAAATGAAATTGCGATTTGACAGAACAACCCGCCGTGCACCGGGCCGCCCCAGAATTTCTGTCAACACTTCGTCGCGGGATTTCGCATTGTCGCCTTGCGCCATGGACTGAAGCGTTTCACGGATCAGCTTGCGGTAACGCGCCGGGCCCGGCAACGCGACCTTGTGCTGGACAAGTCCATCACGATTCTTCACAAGCGACCGCAGCAGCCCGTCTTCATCGGTGCAGTGCGCCCCAATATGGTAAACAATTTGCATGGGTTCTTTTGACCTTCGCTCGATTGTTGGGCAGTATACGGTGCTCGACTTAAAAGAAAATAGTTTCATGGGAATTCTGGTGTGACCGTGTCGATCAGGGGACGAAGCCGCAGACCTTTCAGGGTCAACCGCTGGCATGTTCTGGCTGGCTTGATAGCGGCGGCCGTGTTGTTGCCGATTGCAGTCGTCGTCTATTTGGCGGCTTTTCCCAATGAAAACATCTGGCCGCATTTGGCGTCCACAGTTCTGCCACGATACGCCCGAAACACGGCCATCCTGATGATCAGTGTCGGGGTCTGTGCCATGGGGCTTGGCACGTTTCTGGCGTATCTGGTCACGCATTTCGTGTTTCCGGGGCGCCGGTGGATCCAATATGCGCTGCTGGCCCCATTGGCCGTGCCCGGCTATGTCGGGGCTTATGCGTTGGTGGATTTCCTTGAATACGCGGGGCCGTTTCAAACATCACTGCGGCAGGTTTTTGGCTGGGCCACGGCGCGGGATTATTGGTTCCCGGAAATCCGGTCGATGGGCAGTGCGATCGTCGTTCTGACCCTGACCTTGTATCCTTACGTCTATCTTTTGGCCCGCGCGTCGTTCAAGGCGTTGCCCGCCAGTGGTCAAGATGTCGCGCGATCATTGGGGCTGTCGGCGTGGCAACAGTTTTGGCGCGTCTCATTGCCCTTGGCCCGTCCCGGGATGGTCGCAGGAACCGCCGTCGTCATGATGGAGACAGTGAACGATTTCGGCACGGTCGAATTTTTCGCGGTGCAAACCCTGACCACCGGAATTTTTTCGGTCTGGCTTGAAAGTTCGAACACAGGTGGCGCTGCGCAACTGGCACTTTGTGCCTTGGTGGTGATCGCAGCCCTTGCGATTGTGGAACGGGCAAGCCAGCGGCGCATTCAATATGCGAAATCTGGCCGTCAGGTGATGACGATACAACCTCGTGCTACGCGATACGGATGGGCGGTCACAGCCCTATGTGCCGCACCCATTTTACTGGGCTTTGTGGCCCCTGTTGCCATTCTGATGGAAACGGCAGATCCGTTTGACCAATGGTCCGATGGGCTGATGCAGGCTGCCGTCAATTCATTGGTTCTGGGGGGCTTGGCTGGCACTATCGCGGTTGGATTGGCCATGGTGCTGACACACGGGCTGCGTGGCCTGCGGCACCGTCCACGTTGGGGGGCGGGGCTTTTGCGGCTCACGGCGCTTGGCTACGCCATTCCCGGCGCCGTCTTGGGGTTGGGGGTGCTGATCCCACTGGCCTATCTGGATCGAACCTTGGCCGCGGCCTGGATGGAGTGGACGGGCGACCGGCTTGGGCTGTTGATCACAGGCAGCGGTGCGGCACTCGTCTTTGCATACGTCGTGCGCTTTTTCGCGATTGCGGTTGGTGCGGCTGATGCGGGATACGCCGCGATTGCGCCGAATGTGCCTTTGGCTGCACGGGCGCTGGGCGCGGGGCCGGGTGCGTTGCTGTGGCGCGTGGTTCGCCCGCTGCTTAAGGGGACGGTCGCTTCGGCTATTTTGCTGGTTTTCGTGGATTCAGTTAAGGAATTGCCAGCCACGTTGTTGCTGCGCCCCTTCAATTTCGACACGCTTGCAACGTACACCTATGATCAGGCCAGCCTCGAAAATCTGTCCGGGGCCGCCCCTGGTGCGCTGATGGTCGTGGCTGTTTCCGTGCTTGCCGTTATTCTTTTGGCCCGGTTCAATAAATAGGCCTTGCGCGGCTTTCAAACTTGTCTTAATTGCCCGCGCAGTGCCCCTATAGCTCAGCTGGTAGAGCAACTGATTTGTAATCAGTAGG
>JAHDBC010000016.1 GCA_020630595.1 Planktomarina sp.
CGCGCCATCATTCATGTCATCGGCATCTATTGCGGCGTCCCACAGTCGTTGGAATGTTTCCGCGCCGCGCGCAAAGTGCTGGAAGAACGGGATATGCTGTAATGGAACCGTTTTGGGCCAAACACCCCGATATGCACCCGTTTTCGATTGGGTGGCGCATGGGCCAAGGCGAAACCGACAAACAAGCGTTTTGGGAATGGTGGGATGCCGCCCCTGAAGCTGCGACCGAAGACAGTCGTCTGGCCTATGTCAAATCCCATGCCCTGCCCCCGGAATGGACGCATGTTGCATTGGAAATGATCTGGCCGGACAAAATTCCCGGCGACGGATTCGAATTCTTTTTTCACAAGGATACGGCGATCATCCGGGGGGCCTTGTTCAAACATGGGGAAACCCATGGCTTGCCTTCCATGATGGCTTGGATCAAGGGTTTGGACAGACCCGTTGATTGACTTGCCGAAAGGACACGCCCCATGAAACTTGGCCCCCGTGACATTGGACCTGCACACCCGCCATTGGTGATTGCAGAAATCGGCATCAACCATGGCGGCGATCTTCAGGTCGCAAAAGACATGGTGCGCATGGCCCGCGATGCGGGCTGTGAATGCATCAAACACCAAACCCACATCGTCGAAGACGAAATGACGGAAGAGGCCAAAGAGATCTTCCCCCCCAATGCGGACAAATCGATTTGGCATGTAATGGAAGACTGTGCGCTGTCCCGCGATGATGAGGCTGCGTTGAAAGCCTTTACCGAAGACGCCGGCATGATTTACATTTCGACCCCGTTTTCACGCGCCGCTGCCAACTTTTTGGAAGAATTGGGCGTGCCCGGCTACAAGATCGGATCAGGCGAAGCAGACAACCTGCCCCTGATCCGGCACATCGCCGCATTCGGCAAACCCGTGATCATGTCCACGGGGATGCAAACAATTGATACCGTTCGCGCGTCGGTCGATATTCTGGATGGGGCTGGCATTGATTACGCCCTCTTGGAATGCACCAACCTGTACCCATCGCCGCCGGAAATTGTGTCGCTGCAAGGGGTGACAGATTTGATAAAGGCGTTCCCGAATGCGGTCGTTGGCTTTTCAGATCATTCCATCGGGCCGGAAATGGCGCTGGCATCCGTTGCGCTTGGTGCCTGTATTCTGGAACGCCACTACACCGACACGCGCTATCGCAAGGGCCCGGATATCATCAATTCGATGGACCCCGCAGAGCTGAAATTCCTGATCGACCGATCCCGCGAAATCCATACCGCGTTGCACAACCCAAAACAGCGCACCGGCCCCGAAGAAGATGTGTACCGCTTTGCCCGCGCATCGGTGGTGGCCGATGCTGATCTGCCCGAAGGCCACACCATAACAGCGGCTGATATCTGGGCGCGTCGCCCCGGGTCCGGGGCCATTGCGGGCTATGATTTTGACAAGGTCGTGGGCCGCACGCTGAAACATCCCGTGCGCCGAAATCAACAACTGACGTGGGATGATTTCACTTAGGGCTTGGCCTTCCCCGCGTCGCGCCCTAAACCTGATGGACGGACCAACACACGGGGCCCCATGGCGCGATCCATCCATTTTGTGACCGGCACCCGGGCGGATTTCGGGAAACTGGAACCGCTGGCCATGGCCGCGCGGGATGCTGGGTTCGATGTGCATTTCTTTGTCACCGGCATGCATATGCTGGATCGCTATGGGCTGACAAAGCTGGAAGTCGCACGTGTGCCCGGCGTCGCCCTGCACGAAGCGTTGAACCAACGCGATGGCGACCCCCAGGACATGATCTTTGCCAAGACCCTGATCGCGTTTTCCGATTATCTGGCCGAACAGCGCCCTGATCTGGTGGTCGTGCACGGTGACCGTGTCGAAGCAATCGCCTGCGCCCTGTCGTGCGCCACAAACTACGTGCGCTGCGCCCATATCGAAGGCGGCGAAGTATCCGGCACGATCGACGAAATCTTTCGGCACTGCAATTCCAAGCTGGCCCATGTGCATTTCGTATCGTCCGATGTGGCCAAGCGGCGCGTGATGGCCATGGGCGAAGCGGAAGCCGACATTCACGTGATCGGATCACCGGAACTGGATGTGCACAAACAGCCCAGCGGTGTGACGCTGGATGACGTCAAGCAGCGCTATGCGATCCCGTTCGATGATTTCGGTATTGCCGTTTTACACCCCGTCACATCAGAAGCCAGCGATATGGGCCGGCAGGCGCGTGCGATGTTCAACGCATTACAGGCGTCAGGGCACCCCTTTGTGGTGATCCACCCCAACAATGACCCCGGCGGTGATGCGATCATGGAGGTGATCAATACCCTGCCCGCAGATCAATTCCGGCATCTTCCGTCCATGCGGTTTGCCTATTTTTCCGAACTGATGCGCCATGCCGCGATCATGGTTGGCAATTCCAGCGCGGGCGTGCGCGAAGCGCCGTTTCTGGGTCTGCCCTCCATCGACATTGGAACACGGCAAACCAACCGCGCGCTGGCGCCATCGGTGATATCATGTGCCGCAGATGACCGCGCAACGATCACACGCGCAATGGCAGATCATTGGGGGCATCGCACCGCGGGCGACACAGGCTTTGGTCAGGGGGCCGCGGCGGATTTGTTTGTTCAAACCCTGAACGCCCCCGATTTCTGGACCAAATCCCTGCAAAAACGGTTTGTGGACGATGGCGCTTAGGGGCTTTGGCGCGCGGATCCGCTATCGCCTGATCACCGCTGCGCTATCGCCTTTTGCGGGCATGATCCTGCGCCGCAGACGGGCCAAGGGCAAAGAACACCCGGTGCGCTGGCGCGAAAAACTGGGGCGCACGATGGTGCGGCGCCCCGAAGGGGCCTTGGTCTGGCTGCATGGGGTTGGTTTGGGCGAAGTGCTGTCGGCCCGGCCCGTGGTTGCAGCCATGCTGGACCGCGACCCGGACCTGAATTTTCTGATCACCAGTTCGACGCGCGCATCATCGGATGTGATCAACACCCAAATGCCAGACCGCAGCCTGCATCAATTCCTGCCCCTTGATACGCCGGGGGCGGTGACGCGGTTTTTGGATCATTGGGACCCGGATCTGTCGGTGTGGATCGAACAGGATATGTGGCCCGGGCTGGTCTTGCAGGCCAAACGGCGCGGCATTCCGCTGGCCCTGATCAATGGCCGGATGCAAGGCCCATCCGTTGAAAAGCGGCGCAAGGCGCGACGGCTGTATGAAAGTGCCTATGGCGCGTTTGATCTGATCACCGCGCAAGACGCGACATCGGCCGACCATCTGGCCGAATTTCACGGCCAGGATGTGCCCGTGCTGCCCAATCTGAAATCCATTGCCCCCGCGCTGGACTTTGATCCGCAGGACCGCGCGGATTGGGCTGATCGTTTGCACGATCGGGCTGTCTGGGTCGCGGGATCGGCGCATATGGCGGATGTGGCGCAGGCCTTGGCCGCGCACAAGGATTTGCTGCGTCTGGATCCCCGTGCCACGCTGATCATCCTGCCGCGTTATATCGAACAGTCTGGCGCAATTCTGGACGAAGCGGCGGCCATGGGGTTGCTGGCGTCGCTGACCACCGATGGGCGGGCCAGTCGCGTGCTGGTCGAACCGCGGTTCGGGCAGTCGGGGCTGTGGTATTCGCTGGGTGCTGCCGCACTGATCGGTGGCGGGTTCGACGACACCGGCGGCCACAACCCATGGGAAGCGATCCATATGGGATGCGGTGTTCTGTTCGGCCCCAACACCGCGAACTTTGCCGATGAATACGAAGCACTGCAAAACACCGGCGCGGCCATCAGGGTGGGGTCGTCCACGGAACTGACCCATGTGCTGACCACCACGGATTTTGCGGCGCTTGCCAAAAACGGAAATTGGACGGTCACGGATCGCAAACAGCAATTGGCCGGTCTGTTCGACACCCTGACCGCCATGGTGCGGAGGCGCTATTGAACCGCCCGTTCTTCACCCTGCGTGCCCGAATGATGCGTCTGTTGTGGCGGCTGATGTGGTTGGTGCTGACCCCCATGGTTGCCGTCTATTGCTGGCATCGGGGCCGCAAAGACCCACGTTACCGCGACCATATCAGCGAACGCTTTGGGTCTGGCCCGACCCTGCCACCCGGGGCAGTCTGGATCCACGCCGTGTCCTTGGGCGAAGTGCGGTCGGCGGTGCCATTGGTGCGCGCACTTCTGGCGCAGGGGGACCGCGTCGCCTTTACCCATGGCACGCCAGCGGGCCGCGCCGAAGTGGCCAAGGTGTTTGGCCCCGAACTTGCGGATGGCATGGTATCCAGCCGCTATTTGCCGCTGGAACAGGGGTGGGCCTTTCGCCGGTTTTTCCGCCGCGTCAGGCCGCGCATCGGTCTGGTGATGGAGGTTGAATTCTGGCCCGTCATGGTCACCAGCGCCCGACGCCACGGGGTGCCGATCTATCTGTGCAACGGGCAATATCCGGGCAAAAGTTTTGCCAAGGATCGCTGGTTTCGCAAATCCATTCCGTCGGGGTTTTCGGGCGTCATGGTGAAATCCAAGATGATGGCGGATCGGTTTCAATCCATCGGATGCCCGTGGATTGCGATCACTGGCGAATTGCGGTTCGAACAACCCATTCCCGCAGATCAGATCATTGCAGGCCAGACGATTGCAAACCGGTTCCGACGCCCCGTCATCACCCTGTCCAGCGTGGTCGACGGCGAAGATGATCTGTTCATGGACGCGATCCGCCACACACGCGGGCCGGACGCGCCCCTGTTCATCTACGTGCCACGCGCGCCGGAACGGTTTGATGCGGTTGGGGACATGCTGACCAATGCGGGTTTCCGGGTTCAACGGCGCACGGATGTGCTGACCGGTGATTTGAAAGCGCTGGCCGATTTTGATCCAGACGCGGATGTCTTGCTGGGCGACAGTCTGGGGGAAATGTATTTTTATCTGACCCTTGCCGATCAGGTCATCGTGGGCGGCGGGTTCACCCCCAAGGCATCCCATAACATCATCGAAAGCCTTGCCGTGGGCAAACCCGTGGCCGTGGGCCCGAACATTCACACCATCGAATACCCCGGCGTCGAAGCCATTGATGCCGGTGTTTGCACCCACCTGCAAACGGCCGATGACCTGACCGCCCTATGTGGTTCGGTCACCCGCAAAACGGCAGTCGACCCCGCCGTTGCCGCGTTTTTGAAACAGCACGGCGGCGCGGTTGCCAAAACCATAAAAGCGATCGAACGCTTTACCAGCCGCTGAACCCGCCATCGACGTTGATCATCTGCCCGGTCATGTATCCGGCCTGGGACGAACACAAAAACAGCATGGCATCGGCGATTTCATCGGGTTGGGCCATGCGCCCGGCCATGATCAATTCCCCGATGCGTTCCTGAAACACCGGATCATGGCCGTTGAACACGGCCCCCGGGCTGATCGTGTTCACGGTTGCGCCCCGGTCGGCCCAATACCCGGCCAACCACAGGGTCAACCCGTGCACACCCGCCTTTGACACGGAATAGGCGCTGAAGTTTTTGAACGGCAGGCCATCATAGATTTTGTGATGTGCCCCGTTCAACGCATACATGGAGGCCACATTGACCAGCGTACACGGGTATTTTCCCACGATATCGCGGTCCATCTGGCGCGCAATCCAGAACGGCGCGGTCAGATTGGTGCGCATGGTGCGTTCCCATTCATCGGTCTTGATATCCGCAAAATCCGGAAAGGGCTGGCCTGCCCCCATCAGCATTTCGCCCGTGATGGCCGCGTTGTTCAACACCACGTTGGGGTTCAGACCGTCACCTTGAACGCGCTTGAAAATCTGGGTCACTTCGTCTTCGACCGAAACATCAAGTTCGTAGAAATGAAAATTCGGATTGTCGGCGTGTTCGGCCTGTAACGCTTCGGCGCGGTGGCCGGGCAAATCCGTTGCAATCACCGCTGCGCCCTGATCCAGCATGCGTCGCACATAGGTGGACCCCAGAACGCCACCCGAACCCGTGATGAAAATGGTCTTGTCAGAAAGTTGGTTGTTCACCTTGGCGTTCCTTCAGCAGAAATTCAGCAATGCGCAGATCCAGCGGGCTGTCGATATCAATGCAGCGTTCCGGGGGCATCAGATAGGGGATCACGCGCCCTTCAAACAGGCTTTGCGCCCGGCGCAGATATGACGGTGCCAACACATAGGTGCTGGCCGCGTGTTCCCAGACCTGTGGCGCCTGTTGGCGGGCCACGACGCCGCCGGGCAATGGTTTTGACACACGCAAAGCCCCCGTTTCATCAGGTTCCACCAGATTGAAATAGGGGTTCTTGCGGGCTTCACAACAGCTCATCACCATGTCGGGGCGTTCCGCATCAAACAGCGCAACAGCATCAGTGATGTCTGACAATTCCCGCAAGGGCGATGTGCAATCCAAATCGACAAAAGCGGTGATCGGGTCCATCAGGCTTTGCGATGCTTCCAGCGCGTGTTGCCACACATGCCATTTCGCCGCCGTGTCGCTGGCCAGATGATCAGGGCGCAAACCGATTTCCAGCGCGCCCTTTTTCACCGCATGTTCATAAATGGCGGGGCTGTCGGTGCTAACCACCACGGCGTCAATTTCAGGGGCCGCGAACAATTGATCCAACGACCAATCGATCAAGGGTTTGCCGCAAATGTCCAAAAAATTCTTGCCCGGCACGCCTTTGCTGCCGGCCCGTGCCCCGATATGCCCCAAACGCATCAGATATCCTTTTCGATCTGGCCGATGAACCGCCGTTTCGCCCATGCCTGCGATATGGCTTGGCAGCTTTTCAACGCATGGTCAAACCGGGGGCAGATCGGGTTTTCGGGGGCGTCCCCCCGCACAAGGCGCAGAAAATCTGCCATGATCCCCAGAAACATATCATTGCGTTCGAATGCGTCGGGCATTGGTAAGGTGGGCCCTTGGCCCAGCACCTGTCCCGACAACAGATCGACCTGAAAACTGTGATCCACGCCCCGAAACCGGATTGTGCGGTTGAACAGGGGCGACAGGTAATCCATCGCAACGCACACTTGCGCGTCACCGTCCAGATCGATGCGGGTTGCGAAATCAATTTGCGGATAGTCGGCATGGTTCATTGCCGTAACATTGCCGACCGTCATCCCGGGAAACAGGGTCAGCGCCAAATCCAGTTCATGGCACAAATCCAAAAGCACCCCACCCCCGCGCGGGTCTGCCGCGTAACTGCCCTGAAACGTCCAGTTTTCGCGCCACTGTGTCACATCGTGGCCGATTTCAAAGTCAGCACGAAAACTGTTGGGCCGATCAACGGCCAGTGCACGGATCAACGGGTGATAGCGCATCATGAACCCGGCGACACTGCGGTCGGCAATAGGCGCCATCAGCTGCGTGACAGTTTCCAATTCACTGGCAGTGACCGCGACGGGCTTTTCAACATAAAGCGGGACGCCCGCGGCCGCCAATGGCCCAATCGCATCGGCCCGAATATGGGTGGATGTGGCGATAACCGCCGCATCCGGTGCGCCGTGATCAGAAAGCCATGCGGCCATCGACGATACGCTGCGCCACGGAACCAACACGGAATTGGCCCCAAGGGTGATCAGGTTTTCGTGGTGCCTGCGCCCGATGGACCCGGCGCCAAAGACAGCGACATCTAAATTCATGTTTCCTTATCCCCCTGCGTGGATAAGGCTGCAACCAAAATGCCGCCACGGCAATCTTGCACAGGTCGCATGATGCTTTACCTTAACGTCAACCATTTTGCCGGAGGATGCCATGGCCCACCCCCATTACCCGCACCTGTTTGAACCGCTGGATCTGGGATTCACCACGTTGAAAAACCGGGTGCTGATGGGATCCATGCACTTGGGTCTGGAAGAAGCCGAAGGCGGGTTTGACCGCATGGCAGCATTCTACGCCGCCCGCGCGCGCGGGGGTGTGGCGTTGATTGTGACCGGGGGCATTGGCCCCAACGCCGAAGGGGCCGTTGCCATTGGCGGCGCGCTGATGGCGACCGAAGAAGACGCCGCCCACCACCGCGTTGTCACCGATGCCGTCCATGCCGAAGGCGGCAAGATCGCGATGCAAATCCTGCATACGGGGCGTTATGCCTATAATCCCAACGCTGTGGCCCCTTCTGCCGTGCAGGCACCGATCAACCCGTTCAAGCCCAAAGAACTGGATGCGGACGGGATCGAAAAGCAAATCGCCGATTTCGTGAATGCGGCCACGCTTGCCCAAAAGGCGGGGTATGATGGGGTCGAAATCATGGGATCCGAAGGGTACCTGTTGAACCAATTCATCGCCGCGCGCACCAACCACCGCGACGATGACTGGGGCGGCGACTATGAAAATCGCATCCGTCTTGCGGTCGAAGTGGTGCGCCGCGTGCGCGAAGCTGTCGGCACCGATTTCATCATCATTTACCGCCTGTCGATGATTGATCTGGTGGACGGTGGATCGACGCTGGACGAAGTGATTGACCTGGGCCAACAGATTGCCGCCGCGGGTGCGACCATCATCAACACCGGGATCGGCTGGCACGAAGCGCGCATTCCCACGATTGCAACATCTGTGCCCCGCGCGGCCTTTAGCTGGGTCACCGCCAAAGTGCGCGATGCCCTGCCCGTTCCGGTGATCACATCGAACCGGATCAACATGCCCGAAACCGCAGAACAGGTTCTGGCGCGCGGGGATGCCGACATGGTGTCGATGGCACGGCCCTTCTTGGCGGATGCAGATTTCGTTGCCAAAGCGGACCGGGGCGATGACGCCCATATCAACACCTGCATCGCTTGCAATCAGGCCTGTCTGGATGCGATTTTCAGTGGCAAGCTGACATCGTGCCTTGTGAACCCCTATGCGTGCCATGAAACGCTGATGCCATTGGTGCCCGTGGACGCTGCTGACGCGAAAACGATTGCCGTGGTGGGGGCTGGGCCCGCCGGGCTGGCGGCGGCGACAACAGCGGCACGGCGGGGGCACAAGGTGACGCTGTTTGATGCGGCGGATGAAATTGGCGGTCAGTTCAACATTGCCAAACGTATCCCGGGCAAAGAAGAATTTTACGAAACCATCCGCTATTTCGAAGAAGAACTAAAGCGGTCTGGCGTGACGGTCACGCTGAACACCCACGTGACTGCAGACGATCTGCAGGACTTTGACGATGTTGTTTTGGCAACCGGCGTAACCCCCCGCACCCCGGATATCGATGGGATCACCCACAAAAAGGTTCTGGGCTATCTGGATGTGATGAATGGTGCACCGGTGGGCCAATCGGTTGCCGTGATCGGGGCTGGTGGGATCGGGTTTGATATTTCCGAAGTCCTGCTGCACCAAGGGCAATCCACCGCGCTGGACACACCCGCCTTTATGAAAGAATGGGGGATCGACATGACCCTGCAGGCCCGTGGCGGCGTGGAAGGAATGACCCCTGATTTCGAACAGCCGCAGCGCCACGTGTATTTGCTGCAACGCAAGGCAAAAAAGGTCGGGGCCGGTTTGGGCAAAACGACGGGCTGGATTCACCGCGCCAATTTGGCAAAACGGGGGGTCAAGATGATGAACGGCGTAACCTATGACCGGATCGATGATGACGGGCTGCACATCACCGTTGGCGACACACAGCAGGTTCTGCCCGTTGATAATGTGATCATCTGTGCCGGTCAGGATCCAAAGCGCGATCTGGCAGACGCGCTGCCCGACGCGCATCTGATCGGGGGCGCGGACGTTGCCGCAGAACTGGATGCCCGCCGCGCCATCAAGCAAGGCACCGAACTGGCGCTGAAGATTTGACCTGCGGGCCGGGTGCGGCCCCGCGCCGGCGCCCCTAACCCGATTTGCGTTTGGTGGCCAATGACGCGGTGATCACACCGATGGCCACCAGCGCAATCAGGATCGTGGACAGCGCGTTGATCTTGGGCGAAACGCCCAGTCGAACTTCGGAAAAGATGCGCATGGGAAGCGTCGTCGCGCCGGGGCCCGTGACAAAGCTGGCGATGACCAGATCATCCAGCGACAGGGTGAACCCCAACAGCCAGCCGGACAAAACCGCCGGCGCAATGATCGGCAATGTTACCAGACGAAACGCCTGCCATCCGGTCGCGCCCAAATCCAATGCCGCCTCTTCGAGACTGCGATCAAATGTGGTCAGCCGCGACGATACAACCACACTGACATAACACATGCAGAACGTCGCATGGGCCAGAATGATCGTGAACCCCCCGCGGTCCAGACCAATGGCGATAAACAAAAGCAGAAGCGACAGACCTGTAATCACCTCGGGCATGACCAAGGGCGCGTAGATCATCCCCGAAAAAAGCGTCCGCCCCCGAAACCGACCGCCGCGCACCAATGCGTAAGCGGCCATAGTGCCCAGAACCGTCGCAATCGTGGCGGAACAAAAGGCCACATAAAGCGTGACCCACGCGGCATTCAAAAACCGTTCATCGGCAAACAAGGCCCCGTACCATTTGGCGGAAAATCCGCCCCAGACCGTGACCAAGCGGCTTTCGTTGAACGAATAGACCATGATCAGCAGGATCGGCAGATACAGGAACGCAAACCCAAAGGTCAGCGACACGACGTTGAACCGGCTTAGGCGGGTCATAGCTGCGCCTCTTGCTGTTTCAATTGGTGCCGCTGGAACAAGACGATGGGGATGATCAGCACAAACAACAAGATAACCGCCACCGCCGATGCCACCGGCCAATCCCGGTTGTTGTAGAATTCTTCGTACAGGGTTTTGCCGATCATCAACGTGTCAGACCCGCCCAACAAGCTGGGCACGATGAATTCACCAATCACAGGGATAAAGACCAGAAAACATCCCGCAATCACACCCGGACGCGACAGCGGCCATGTGATGCGCCAGAACGCTTCGATCTTGGAACAGCCCAAATCCTGCGCCGCTTCCAACAGGGACCCGTCCATCCGGTCAAGCGCTGCGTAGATTGGCAGGATCATGAACGGCAGATACACATAGACCATTCCGATATAGACAGCCGTATTGGTGTTGATGATCCGCAATTCCGGCAGACCCAACCACCCCAACACCATGTTCAAAAATCCTTCGTTCGACAGAATGCCAATCCACGCATAGACGCGGATCAGAAAGCTGGACCAAAACGGAATGATGATCAGCATGATCAGCAGCGGGCGCAAATGGCGCGGGGCACGGGCGATGGCATAAGCCATGGGATAGCCCACCGCCAAAGCGATAATCGTCGTGATCGCCGCAATCTTCAGGGACGACGTATAGGCGTTGTAATACAGCGCATCATCAAAAACCCAGATCGGGACAAAGGATGCCACATCCCACGACCCCCAGCTGCCGCTGAACAGCCAGACATAGTTTTCGAAATCGAACCCTTCGAACATGGCGCGCACGCCTGCCCACCCTTCGGTCAGATCCAGCGTGGGCGTGTAGGGCGGCTGGGCAATTGCCAGATCAGACAGCGACACTTTGAACACGATGGCAAAGGGCGTCAGAAACAGCAGGATCAACCAGATATAGGGCGGAAACAGATACGGTTTGCGAATCATTCGGTCAGCACCACGCCAGCGGTTTTGGTCCATGACAGCCAGACCGTGTCATTCCACGTGATATCGCGGCTGGCCAGACGCCGGGCATTGGCCGCTTGCGCCTTGATCTTCTGACCACCCGGGATTTCCACAACATAGGTCGACAGGTTTCCCAAATAGGCGATATCGATCACCTTCCCTGGCACCTTGTTGATTGCGTCGGGTTCCTGTTTGCTGATCGCCACTTTTTCAGGTCTTAGCGACAGCCAAACGGTTTCCCCCTGCCCCGCTGTGCCTTGGGCATCAAACGGGGCTTGATCGGCAGACCAGACAAGGCTGCCATTGATCCATGTGCCTTCGATCAGATTCACGTCCCCGATGAAATCCGCGACATAGCGCGAATTGGGCTGTTCGTACAATGCGGGGGGTGTCGCGACCTGTTTGATCACCCCTTCGTCCATCACGGCGATCCGGGTCGATACGGTCATGGCTTCTTCCTGATCGTGGGTCACAATCAGGAAAGTGGTGCCGGTCTTTTCTTGAATATCGACCAGTTCGAACTGGGTTTCCTGCCGCAGCTTTTTATCCAGCGCGCCCAAGGGTTCATCCAGCAACAATACCTTTGGGGCCTTTGCCAGCGACCGCGCCAAGGCCACACGTTGTTTTTGACCGCCAGACAGTTGATCGGGTTTGCGTTGCGCAAATTTGCCCAGCCGCACCAGCCGCAGCATTTCTTCGACACGGGCGGCAACCTTGTCTTTGGCCAACCCATCGCGGCGCAGTCCGAACGCGATATTGTCCCACACGTTCATGTGCGGAAACAACGCGTAAGATTGAAACATCATGTTCACGGGCCGCTTGTTCGGCGGCACCCCCGCAAGATCCTGCCCGGCCAATGTAATGCGCCCTTGGCTTGCGTCTTCGAAACCGGCAAGCATGCGCATCAGGGTCGTCTTGCCACAGCCCGATGGCCCCAAAAGCGCAAAGAATTCACCCGGAAAGATATCAAGGCTGATGTCGTTGATCGCTGTGAACGACCCGAAGGTTTTGGTCACATTTTGATAGGAAATAAGCGGTGTTGCCTGTGGGTCATCCCATGGCGCGAAACCTGTGACATCGGTCATGGCCCAATCCCTTTGGCGAAGGGGGCTGCCCCATGTGGGACAGCCCGAATGTGTTTACTGGCCTGACTTCACGCGGGTCCAGGCGCGGGTGACCAGACGCTGGAACCGGGGTGGAAAGGCTTCCAGTGTGTACAGGTTCGCCAGTGTCGCTTCGTTCGGATAAATCGCCGGATCACCGATCAGGTCGTCTTCCAGCATCGGCTGTGCCGCTGCGTTGCCGCTGGCATAGTACACATAATTCGACGCCGCCGCGGAATTTTCCGCATCCAGCATGAAGTTGATGAACTTGTGTGCTGCATCCGGGTTTGGCGCATCCGCCGGGATCGCGAATTGGTCAAACCACATCAGTGCGCCTTCGGATGGGATCGAATAGCCCACTTCCACGCCATTTTCCGCATCCAACGCGCGATAGTATGCTTGGAACACATCGCCCGACCAGCCAAAGGCCAAACAGATTTCACCATTCGCAAGCGCAGAGATATATTCGGAACTGTCGAACTTGCTAATGTAAGGGCGCACGGCGTCCAGCACTTCGACGGCGGCATCCAGATCAGCAGGATCCTGGCTTGTTGGGTCTTTGCCCAGATACGCCATCGCCGCAGGCAAGACTTCGGTCGGCGCATCCAAAACATAGATACCGCACGACGACAGCTTTTCCGCATTCGCAGGATCAAACAACAAAGACAGGCTTGTCAGATCGGCATCTTCGCCCAGCGCTTCGGCCACTTTGGTCGCGTTGTACCCGATGCCCGTGGTGCCCCACATGTAATTCACCGAATACTGCTGACCCGGGTCATAGACTTCGGTCCGGCCCTGAATGACATCCCAAAGGTTGCCGAAATTGGACAGTTTGGATTTATCCAGCGGCTGGAATACACCCGCCTGAATTTGGCGTTGCAGGAACGAAGCAGATGGCACCACAACGTCATAACCTGTGCCCCCGGCCAACAGTTTGGTTTCCAAAACTTCGTTTGAATCGAACACGTCGTAGATGATCTTGATGCCGGTTTCTTCGGTGAATTTGTCCAGCAGACTTTCTTCGATGTAATCGGACCAGTTGTAAACCCGCACCTCTTCCGCAAAGGCGGCAGAGGTTCCGGCGATCAGCGCTGCGATGGCAGCGGTCAGGCGCAATGTCATAGCATACTCCCATAGTGCTTTTGCATTGGCAGACAGACTTTCTAAGGTTCCGGGAAATTGCAAGGATTCTTGCGCGGCTATGTTGCCTGATCCCGGATTTGCTGAATCGTTTGGCGCGGTGTGATTGCATCCTTTGCAACGTGCAGATCCAGCACCGCCCCCGCAGGATGCGCAAGGGCCGCAAGAAACGCGGCTTCGAAATCTTCGGTGGCGCGCACGGTTTGGCCGTACATGCCATAAGCCCCGGCCAGTTGCGCAAAATCGGGGTTGCGCAATTCAGTGCCACTGACCCGCCCGGGATAGGCGCGTTCCTGATGCATGCGAATGGTGCCATAGGTGCCGTTGTTCACAATCAGAATGACCGGCCCGGTCCCGGCTTCCATTGCGGTTCCCAGTTCCTGACAATTCATCTGAAAGTCGCCGTCACCGGCAAAGCAGATCACCTGTCGATCAGGGCTGGCAATTTTCGCGGCAACGGCGGCAGGCACGCCGTAGCCCATCGCACCGGACTGCGGCGCCAACAACCGCATATCCGCGCCATATCGCAAGAACTTGTTCGGCCAATTTGCAAAATTTCCGGCCCCATTGGTGACCACGGCATCCGATTCCAGATGCGATTGCACAATCGCCGTAACCGCCGCCATATCGACCGGCCCGGGTTGTGCGGGCACCATCTGGCCGCTTTCATACCCCGCCCTGCAGTCGCGCACCCAATCTGCGCGGTGGGTGGGCGGCGATACGCGGCCGCGCAGCGCCAAAAGACAGGCCGCTGGCCCCGATACAACACACTGATCCGCCCGGATCACCTTTCCAAATTCATCCGCCGACCTGTGAATATGGGAAATCCATTGGTTTGGGCGATCATCGGGATACAGCGTATAGGTGTCCGTGGTCATTTCCCCGAAACGGATGTTCAAACCAATCACGCAATCTGCGGTTTGCAGGATAGAACGGGTGTTCGGTGTCATCGCGACGCCGGCTTCGCCCACATACAGCGGGTGGGTGTTGTCAAACAGGTCATGGCTGCGAAACACGGTGATGACGGGGCATGCGGCATGTTCTGCAAAATCTGAAAGTGCGGCGCGGTCCTTTTGCGACCATCCCCCGCCGCCCACAATCATCACGGGCCGTTCCGCCTGTGACAGGCGCGCGGCCAGTTGATCCATCGCATCGGGATCTGGTGCAGGATCAACGGGTGGCGAAAACGGGCGCAACACCGGTTCTGGCGCCAAATCCCGCAGCATATCTTCGGGCAATGCCACAACCACTGGGCCCGGGCGCCCAGACAGCGCTTTGGTCCATGCGTGAATAACACCTTCGGCGACACGGTCGGCCCGGGTGATTTCGGTGGCCCATTTCACCATCGGGCCAAACACTTGGCGGTAGTCCAGTTCCTGAAACGCTTCGCGGCCCTGATGGTCCGTGCCCACCTGCCCCACAAACAGGATCATCGGGGTCGACGCCTGCATTGCCGTGTGCACACCAATGGCGGCGTTGGTCGCCCCGGGTCCACGGGTGACAAAGCACAGCCCAACCTGCCCTGTCAGCTTGGCCCAGGCTTCGGCCATGTAAGCCGCGCCGCCTTCCTGCCGGGTCAGGGTGAACGTGAATTCGTTTGCGTGATCATGAAATGCATCCAGCACGGCCAGATAGCTTTCCCCCGGCACGCCGAACCCTTGGCGCGCACCCAGATGCAAAAGCGTATCCACCAGTATCTGGCCGCCCGTTTTCATTTGCGTCATCTTGATCCCCTGCCGTTTGCAACGGATCAAATCAGGTATTGGCAGGCGATTGAAGGGCGATTTTGACCCGGCTGGTCAGAATGCTAAACAGCCCGCAGCGGCGCAATGTGTTTGGAGTGTTCCAAATGAGGGCGCAGCTGTCCCAAAAGCGCCTGACCGTAATCGCATTTCTGCAGCGCCACGCCCAACCGCGTGAACCGGTCGCGGCAAATCTGATCTGTTTGAAAGGCCGCCAATTCGGGCGATCCGATGATCCGCCCCGTGGTGCGTTGCACATGTTCGACATGGCACCCCGCCGCCCAAAGATCGTATTGGGTGCCGGTGTCCAGCCAAACAGTGTCCTGGTTCAACCGGCTGGCGGTCAGTTTCCCGGCTGCCCGGTACACATCCAAAAGATCGATGATTTCCAGTTCCCCGCGTTCAGACGGTTCCAACCAATCCGCCCACAAACGGGCATGGTGATCAAACACATAAAGACCCAGGACAACATCATCGGATTGCGGCACATCGGGCTTTTCCCACAGATCCGTGACAACCCCGGCCCCGTTGAATTTGGCGACCCCGAATTGGGTCGGGTCCTCATGGCGCATGGTGAAAATCTGCGCCCCATCGGCACGCGAAAGCGCATGTGACACCTGCCGTGCCACATCGGGCCCGTCGATCAGATTATCGCCCAGCGCCAGAACGAAGGGGCTGTCCCCCAGAAACGCATTGGCCAAGATCGGCGCCTGCGCAATCCCGGCGGGGGCCGCCTGTTCGATGAACGTCAGCCGCACACCAAACTGTGCCCCAGTCCCCAAAAGCTGTTCAAACAATGCGCGTTGATCCGGCCTGACAATAATGGCGATATCGTTCACCCCGGCTTCGATCAAAAGGGCAAGCGGATAATAGATCATCGGCTTGTCAAAGACTGGCATCAGTTGTTTCGAAACGCCTTGGGTCAGGCTGCCCAATCGGCTGCCTGTGCCACCGGCAAGAATGATGCCTTTGCGCGTCAGGTTTTCCGTCATGCGACGAACCTTTCCGATTTTTGGGTCACAAGTGTCTTGCGCAGGGCGGCCCGCCAGTTTGGACGGCCAAGGCCAAACACGGCCTGCGTCGTGCGGCAATCAAGCCGCGCATGGGATATGACCCGTGGATAGGGCCATAGATCCCGGGCCGCGGCGGTTTCAATCTGGCTGGGGGCGTCATCTGATGCCAACGCCAGCCGTTGGGCAAAGCCCGCAAGGGTGATGTTTTGATCCCCGGCAAAATGATAGATGCCCGCTTTTTCCGGCTGGTTGACCAGCGTTGCGGCCATGGTCAGCAAAGCAGCGGCCAGATCGAATGCGGGGGTCGGCGCGGCCTCTATGCCTTGTGGAACGCGCCAGACGGACCCGTCGCGCATGATACCGGCTTCGGCAAAGATTTGACTGTCACCCTGCCCAAACACCCACGTGCTGCGCACGATCGCGGTTCTGGCATGGGTGTTCTGAACACCGATTTCGCCCGACCACAGGCTTTGACCCAGGGTGGTGATGGGTTCGGCCGTGTCAGACGGAACATACGCCATCGCAAGCCTGCCATCGAACACATCCGCACTGCTTTGAAAGACAAACGGAATATCCAACCGGGCACATGTCGCCGCAATCGCCTGCGGTGTTCCGGCATTTACAGCCTGTGCAAAGCCGGGATCACGCTGCGCAATATCGGCATCGCGGCACCCGGCCAGATACAAGACCGCCACCGGCGACACATCTTCGACCAGATCGGCGCAATCTGCAGGGCGCCGTGGGTCTGCCGTTTGATTGGACAGCACCACAACCCCGGGCACATTGGACAAGATGGGATCAAGCGGGCCGCCGGACCCAAACACAAGAACCGTCACGCCGCTGCCTCTTGCACCAGGGGTTCGTCGGCTTGTTGGGAAGGGGGTTTTGAAATCTGGCCCTGCTTCAGCGCCCAGCGCACGGTTTTGTTGAAAGCACGCGGATAGGGCGTATGGCCCAGAACAAGTTCGGATCCTTCGGGGGCGACCTGATTGGGGGGGGATGCATCCGCCGCCGCAATCACATCGATGAAATCGCGATAGTCCCCGGTTTCGACCGGCCGTTGGCGCTGCAAAGCATTCGCAATCTGGCGGGCAACACCCAATGGGCGGATTTTGCGCGGGCCGGTGAACGTGTAGCTGCCGCCTGTTTCGGCATCCGTCGCCGCCCACAAAAGCGCATCTGCGTAGTCGTCAACAAAGATCAGATCGACCGCCGTCCGGGGCCCATCCGGAATGGAAATTCCACGCCCCTGCACAAGACGCCGCATGGTGATGGCGATAGGGTCCGCCGGGCTTTGACGTGGCCCAAACGCAGCAGGCGCAAAGCTGTTGACCACGGGCAAACGATGGCGATCACAATAGGCTTTCGCCACCAACCGCGCCGATTCATGGGATGCGCGATAGGGGCTAAGCGATGTCGTGTCGCGCGCGGGCATCGCGTGGGCCAAAACGATCCGCGGCACTTGCGCAGAATGACAGGCCCGCAAGACCGTTTCCATGCCCAGCACATTGGTGCGCAGCATCTGCGACGTTGGATCATCGGACAGCGAATGCGGCCCTTCTTGTGCCAGGTGGATCACAGCGTCGGGTTCGGATTGTTCGATCACATCAGACAGACTGCGCAAATCCGTGACATCGCCGGGCATCAATGCATAGTTGGGCGCATCTTCCAAATCCCAGATATCGGCAAGCGTGGCAGACGCCGTCAGCGCATCATAATTTATGATGTCATGCCCCGCTTGAACGGCGCTGCGGATCAAAGCAGAGCCAACAAACCCCGCGCCACCTGTTACAACCAATCGCATCGCATTCCCCTTGTGTTACGGGCCTTCAGTCAAGGGTAAGCTGGCGTAAATTGGTAAGTATCGGGTGAACGAAACCCCGAAAAATCAAAATTGAAGCGTAAGAAATTGAAACGGGTTTCCATCCGGGCAGGACACGGGCTGCATACCATCCGCGCAGCATCCGAGGCCCGCCAAAATGGCGGGTCGAATGGGGCCTGTGACAGGGATTGGTTTTATGTAGGCAGCTGGCCAATCAACATTGGCAGAAAGGTTTCAACGTCACCCGGTTGATCCGTGGGCGCATCAGGGGCCCCAGACAGGCTTTCGCGATCATTGTACGCATGGATCGATTTTGCAAACATCGGCCGGTCTGTCATGATACAGCTGCAGCGTTGCACACGGTCCACCGGCGTGTTTTGAACCAGCGCCGATGCGGTCGTGCGGGGCTTGCCAATCAGCGCATAACCGGGTGCATAGATCGGGCGGTGATCTGGCGCGACATCCACAATCACATCATCAGACCATTCCAGCCGAACCCCCGACGCGAAATTCAAAAATGTCGCTTCGCCCGCAAAATGTTCAGCGGTTTGAATGCGCGCGGCTTCTGCCTTGCACAGTTCTACAAAATCCACGGCCACCCCATCATCATCATCAAGGGCGCACTGGATGATCGCATCATCTTCGCCCAATGCGGTGCACACAGCGTTGCGCATTTCATTCCAACTGCGCGACGGGCCCCGTTCCAAAATCGTCACACGGTCTTGGCCCAGATAATTGTCGCACAAATCCCGAAGCGTTGTGCGGGTCGCAGCCGGCAGCGCCTCTGCCACCAGAAGGTGCAGGTGAAAATCATCATCTGTCTGATCCGCAATGGATGCCAGCGTGACTTTTTCGAACATCGCCAGTCGCGCCGCCAACCGATCAGACGCCAAAGCCCGATCCGCATGATCGGCCGTTTTGGACCGCCAACCCAGTTTTCCAACAAAGGAAAATCGCGTTTGAAACACCAGCTGCATCGACGTGCCTTTCTCAGACCTTGGTTTGGGGTAGGTTAATGGGTCGTTTCCGTTGCGTCGACCGTAAAGAAGAAATCATCGGTCGGATCGCTGAACACCACCGAATCCGGGATCACATCCGGCCCCGCCAAAAAGACGTTTGCGCCGAAATACTGGTGCATTTGCGAAAGCCGTTCCTGCCGTTGCCCCGTCAATGTGTCATAGAACGCCGCATAGTTGGGCGTTGCCTTCAATTCTTCGATCTTTGCGCGGTGCCGCGCGACGCAATCGGCATGGGCCGCCGCAATGTCGGGGTCTGCCAACATGCGGTCCATTTCCGCGTGCAGGCGCGCCACCATGGGTTGGATGTCATAATTGGGTTCGGCATTGTTGTTCATCCGAAACCAGTAAGACAGACCCTGATCCCGGTCCACGTGGTTCACCCTGCCCCGGTCCCGCTTGACCAGAAAACTTTCCGCGGATCGAACGGCATAGTGGTTCAGTTGCACAAGATCATAGCCGTAGGTTTCCGTCGTGGATCGCCATGCGTTGCGAAACATATCCTTCGGGATCGGCTGGCCCGAACCGTTCAGCCATTCGATATCATCCCAAAGCTGAGGTTTCAGGCCCTTTGGCCGGTGCACCCCCAGCTTTTTGAAAATCCCATTGTTTTTGAACAGCGTCTTAAAGCCCCACGCCTGATGGGGTTTGCGCGTATATTCCGGGGCGCAGCGGGTGAACTGTTCCATGATGGGACGGTCTTCGAAGGCGTGCACATTGTTGTTGCCAAACAGCCGCCAATTCAGCGCCACCATATTGGCGTCGCCAATCGCGTCGTACAGGGCCGACAACGTGCCATCGCCTGTTTTGACTGTGATATATTCATCCACATCCATGCAGATGACCCAAGCCGCATCGCGGATCAAATCTTCGTCTTCGGCCAGACGAAACGCATTGTGCTGTGGTTTCAGGCCCGTGCCTTCGAATTTGTTGTCACGGTGCTGCAGATACCCTTTTGACTGAAGCAATTCCAGAAACGTATCCGTCCCGTCCGTACAGTCGTTGGTGTAAACCAAGAACCGATCAACCCCGATGACCCGGTGATAGGCGACCCATTCAAGGATGAACGGGCCTTCGTTTTTCATGGTCGTAACGATGGCCGTACCGTCCTTTTTTGCCATTTTGGCGGTCTTGGCATCGGGCATCAAAACCGGGCTGTGGCCAAACACGTCACGCGCGCGCTGTTCCAATTCCGGCGCCGGGATCAGGCTGGATTTGGGCACAAGCCGCGCGACTTTTGCGATGGGATGTTTCAGCCCCATAAACCGGTGGAACCGGCGCGGCGTTTCGGCTGGTTTCAGGCCAACCACCCGCACCACCCGCCAGATCGGGGTCGGTTCGTCCAAAGTCGGACAAACGCACCAACGGCGCAGGTTATCGGTTTCGTCAAACCGTTGGTAAATATGATCCCCGAATGACGTATCTTGCCCCTTTTTGACGCGCCACGGATAACACTGTTCCCCCAAAAGTTCGATCAACCCACTGTCCGAAGACGCCGCCGCATCAAAAACACTGGGGCCGTCATGGGCCGCCAAAAGATCATGCACATCCAGGTTCATAACGGCGCGCGCACGCGTCAGATACGCATTGTGCAACAGTTCGTAGATCTGGAACTGGCCAAACGGGCTGGTCTGCGGATCAGGGGCTGGAGGCTCTAACCGATCTTTGCCCGGGGCCCCGCGCACCGTCAGGGGATGCGCTTCGGATGGTTCATCCATTTTGCCCAAGGCAACATCAACCGACCACACCATCAGCCGTTGAAGTCCATCAATCTTTGCCGCCGCCCGTTCCAGTTTGCGCCCAAATTTCTGGCCCAACGCGTCGCGTTGACGGCACACGATCAACGCCGCGTCCATTCCGTGATGGGCGACGTGATAGGCCAACCACTGCAAAATGGTATCAAGCGATTCAAGATTGTGAACGGCCATGCCCACGTTCTTGCCCGCGAAAAAGTCAGCCTCTGCGGCAAAAGACTGTGCAGACAAATCCTGTGATCCCGCCTGAAAACGGACGGTTTCCGTGTCAGTGGATCGGACCGTCATGATCCGGCTGTCCGAAAACCGCAGGTCACGCATTTTCGTTTGGGTGTCCGTGTTCAGCGGTTCCAGATCATATTCCGCAGACCCCGGCCCAAAGACCAAAGTGTGCACAAAGCTGACCGAATTTTCAGCCCGCCACGATGCAGACAGAAGATCAAATCCATCAAAATGCTGCAGCGGTTGCCTGATATCTTTGAATTGAAAAATCATGTGCTGTCTGTGTCTGTATTCAATGTATTTTGAAACATTTCGTAAAGATGCATGGCGGAAGACGGGGCAAGTTCCTTGCTGTCACCCACCATCACCAAATCGCAATATAGGGCGTATCCTTCCGACGACCGAAGGGCCGCGGCAATTTTGCCTTGGTACCAGCGCACGCAATCCTTGTGCGCGGCAACAATCGGTTTGGGCCAATTGGCCACCGGAACCGCCAGCGGTTCGGCGGTGACCCTGTTGAAATTGCGATTGACCCAATAGGTAAGATCAATCGGTTTGCTGGCCCGATTGGGCAACCCCCGGGCCTGCTTGATCAGAAACGCTTCCACGGATTTCAACGAATAGTGGCGCAATTCCACCAAAGACCGACCGATCGTTGTCCCAATCAACGACAGACGTTTTGGGTTTTGTGCAAAGAAATCGGGCATCGGTTCGCCTGCCCCATCAAACCAGACCGGATGATTGTGATGCACCGCATTCTTTTGTTTCGGGCGATGCACGCCCAATCCGGAAAACGGACCGGCGCGCCGGATCAGGGATTTGAAAAATGTTGTGGCGATGGGATAGCTTGTGCCTTCCAAGGCGCAGCGCATGAATTGCTGGGTGACAGGAACATCCTGAAATTCGACGACACCCGCATTGCCGAACAGGCGCCATGGCATCACAATGCCATCTGCGCCGGGGCAGGCTGCGATCAGATCTTCGAACCGCCCCGCGCCATGGTGAATGTCGGGAAATTCATCCACGTCCAGAACCGTCACCCAATCCGCGGCCTTGACGCGCGGATGGTCCCACGCGGTTTTCAACGCAGTCCATTGGGGGCTTTTGCCTGCGGGGATGTCCTGACGGATATGGGTCACCCACCCCAATTGTGCGACCGCATCCAAAAGCCTGTCGGTGCCATCTTGGCAATCGTTCGTGAACACGATCACGTGGCTTGCACCGATGCGGCGCAAATGGGTCAGCCATTCCAGCACAAACGGGCCTTCGTCCCGCATGGTTGTGATCACTGTGATCTGCACGATGTCGTTTGCCCTTACGGTGTTGTCTTTTGCAGGCTACCCATGGTGTACCAATTTCCTTAGGGTCTGAACAGATTCAGTGGCACAGGAATGGGCGTTCTGGCGCTTGTACTGTTCAAAAACGGGTTGGGCACACAGATGCAAGCAGATTTCGTTATCATCGGATCAGGATCCGCCGGTGCCGCCATGGCATCACGCCTGTCAGAAAGTGGTGCATATTCCGTTATCGTGCTGGAATTTGGCGGCACCGACGCTGGGCCATTCATCCAGATGCCCGGCGCCTTGTCATATCCCATGAACATGTCCCGCTACGATTGGGGATTTGAAAGCGAACCCGAACCCCATCTGGGCGGGCGGCGGCTTGCCTGCCCCAGGGGCAAGGTGATTGGTGGATCTTCGTCGATCAACGGGATGATCTACGTGCGGGGCCACGCGCTTGATTTCGATCACTGGCGTGACAGCGGCGCCCATGGATGGGGATACGCGGATGTCCTGCCTTATTTCCGACGGATGGAACACTGGCACGACGGCGGACAAGGCGGTGATCCGGCATGGCGCGGCACCGATGGACCGCTGCACGTCACACGTGGCAAACGCACGAACCCGTTGGATCAAGCCTTTGTCGAAGCCGGGCGGCAGGCAGGGTTTGAAATCACGGGCGATTATAACGGCGAAAAACAAGAAGGCTTTGGCCCTTTTGATATGACCGTCTGGAAAGGGCAGCGGTGGTCTGCGGCCAATGCCTATCTTAAACCGGCGCTGAAACGGTCCAATCTGAACATGATCCGCTGCTTTGCGCGGCGCATCATCATCAAGGATGGGCGGGCCACCGGGGTTGAAATTGAACGGGGCGGCAAGATTGAAACCGTCACCGCCCACAAAGAGGTGATCGTGGCCGCATCGTCCATCAATTCACCAAAACTGCTGATGCTGTCGGGCATCGGTCCGGCTGCGCATCTGGCAGAACATGGGATTGACGTTGTGGCCGACCGCCCCGGCGTGGGGCAAAACCTGCAAGATCATCTGGAACTCTATATCCAACAGGCCTGCACGCAACCGATCACCCTGTTCAAATACTGGAACCTGTGGGGCAAGGCCCGTGTGGGGCTGCAATGGCTGTTGAACAAGACAGGCCCCGGGGCATCCAACGGGTTCGAAAGTGCCGCGTTCCTGCGGTCATCGCCGGATGTGCCCTACCCCGATATTCAGTACCATTTTCTGCCTATCGCCATTCGGTATGACGGCCAAGCAGCCGCCGAAGGGCATGGGTTTCAAGCGCATGTTGGGCCGATGCGGTCGCCGTCGCGCGGGTCGGTCACACTGCGCGATGCAGACCCGGCCACACCACCCAAAATCCTGTTCAATTACATGAGCACCGATCAGGATTGGTCCGATTTCCGCCATTGCATCCGCCTGACCCGCACCATTTTTGGCCAGCAAGCCTTTGATGATTTCAGGGGCAAGGAAATTCAGCCCGGATCTGATGTGGTGTCCGACGCCGCACTGGATGATTTCATTCGTGAACATGTGGAAAGTGCCTATCACCCCTGCGGCACCTGCAAGATGGGCGATCTGAACGACCCGATGGCGGTTGTTGACCCCGAATGCCGCGTGATTGGTGTGGATGGCCTGCGTGTGGCCGACAGTTCGATCTTTCCGCGCATCACCTATGGCAACCTGAACGCACCCAGCATCATGACAGGGGAAAAAGCGTCAGATCATATTCTGGGCAAAGACCCTTTGCCCCGCGACAACCGTGTGGCTTGGGCGCCCTAAGGGCTGCGTGGGCAAACACACAGGTGCATCGCTGAAAGATCAGCGATAAGGGTTTGGGGGATAGGATTTACACCGCAAAGGGAACCTGATGCCTGACTTTCATCTTTTCGCCAAAGGCCCACGACCCGTTGCGCCGTTTTCCCACGCTGTCGAAACGGACGGCTGGGTCATCTTGACGGGCCAAATGCCAACAGACCCCGATGCGCCCGATGCCCCATTGCCCGATGGCATCGCCGCCCAAACACGCCGCGTTATGGATAACCTTGCGCTGATCTTGGCGGAACTGGACCTTGACCTAAGCCATGTTGTGCAATGCCGCGCCTATCTGACTGAATTTGAACGCGACTACGCGGAATTCAACGACACCTACAAAAGCTATTTTCCCGAAAACCGCCGCCCGGCCCGCACCACCGTGGGGGTTACGGCCTTGGCGGTTGGGGCGCTTGTCGAAGTGGATTGCGTGGCCAAACGCCCCTGATCCGGGGCAGCATGTGACCAACGAAAAAGGGCCGCCAAAATGGCGGCCCTTTTTTGCATTTGCGTGTGGAATTATTCCATCGGCCAACCGCCGACGGCCTTGACCTCCAAAAATTCGTGCAGGCCCCATGCACCGCCTTCGCGGCCATTGCCGGATTGTTTCATCCCGCCAAAAGGTGTGCCCGCAGACCGGCCTTTGCCGTTCATATCGACCATGCCTGTGCGCACGGACCGGGCCATATGGCGCAGTTTTTCAGGGTCGGAGGATTGCACATAATTGGTCAGGCCATAGTCGGTGTCGTTCGTGATCTCGATCGCCTCTTCCATCGTGTCAAAGGGCATCATGCACAACACAGGGCCAAAGATTTCTTCACGCATCACGCGCATGTCGTTGTTGCAATCGGCAAAGATTGTCGGGCGTACGTAATACCCACGGTTCAACCCTTCGGGCCGACCTGTGCCACCGGCGACCAGCTTTGCACCTTCGTCGATGCCGACCTGAATCAGGTCCTGGATCTTGTTGAACTGCAATTCGTTCACGACCGGTCCGATGTGCTTGCCCTCTTCATTCGCGGGGGCGACGGTGATGGCATTGGCGGCGGCGGCGGCCTGTTCAACGGCTTCGGCATAGCGCGACCGTTCGACCAACATGCGGGTCGGCGCGTTGCAGGACTGGCCTGTGTTGTTCATGCAGCGCGCAACACCGGCCTGCACCGCATTTTCAGGGGCATCCGCGAAAATGATGTTTGCGCCTTTCCCGCCCAATTCCAGCGAGACACGCTTCACGTCCTCAGCAGCTGCCTTGGTGATCAAACGGCCTGCACGGGTTGATCCCGTGAAGCTGACCATATCCACGTCTTTGTGGACAGACAGTTGTGACCCAACGCCCGGGCCATCACCGTTGACCATGTTATAGATCCCGGCGGGTGTGCCCGCTTCGTGCATGATTTCAGACCACAAGATGCCCGACAGCGGCGATTGTTCCGATGGTTTCAACACACAGGTGCCCCCCGTCGCAATCGCCGGGATCACTTTCAACGTGATCTGGTTCATGGGCCAGTTCCACGGTGTAATCAGGGCAGAAACGCCGATGGGTTCGTGGATGATCCAGTCGGACTGGCTGTCTTTGTAACCATGTTCGAATTCGAAATCCTTCAACGCTTCGATAAAGGCCTTGATGTGAAAATCGCCTGTCCCGGACTGCTGCACCTTTGACATGTCAATCGGTGCGCCCATTTCACGGCTGATGGTGGCCCCCATTTCGGCAGACCGTTTCAGATACACATCCAGAATCGATTCCAACAGGTCCAGCCGTTCCGCTTTGGTCGACAGGCGCCACTTTGGAAATGCCGCCTTTGCCGCCGCAACCGCAGCATCCGTATCGGCCTGCCCGCCCAGCGAAATATGGGCATAGGTTTCTTCGGTCGATGGATCAATAACTGGGAAATCAGTGCCCGCCAAAGGCGCGACCCACTGACCATTGATGTAAAAATTGCGTGCGTTTTCCATGGTACAAGCCTTCCCCAAAAACGAATTTGGCCGCACCATGACGGTGCGGCCCCGGAATGTCGAGCGATCCCGCGACCCCAACGGGCCAACGGCGACGTTTAAACGTGACGTTCGACCATCATCTTCTTGATCGACGCAATCGCCTTGGCCGGGTTCAACCCCTTTGGGCAGGTCTTGGCGCAGTTCATGATCGTGTGGCAGCGATACAGTTTGAACGGATCTTCCAGATCGTCCAGCCGTTCGCCGGTTGCTTCGTCGCGGCTGTCGATCAGCCAACGATACGCATGCAGCAACGCCGCTGGCCCCAGATACCGATCCCCATTCCACCAATAAGATGGGCAGGATGTCGAACAGGAAGCGCACATCACACATTCGTACAGACCATCCAATTTCTTGCGGTCTTCGATCGATTGCTTCCATTCTTTGGCCGGGCGGTTGGTTTTGGTTTCCAGCCACGGCATGATCGACGCATGCTGGGCATAGAAATGCGTCAGATCCGGGATCAAATCCTTGACCACAGGCATATGGGGCAGCGGATAGATTTTCACATCGCCTTTCACCTCGTCCATCCCGTAAATGCAGGCCAGCGTGTTGATCCCGTCGATGTTCATGGCACAGGACCCGCAAATGCCTTCGCGGCAGGACCGCCGGAACGTCAGCGTTGGGTCAATTTCATTCTTGATCTTGATCAAAGCGTCCAAAATCATTGGCCCGCATGTGTCCATATCCACGAAATATGTGTCGACCGACGGGTTTTTGCCATCATCAGGGTTCCAGCGGTAAATCTTGAAGGTGCGCAGGTTTTTGGCACCTTCGGGTTTGGGCCAGACTTTCCCTTTGGTGATGCGGGAATTTTTGGGCAGTGTCAGTTGGACCATTTCGGTAAGTCCTTTTCAGTTTACGAAACGCCGAAGCGTTTGTTCAAAATACATTGCAAGGTCTGCGGACGGGTGCCGATTTCGGTGATCAATTCGCCCGTTGCTGCATTCGGTCCGGTGACTGATGCCCCCGCCAGTTTCAGGATTTCCTGAGAAGACGCATTGTCGATGATGCAATCCGTGGCAAAGCGCAGATCGACACCGGGCAACACGGTGGCCGCCTGACTGTTGATCACCTGTTTGGCCTGATTGCGCGCAACATCGTCAGCGACTTGCTGGACCTGGGCACACCCCCCCACCGTCAGGGCCGCCACGCCGACCATCCCGAACACCCGCATCAATTCGCCAACGCGTCTGTGACGCATGTGATCACTTCGGGGCGTGTCATGATGTCGTTGGCCACACGGAATGCATCACCCGTGCCTTCGGAATTGGCGATGGTGGAAACTTCCCGCGTCGATCCGACCTCTGCGATACAGGTGGCCAAAATCTGTGCGGATTTTTCACTTTCCAACTGCTGTTGCAAATGGGGTTGCAACAGATCGGCGGCTTGCTGTTGGACCTCTGACAATTCCGCAAAGGCGGGTGTCGCAATCAACGGCAGGATCAGGAACAAACGACGCATCAGTACACCCGCGCTTTTGGTGCGATCTTTTTCAGATCAATCCCGCCATCATTGTGGCTGGTCAGGGGTTGCGTGTGCACCCCGCGATAGCCCAGCGATGCTTCGTTGCCCTTGAACCAGACAAGGCTGTGCTGGCGCCAGTTTTCATCATCGCGGTCAGGGTAATCTTCGTGGGCGTGGGCGCCCCGGGATTCCTTGCGCGCGGCGGCAGCGGTGATCGTGGCAACGGCGTTGGGCATCAGGTTCGTCAGTTCCAGCGTTTCCATCAGATCGGAATTCCAGATCATGGATGTATCGCTGACCTTCACATCGCTGACCTTGCCTGCGACGCCTTCCATTTTGACGCGTCCTTCTTCCAGCGTCTTGTCGGTACGGAACACTGCGGCGTCAGCCTGCATCGTTTTTTGCATTTCCAACCGCAGGTCTGCCGTGGGAACATGCCCCTTGGCATAGCGCAGGCCATCGAACCGTGACAGCGCAGCTTCGACCGACCGCCGGTTTGGCGTTGGGATTGCCGCGTCCCGATCGATAACTTGGCCTGCGCGGATTGCGGATGCGCGACCGAACACCACCAGATCGATCAGGCTGTTGGACCCCAAACGGTTCGCCCCGTGGACAGAGGCACAGCCCGCTTCCCCCACAGCCATCAGACCGGGGGCGACATTGTCGGGGTTGTCCTTGGTGGGGGCCAGAACTTCGCCCCAGTAATTCGTTGGAATTCCACCCATGTTGTAGTGCACGGTCGGCAGAACCGGGATCGGTTCTTTGGTGACATCGACACCGGCAAAAATGCGCGCTGATTCAGAAATGCCCGGCAGACGTTCGGCCAGGGTTTCTGGCGGCAGATGGTTCAGGTGCAGGTGAATATGATCGCCTTCTGCGCCCACACCGCGGCCTTCGCGGATTTCCATGGTCATGCAGCGCGATACCACATCGCGTGACGCCAGATCCTTGTAGGTCGGCGCATAGCGTTCCATGAACCGCTCACCTTCGGAATTGGTCAGGTATCCGCCTTCGCCCCGCGCGCCTTCGGTGATCAGACAGCCCGCGCCGTAGATGCCGGTGGGGTGGAATTGCACGAATTCCATATCCTGCAATGGCAACCCTGCGCGGGCGGTCATACCGCCCCCGTCGCCGGTGCAGGTGTGCGCCGATGTGGCGCTGAAATAGGCGCGGCCATAACCGCCCGTCGCCAACACAACCATTTTGGCGGCAAACAGATGCAACGTGCCATCATCCAGTTTCCAGCACAGAACGCCCTGACACACACCATCATCAGACATGATCAGATCAATGGCGAAATATTCGATGTAGAATTCCGCTTTTTCTTTCAGCGACTGTCCGTACAGCGTGTGCAGGATCGCGTGACCGGTCCGGTCAGCGGCGGCACAGGTGCGTTGCACCGGGGGGCCTTCGCCGTATTCGGTGGTGTGGCCGCCAAAGGGGCGTTGGTAAATCTTGCCCTCTTCCGTGCGGGAAAACGGAACGCCGTAATGTTCCAGTTCATAGACTGCTTTGGGCGCTTCGCGGGCCAGATATTCCATGGCGTCGGTGTCGCCCAACCAGTCGGACCCTTTGACGGTGTCGTACATGTGCCACTGCCAACTGTCTGGGCCCATATTGCCCAAGGACGCGGCGATGCCGCCCTGGGCGGCAACGGTGTGCGACCGGGTCGGAAACACCTTGGTCACGCAGGCTGTTTTCAGCCCTTGTTCTGCCATCCCAAGGGTCGCGCGAAGGCCTGCGCCCCCGGCCCCAACAACGACAACATCATATTCGTGGGTTTCATAGTCGTAAGCTGCCATTTCGGTTGCCTCCGATGATTGGGTTTATTGCAGGGTCAGGCGGATCAGCGCAAAAACGGCCATTGCGGCCAATCCATAGCTGACACAGGTCATGACGATGATCAGGATCTTGCGGTTCAGGCCGTGCACATAATCTTCGATCAGGGTTTGCACCCCACCGTTGAAGTGCATCAGGCTGACAACCAGCGTCAGCGCAGTGATGAAGGCCGGGAAGGGATTGCTGAAATACGCCACCACGGCGGCGTAGTCGGACCCGATCACCGGGCCAACCGTAAAGATGAACACGGGCACAAGGATCAAAAGCGCCACGGATGATTTCGTCATCGACCAGAAATGATCGGTTCCGGTGCCTGTCGCGCCCATGCCTTCGGCGCGTTTGCGGTCTGTCAGAAATGCCATATCGAACGCTCCTTAAATGATGATCAGGGTCAGAACGGTCAGAACCAGCGACCCGATGATCATGGCCCAACCCATTTTTTCTGCGGTCACAACGTCCAGACCATAGCCCATGTCCCAGATCAAATGCCGCAAACCACCCAGCGTGTGATACCACAACGCCCACAGCGACAACACCAGAACCAACACGCCAAACCAGCTTGTGATCACAGCGTTGGCCAGCGCAAAATAGTCGGCCGACGTTGCCGCCGCAAACAGCCACCACACGATCAAAACAACGGCCACCAGCAGGGCGTTCCCTGTGATCCGAACAAAAATCGAAGAAATAGACGTCATTTGCGGACGATAGATCGACAAATGCGGGGACAGCGGGCGGTTCCCCCGGTTTACATCAGCCATTTCGGTTCCTTTCCGTGTCGGCCTTTGGGCCTGATCTTTGCGCCAATTTCGCAGTTTCCGGGGTCAGAGTCACCTGATCACATCCCCTAAATCAGCGGCGTTTTGGCGCGACAGGCCACTTTCTGCGATTTGTGATCACACTATTGGACCTGAAACACGCCACCGAATTCGCGAAACTGTTCGCGGTGCGCGTCCGACTGTTCAATGCACATCTGAATGATGTTCCAACCTGAATCGTAGAACGCATTTGACTGCCGGCAGGGTTCCACCCGCACCGGCAAATCGGCTGGAAGCCCCATCAATGGGTCCAAGCGGGGCATGGTGCGGGTGGCCCATTTCCCCACAACATCGGCGCGGAAAACAGAAAAACCTTCAATCTTTACGGTCCCCACGCCCTTCAGACGTTCCATCCGATCCAACACAGGCCCCCATGCGGCATTCGCCTGATGAAATTCCGCACCGCAATAATCCAGCCGGTCCGGGTCCATTTCGAACGCTTCGCCCAAGGGGCGATGCAGCGTCGGGTTTGATCCGATAAAGACACACAAATGGTTGTACATGCGTTGCAAGGCCGGTCCATGAACCCCGGCCCAATACACATCTTCACCACGGTCTTCAAAGCGGTGATAATCGGAATAAAAGGCAATCGCCACGGCCCGCGCGATCCGGCGTGCTTCGGTCGGCTTGTGCCATTTCGCGATCATGAACGCAGCAAACACATCAGCTGCGTCTTCTTCCTGACCGTAAATCGGAATCTCGAACTGATCGACAAGGGCATGGGCCAGTTCGTGATAGAACGTCCCCGTCAGGTTATCCCAAATAAACTGTTCTTCTTCTGTCTGCTGTGCCGTCACGGCGGACGCCACACTCACAAACAGGGCCGATAATATGCGTAACATGATCTGATCCTAACACGTCAGACCCGCTGATCCAGTCACTTTGGGCACAGGGCCCAATAATCCAGATCCAACAGCACATCGGGCAGATATTTGCCATCTTCGCCGCGCAGATCCCCGGCCTTGCCCGTTGTGGCAACCAATCGCAACCGCAGCGCGCCGATGCTGGGCACTGCCGTATCAGCACGGTCCAACACTTCGGACCATGCGCGGATTGTCATGCCAGACGTGCACGGGTTCGCATGGGCCCCGCTGTTCAACGCCACCATCATCTGCGCATTGGCCAATCCGTTAAACGACAACGTTCGGGCCATCGAAATCACGTGACCGCCGTAGATCAGCCGCGATCCATCGGGCCGGGCCGTGGTATCAAAATGCACCTTGGCTGTATTCTGCCACAGGCGGGTCGCCATCATATGTTCGGCTTCTTCCACCGTGACACCATCGACATGGTCGATCACTTCGCCCACGTGGTAATCACCCCAACGGTGCGGTTCCCCGGCCAGCGTGAAATCATAATCGCCAAAATGCAGGCCATCGGGGACCACCAGCGCAGCGGGATCCACCGTTTTGGCCAGTTCAGGCACCAGTGTTTCGGGCGCCGGGGCAGCCGCGTCGCGTTTGCGCACCATGACCCAGCGCACATATTCCATGACCGTTTTGTTGTGCTGGTTGATGCCTTTGGTGCGAACCCAGACAACGCCCGTTTTTCCATTTGAATTTTGTTTTAAACCAATGACTTCGCTGACCGACCGCAAGGTATCACCGGGCCACACCGGTTCCAGCCAGCGCCCTTCCGCATAGCCCAGGTTCGCAACAGCGTTCAGCGAAATGTCAGGGACAGATTTGCCAAACACCACGTGAAATGCGGCCATATCATCCAGCGGACTGGCAGGCAGGCCGCAGCTTTGCGCGAACAGATCAGATGAATACAGCGCATGCCGCGCCGGATACAGCGCATGGTACAGGGCCCGTTCACCCTGCCCCACGGTGCGCGGCACGGCGTGGTGGATCATTTGACCCACATGATAATCTTCGAAAAAGCGACCCGGGTTGGTTTTCATGGTCACAGACTTCCCAATTTTACCGATGGATCATAATCGCCATCCACATCTTTCACGACCGCCTGACCACAGCGCATCACGCCCGAAGTGGCGTCGTGGGCATAGGTTGGATCACCGTACAGATCCCATCCATCGGCAAGGGCTTTCGTGACCTTGTGACAAAAATCCGACGTATCGTCGGCAGTCAAAAAACGATAGGCTTTCAATGATTTATCCTCCGAATGGGGAAACGCCGGCCCAAGTGTGTAGGGCCGCGATGCCGGCAAAGATCACCACGACCACACCGGTGAACACCAGTTCTGATTTAATCGGTGCTTTGCTTCGGTCGAATGTATCCACGCCGCGCTTGATCAGGATCAGGTTCCACACCGCCCAACCCAACAGCCCACCAAACAGAATGATCGACGCCAAATCCCCGTTGACCAGCAAATGGGCCACCGCCCAGATTTTGAATCCCGTCAGCTGCGGATGCGCAATTTTGGAGGCGATCCAGACCTTGCCCGGCAAAGCCGCGGTCGAAAAATACACGTAAACCGCAACAATCATCAGCAGGTTGTTGACATGGATCAGGAATGTGGGCGGCGTCCAGACTTCGATGAATGGGGCCCAGCGATAACCAAAGATCATCATCAAAAGTGATGCAATGATCAAAACGGACATCACACCCCGTCCCGGTCCCGCGCCCAACCGCGCCCGTGCATCCGGGGCCAGCCGCTTGAACACATGGGCCGCCGTCCACAGGATCAGCCCTGCGATCAACAAAACCATCTATGCGGCCTCGATCTTGGCGATGGCGTCCGCTTTCGCCAGCGTTGCCTTGGCCGTTTCAACATGCAGATTTTCAACGATTTTCCCATCGACAACGGCGATGCCTTTGCCTTCTGCTTCGGCCAGTTCAAAGGCTTCGATCTGGCGGCGGGCCAAATCGATGTCATCATCAGATGGGGCGAAAATATCGTTGGCGACCGCCACTTGCGCGGGATGAATCAGCGTCTTGCCGTCGAACCCCATATCGCGGCCTTGGTTGGCCTCTTTCATCAGGCCGTCTTCGTCGCGGAATGCGTTGTACACCCCATCGACCACAACGATACCCGCCGCCTTGGCCGCCAGAACGCACATCCCCAGTGCGGCAATCATCGGCAGACGGTCCGGGTCGAACCGTGCGCCCAGATCCTTTGCCAGATCATTCGTGCCCATCACCATCCCCTGCATGCGGGGGGCTTTGGCGATCGCAGCGGCGTTCAGGATACCTTCGGGGGTTTCCATCATCGCCCAGATTTTGGTGTCTTCAAACCCGTCGAACGCATCCATGCGCGCTGCAAGGTCTTCGATATCTGCGGCGGAATTGACCTTGGGCAACAACACCGCTTCGGGCCGTGCGCCTGCGACAGTGGCCAGATCATCGGCCCCCCACGGGGTGTCGAACCCATTGATGCGCACGATCTGGGCGCGGGAACCATAACCGCCCGCGCACAGTTCCTGATACAGGGTGTCGCGGGCTGTTTCTTTTTCCGACAGGGCAACCGCGTCTTCCAGATCGAAGATGATCGCATCCACAGGCATCGTGCGGGCCTTGTCCAACGCACGCGCACGGGCGGCGGGAATATAAAGGACAGAACGGTAAGGACGATGCTGCATAAGAACCCTCGTAATTTTGTTGCGTACATATGTGTACAACGCAAAACAAAAGTTCAAGGCAAATGTGCCGCATTGCAGCAATTTGGGTGCGAACGCCCCGTTAACACTATTTTGCTAGGCTGCCGTCACGCTGTCCGACATCGCGACAGAAAGGATATGTCATGAAAGGACCAGAATGGATCACCCTGATCGCAGCCAGTGCCGCGGCCCTGCTGATCGGGCAATCACCGGCCATCGGCCAGACGCAAAACTGCGCCGGGCGCGACACGGTGCTGACCCGACTTTCCGAAACCTATGGCGAGACGCGCCAATCGATCGCAATGGCCCAAAACAATCAGGTGGTAGAGGTTTTCGCATCCTCCGAAACCGGTACATGGACCATCACCGTTACAATGCCCAATGGTTTGACCTGTCTGGTCGCCAGTGGAGAGGCGTATGAACGTGTGGCTGCGATTGCAGCAGACGAAAAGCCGGACGCTTAAGTCAGCCCGTCCCACATCAACTTGCTGCCTGTGACCAGCAGCAGCACGTAGGTGATCGCAAAAAACGGCCGTTCGGGGATCAGGAAATGCGCTTTGACCCCGATCCACGCCCCAAGCAACGCAAAGGGCGCCAGCAACAGATCCGCAATCAGGGTCTGTGCAGTGAAAATGCCCAGAAACGCATAAGGCACGGCCTTAAAGATGTTGATGGCCCAGAAAATCAGCACCGAACTGGCCTGATAGGTCGTTTTGGACGCCCCGATGCTTAGCATATAAATCGCAACCGGTGGCCCGCCCGCGTGGCTGATAAAGCTGGTAAACCCGGCCACCCCGCCGGTCACTGCGCCAGTGCCCCGGCCAAAATGCCGCCCTTCGAATTGCAGATAGCCCATGGCGCGCAGGCTTTGCCACACCACAAAGGCCAGCGCGATGCCACCGATCATGATCCGCAAGACATCATCATTGACCCGATCAAAAAACAACGCACCCAAGACAACGCCCGGCAACGCACCCAGTATGACTGGCAAGGTCGCGGTCAAATTCCAGCGCCCCCAATAGGGTTTCAGTGTCACGGCATCGACCAGCATGAACAGGGGCAGCAAAATACCCAGTGATATGGCCGGATCCACCACCAACGCCATCAGCGGGGCCGCCGCAAAGGAGGCCCCCGACCCGAACCCTGCTTTCGAGATTCCGCCGAACAGCACAGCTGGTATCGCAAACATGAAAAAGATCAGGTCAAAGCTCATGCCACCTGACTGGGTGGAACTGGAAAATTATTCAAGGGCCAAAGGGCTTTAGTATACATTTGCACACCGCGCTTTCGGGTCACCTTGGCAGTGCAGCATTTTCAGTGTAGCACCCATCCGGACTGATAACCGCATCCGGAGAATTCCCATGTCACGACCCAAGATCGCCCTGATCGGCGCAGGCCAAATCGGCGGCACCCTGGCGCACCTTGCCGCCATCAAAGAACTGGGCGACGTTGTATTGTTCGACATTGCCGAAGGCACGCCCGAAGGCAAAGCACTGGATATCGCCGAATCCGGTCCCTCTGAAGGGTTCGATGCGGCCATGTCCGGCACGCAAAGCTACGAAGATATCGCGGGCGCGGACGTGTGCATCGTGACCGCAGGTGTGCCGCGCAAGCCGGGCATGTCACGCGATGATCTTTTGGGCATCAACCTGAAAGTGATGAAATCCGTGGGCGAAGGCATCCGCGACCATGCGCCAGACGCCTTTGTGATCTGCATCACGAACCCGCTGGACGCGATGGTCTGGGCATTGCGCGAATTTTCCGGCCTGCCCCATAACAAGGTGTGCGGCATGGCTGGCGTTCTGGACAGCGCCCGTTTCCGCCATTTCCTATCTTTGGAATTCAACGTGTCGATGAAAGACGTGACCGCGTTTGTTCTGGGCGGCCATGGCGATACAATGGTCCCATTGACCCGCTATTCCACCGTTGCAGGCATTCCATTGCCCGATCTGGTCGATATGGGGTGGACAACACAGGATCGTCTGGATGGCATCGTGCAACGCACCCGTGATGGCGGTGCGGAAATCGTGGGCCTGTTGAAAACAGGATCCGCGTTCTATGCCCCCGCAACATCCGCCATTGAAATGGCCGAAGCATATTTGAAAGACCAAAAACGCCTGCTGCCCTGCGCCGCCTATTGCGACGGTGAACTGGGCCTGAAAGGCATGTATGTTGGCGTGCCCACAATCATCGGCGCAGGCGGCATCGAAAAGATCGTGGACATCAAAATGACCAAAGACGAACAGGCCATGTTCGACAAATCCGTCGACGCGGTCAAAGGTTTGGTCGAAGCGTGCAAGGGCATCGACGGTTCACTGGCTTAATCGCCGCACCAAACAAGTTTATTGGGCATCCCTTTGGGGTGCCCTTTTTTGTGGCCTATCCGCGCAAAGATCGCAGATTTTGTGATCACAGTATTTTCAAGTGTGATCACAAAATGCCGATTCCAGTGAAATTCCGCTGAATCCGCTTTTGACCCCCACGAATCCCTGTCAAAACCGACCCAACCGCAGAAGTTTAGGACATTTCCCATGAACATCCACGAATACCAAGCCAAAGCCCTGCTGCGCAGCTATGGGGCGCCTGTGTCAGACGGACGTGTTGTGCTGAAAGCAGAAGACGCCAAAGCCGCCGCCGGGGAATTGGATGGTCCGCTGTGGGTGGTTAAGGCGCAAATCCACGCCGGGGGCCGCGGCAAAGGCACATTCAAAGAAGCGGATGCCGGCGAAAAGGGCGGCGTGCGTCTTGCGAAATCCGTGGCAGAAGCCGCCGAAGAAGCAAAGAAAATGCTGGGCCGCACCTTGGTCACGCACCAAACCGGCCCTGCCGGCAAACAGGTCAACCGCATCTATATCGAAGATGGGTCTGATATTTCCCGCGAACTGTATCTGGCCCTTTTGGTTGATCGGGCCACATCGCGCGTGTCTTTCGTCTGTTCCACCGAAGGCGGCATGGACATCGAAGAAGTCGCAGCATCGACCCCCGAAAAGATCCTGTCGTTTTCCGTAGATCCCGCAACAGGCTATATGCCCTATCACGGCCGCCGCATCGCGTTTGCGCTGGGTCTGGACAAACAGGGGCAGAAAGAATGCGTCAAACTGATGGGCATTCTGTACAAAGCGTTCATTGAACGCGACATGGAAATGCTGGAAATCAACCCGCTGATCGTGATGGAAAACGGATCGCTCAAGGTGCTGGACGCCAAGCTGGGTTTTGACGGCAACGCCATGTACCGCCAGCCCGAAGTGTCTGAACTGCGCGACGTGACCGAAGAAGACCCCAAAGAACTGGAAGCGTCTAAATACGATCTGAACTACATCGCGCTGGATGGCGAAATCGGCTGCATGGTCAACGGGGCCGGTCTTGCCATGGCCACGATGGACATCATTAAATTGTACGGTGCGGAACCCGCGAACTTTCTGGACGTTGGGGGCGGTGCAACCAAGGAAAAAGTGACAGAGGCGTTCAAGATCATCACGTCTGACCCAAACGTCAAAGGCATTCTGGTCAACATTTTCGGCGGCATCATGCGCTGCGACGTGATCGCAGAGGGGGTTGTTGCCGCCGTGAAAGAAGTGGGCCTGCAAGTGCCACTGGTCGTGCGTCTGGAAGGGACAAATGTTGAAGAAGGCAAACGCATCATCAACGAAAGCGATGTGGATGTGATCGCCGCCGACGACCTGAAAGACGGCGCGCAGAAAATTGTGAAAGCGGTGAAGGGATGAAGCGCACATTCGGTTATATCCTCGCTGCCAGCATCGGCGCTGTGGCATTGTCAGGCTGTGTTACAACCACAGGCTCCGGTGTGACTTTCAGTGGCGGGGCGCAAGCGCTGGCCGTTGAAAAGGCCCCTGACATCGTGCGTGTTTGCACCAATCCAGGGTTAGATGTGGAAGGGGAGAAACAAGCGCTTCGCAGTATTGGGTTCCGCACGTCAAAATCGATTTTCGGAAATAGCCTTGCGCTTTTGCCAGAAGGATCGACGGGATTCATGGGCGAGTTGATTTCAAACGATCAGGTTCCATGCGCCTTTCGCGGTCGCGGTATCGCTGCCGAGCCGATCTTTGATGCATTCGTTGCAGAGATGAAGCGCACGGGATGGACTGCCGTTTCTGGGACAACGTGGTCCAAGAACGGGCGCATTTATGAGGTTACTGGCCGGACTCGCAGCTATCGCGGAACGCTGGTCCAAGAAGTTTCTATCCTGCCGAAATAGAAGAGAACACATATTGGGCCACGCGGCCCAAAGAACAGAATTGGCAATTTAATTTGCCTTCAGAAAAAGGGGCAATGAGATGTCCGTGCTCATCGACAAACACACCAAAGTTATCTGCCAAGGCCTGACCGGGTCACAGGGCACATTCCACACAGAACAGGCCATTGCGTATGGCACCAAGATGGTCGGCGGCGTGACCCCTGGCAAGGGCGGCATGACCCATCTGGATCTGCCCGTGTTCGACAGCGTGCACGAAGCCAAGCACGCGACCGAAGCGAACGCATCCGTGATCTATGTCCCCCCACCCTTTGCTGCGGATTCCATTCTGGAAGCCATTGATGCGGAAATGGAATTGGTCGTCTGCATCACCGAAGGCATTCCGGTGCTGGACATGATGAAGGTGCAACGCGCCCTGCAAGACAGCAAAACCCGCCTGATCGGGCCAAACTGCCCCGGTGTCATCACACCTGACGCCTGCAAAATCGGCATCATGCCGGGCCACATCCACAAACGTGGGTCCTGTGGTGTTGTATCCCGGTCTGGGACGCTGACGTACGAAGCGGTCAAGCAAACGACCGATCTGGGCTTGGGCCAATCCACGGCTGTGGGCATCGGCGGCGACCCGATCAAAGGCACAGAACACATTGACGTGTTGGAAATGTTCCTGGCCGATGATGAAACCACATCCATCATCATGATCGGTGAAATCGGCGGGTCTGCCGAAGAAGAAGCGGCGCAATTCTTGGCCGATGAAAAGAAAAAGGGCCGTTGGAAACCCACGGCGGGCTTCATCGCAGGCCGAACCGCCCCCCCCGGCCGCCGCATGGGCCACGCCGGTGCAATCGTCGCCGGTGGCAAAGGCGGTGCCGAAGACAAGATCGAAGCCATGCGTTCGGCTGGCATTGTGGTGGCTGACAGCCCAGCGACACTGGGCGAAGCTGTGCTTGAGGCGATTGGGTAAAGGGCTTTCGCAAATGAGCCTGTGCAAACTGCACGGCTTGTGGGGGCCACGATCCGAAAACCGACTGGGTAAAGATGTACCGAATTGTCAAATCCAAAAGCGAATATCGCAAAGATGCTTTGGGGAAACTGGCTGACCTAACGCACAGCCTTTTCGCATGCCCACCTGGCTGGGCCGATCTTTGGGACCCAGCTGGGGATTTGATGTCTATTGGTTTCAAAGCCGCTGGGCCGGATTCGTTTACGCACCTTACTGATATGGTGACGGAAGCGGAAAAAAACTGGAACGCGTCCAGAGAAGCGGAAACAGCTTTCATGTGGGGCGGGTTCGCAGCTACACCGCCAAACAGTGACCAAAGCCCGCTGAACAATAAACTGCGCTCTAGCCAAATTAAAGAAACGCTCAAAATTCTAACAGACCGTGCAGACCATCGGGATGCAATGTTGTGGCGCCATGAGATGTTAAATGCCTGTGCCTTGACTGTGGCCCACACATCATCTCCGGGGTTCTCAGTGGGATACGACAATATCCACAAAACGCTTTGCGTTGTGTCAGACCACGGTGATTTCGAAGATCAGCATCTGATTTCATTCATATCGCAATGCGAGATGGATGCCCGTAAAGACCGTTTCAATCCCTTTAAAGACACATGTTCGCTTCCGGCTGATATTCGAATGTCGCGCGATTTTGACAACGGCCTAACGCTCGACGCTTTTGCTCACGAAGGCGGACGGGGGGGCACCTGCAGGCTTCGCGTTCAGGTGATCCCAGAAAGGCGTCTGAAGCACATGCCCCAAAAACCAAGCGTGTTCTTGATGGCAGACCTAAAAAGCAATGAAGGAATGTAAGGAAAACTCATGACCGAACTTCCCAAAAACGATCAATTCCATGCCTCGTCCTTCATGCAGGGGCACAATGCGGAATATCTGGAACAGATGTATGCCCGCTATGCGAACGATCCGGCGTCGGTCGATGCGCAGTGGGTGGAATTCTTCAAACAACTGGGCGACGCCGAATTGGACGTCAAGGCAGAGGCACAGGGCCCATCATGGGCACGGGCCGATTGGCCGCCCGCAATGGACGGCGATCTGCACGGCGCGCTGACTGGCGAATATCCGGCCGAACCCGAAGCCAAGGATACGGGCAAGAAAATCGCGGCCAAAGCGGCGGAAAAGGGCATCGACGTTAGCGAAGATCAGATCAAGCGCGCGGTGCTGGACAGCCTGCGGGCGATGATGATCATTCGATCCTACCGCATTCGGGGGCATCTGGCCGCTGATCTTGATCCGCTGGGAATGCGCACATCCGAAGCCCGCGCAGAATTGGACCCGGCATCCTATGGATTTACCGATGCGGACATGGACCGCCCGATCTATCTGGAAGGCACGCTGGGGCTGGAATTTGCATCCCTGCGCGAAATTCTGGCGATCCTGAAACGCACCTACACCGGGACGTTTGCGCTGCAATACATGCACATTGCCGACCGGGAAATGTGTGATTGGCTGCGCGACCGGATCGAACGCAAGGCCGACGAAAGCCTGTTCACCCGCGAAGGGCGCAAGGCGATCCTGAACAAGATGGTCGAAGCCGAAGGGTTCGAAAAGTTTCTGCATGTCAAATACATGGGCACCAAACGCTTTGGTCTGGATGGCGGCGAAAGCCTGATCCCCGCCATGGAACAGATCATCAAGCGCGGTGGCGCATTGGGCGTCAAAGACATCATCATCGGCATGCCCCACCGGGGGCGTCTGAACATTCTTGCCAATGTGATGAGCAAACCCTACCGCGCCATTTTCAACGAATTTCAGGGCGGATCGTTCAAACCCGAAGATGTGGATGGGTCTGGTGATGTGAAATACCACCTTGGCGCTTCCAGCGACCGGGAATTTGACGGCAATTCCGTCCACCTGTCACTGACTGCGAACCCATCGCATCTGGAAGCCGTGAACCCGGTTGTGTTGGGCAAGGCCCGGGCGAAATCTGATCAAAACAACGACGATGAACGCACATCCGTGCTGCCCGTTCTGTTGCATGGTGATGCGGCTTTTGCCGGTCAGGGCGTTGTGGCGGAATGTTTCGGATTGTCGGGGCTGAAGGGCCACAAAACCGGCGGCACGATGCATATCGTGGTCAACAACCAGATCGGCTTTACCACGGCACCGCATTTTTCACGGTCCAGCCCCTATCCCACCGATATTGCGCTGATGGTCGAATGTCCGATTTTCCACGTCAACGGCGACGATCCAGAGGCGGTGGTCCACGCCGCAAAAGTCGCCACCGAATTCCGCCAGAAATTCAAGAAAGACGTGGTGATTGATATCATCTGCTACCGCCGGTTCGGCCACAACGAAGGCGACGAACCGATGTTCACCAACCCGGTGATGTACAAAAAGATCAAGACCCAGAAAACGTCTTTGACGCTGTACACAGAACGGCTGGTGCGCGACGGTCTGATACCAGAAGGCGAAATCGAAGATGCCAAAGCCGCGTTTCAGTCCAAGCTGAACGAAGAATTCGAAGCCGGAAAAACCTATAAGCCCAACAAGGCCGACTGGCTGGACGGAAAATGGTCCAAGATTGACAAGCGTGGCGAAGTTTATGAACGCGGGACCACGGCGATCAAATCCGAAACCTTTGACGACGTGGCCGGGGCCTTGACCCGCACACCCGATGGGTTTCCGCTGCACAAAACCGTTGCACGCATGTTGGATGCCAAGGGCAAAACGCTGTCTGCGGGCAAAGGCATTGACTGGGCCACGGGCGAAGCGCTGGCCTTTGGATCGCTTCTGACCGAAGGATACCCGGTGCGTCTGTCCGGGCAGGATTCCACGCGCGGCACATTTTCCCAGCGCCATTCGGGTCTGGTGAACCAAGACACCGAAGATCGGTATTACCCGCTGAACAACATTCGCGCAGGTCAGGCCCAATACGAAGTGATCGATTCCATGCTGTCGGAATACGCGGTTTTGGGGTTTGAATATGGGTATTCGCTGGCCGAACCCAACACGCTGACCCTGTGGGAAGCGCAGTTTGGCGATTTCGCCAATGGCGCCCAGATCATGTTCGATCAGTTCATTTCCAGCGGCGAAAGCAAATGGTTGCGGATGTCCGGCCTTGTGTGCCTGTTGCCCCATGGCTACGAAGGTCAGGGCCCGGAACATTCCAGTGCGCGTCTGGAACGGTTCTTGCAAATGTGTGGTCAAGACAACTGGATCGTTGCCAACTGTACGACGCCGGCGAACTATTTCCACCTGCTGCGGCGGCAAATCCACCGCACTTTCCGCAAACCGCTGATCCTGATGACCCCGAAATCCCTGCTGCGCCACAAGCTGGCTGTCAGCACAAAGGAGGATTTTGTCGAAGGATCCAGCTTCCACCGTGTGCTGTGGGATGACGCCCAAAAGGGCAATTCCGACACCAAACTGGTGGCCGACGATAAGATCAAGCGCGTCGTGATGTGTTCGGGCAAGGTCTATTATGATCTGCTGGAAGAACGCGACAAACGCGGCATCGACGATGTCTACCTGATGCGGATCGAACAATATTACCCCTTCCCCGCCATTTCGATGGTGGCCGAACTGGAACGGTTCAAAGGCGCAGAAATGGTCTGGTGTCAGGAAGAACCGAAAAACCAGGGGGCATGGTCCTATATCGAACCCAACATCGAATGGGTTCTGGGCCGGATCAAAGCCAAACACGGCCGCCCCGAATATGCGGGCCGGGCGACATCGGCGTCCCCCGCCACGGGTCTTGCATCGGCCCACAAAGCACAACAAGCAGCGCTGATTGACGACGCGCTGACCGTCAAAGGATCGAAATCATGACCGAAGTCCGCGTCCCAACACTGGGTGAATCCGTGACAGAAGCCACCGTTGCCACATGGTTCAAAAAACCGGGCGACAGCGTCGCAGTGGATGAAATGCTGTGCGAACTGGAAACCGATAAGGTCACGGTCGAAGTGCCGTCGCCGATCGCAGGCACCTTGTCTGAAATCGTTGCCAGCGAAGGCACAACTGTGGGCGTAGACGCGCTTTTGGCCCAAATTTCCGAAGGCGGCGAAGCCACCAAAGCCAAATCCGAAGACAGCGCACCCACCCCGGCCCCGGCCCCAGCCGCACAAAAGGCAGCCGCCGATGTGCCCGTGATGGTGCCCACGCTTGGGGAATCCGTGACCGAAGCCACCGTCAGCACATGGTACAAGGCATCCGGTGACACGGTCGCGCAGGATGAAATGCTGTGCGAATTGGAAACCGACAAGGTGTCCGTCGAAGTGCCCGCCCCCGCCGCAGGCGTGTTGGGTGATATCATCGCCCCCGAAGGCACAACCGTGCAGGCCGGCGGGCAGCTGGCCACCATTGGCAACGCGGCAACTGGCCAGTCTGGCGGGTCTACCCCCGCCGATCGTCCATCCGCCGCACCAGATGCGACAGCCCCCGTGATCCCGGCCGCCGCAGCAAAAGCCGACGTCGAAAATGCCCCCTCTGCCAAGAAAATGATGGCCGAAAACAACCTGTCTTCGGGCGATGTGACAGGCACCGGCAAAGACGGCCGCGTGATGAAGGAAGACGTGCAAAAGGCGCTGGCCGCCGCGCCGGCCCCTGCGCCGGCTGCCGCCCCCCGCGCACCCGTTGCGGCCGATGATGCATCCCGCGAAGAACGGGTCAAAATGACCCGCCTGCGCCAGACCATCGCCCGGCGCCTGAAAGACAGCCAGAACACCGCCGCCATGCTGACCACATACAATGAGGTCGACATGACAGAGGTCATGGCCCTCAGGTCCGAATACAAAGACCTGTTCCTGAAAAAGCACGGCGTGAAGCTGGGCTTTATGTCGTTCTTCACCAAAGCCTGCTGCCATGCCTTGAAAGAGGTGCCAGAGGTCAACGCCGAAATCGACGGCACCGACATCGTCTACAAGAACTTCGTCCACATGGGCATCGCCGCGGGCACGCCCACAGGGTTGGTCGTTCCTGTGATCCGCGAAGCCGACAGCATGTCGTTCGCCGATATCGAAAAGGCCATCGCCGAAAAGGGCAAACGCGCCCGCGACGGCAAACTGTCCATGGCGGAAATGCAGGGCGGCACGTTCACCATTTCCAACGGCGGCGTTTACGGATCGCTCATGTCATCGCCGATCCTGAACCCACCGCAATCCGGCATCCTTGGCATGCACAAAATCCAAGACCGCCCCATGGCGATCAACGGTCAGGTGGTGATCCGCCCGATGATGTACCTCGCGCTGTCCTATGATCACCGCATCGTCGACGGCAAAGGCGCCGTGACGTTCCTGGTGCGCGTGAAAGAAGCGCTCGAGGATCCACGTCGGTTGTTGATGGATTTGTGATATCGGTGGGTTTCACCCACCCTACGGGATTGGTGTAGGGTGGGTGCGAACCCACTAAATGCGGCTGCCAACATCCCTGAAAGTCAATTCTATTGGATAGATCTTACTCACGCCAAACGCACCGTTTTCGTTTCGCGGCATGGACTGCGAGCCGCGCATCCGCACGCGGCGTGAAGGGACTTTCCAACACATTCACAGCTGACCTGCTCAGTAAACTTGGGTTTGAAGAACAATGCATTTCGCTAGACGCATTGCCAAAGACAGAGGAATTTGATGGCTGGCATCTCTCTAAGCGAAAAGGCCTGATCGAAGCGGCAAAGGAAATGCAAACCCCAGTTCTACTAACGCATGGGCTTGCAGCAAAGCTGATCAACGTCTTTCTGAAAACAGTATGTCTTCCCTATTTTGGCGATGACAGATTTCCCCAAACACGTCTGAATGCTGTCCATCCACCTATTGATCGAATTTTGCTGTCAAAAATGATCAAACCAAATCGAATTCGGTCGAACGAATGGAGGGAGCTTCGGGATATTGGATGGAAGAGCTTTTCGTCTGAACAATATCAACGAGCAATAGACTTGGTTCGGGAAGAAACTGATGGCGTTCTCTGGAAAATTGAAGAGCATTGGAAACCATGACCCCCGAACTCACCGCCCTCACCCTTGCCGCGCTCCTACAGGTCGTCCAATTCGCCCTCATGGCAATTCCGGCAAACCTCGAACTTGGCCCCGGCAAAACCCTGTCGCCCCGCGACCCGGAACGCATGCCCAAACCGCTGCAGGATCAGGTCAGCCCAAAAACCAGCCGGCTGTTTCGCGCGCTGAACAACCATTTCGAAGGGCTGATCCTTTTCACCATCGCCTGCACGGTCATCACTGTCAGCGGTCAGTCCACTGACTTCACCGCCACCTGCGCCTATGCCTATCTCATTGCCCGCATCGCGTATGTTCCAGCCTATTATTTCGGCCTTGTTCCGTGGCGGTCGCTGATCTGGTTTGTGGGCTTTACGGCAACCACCCTGATGCTGCTGGCGGCGCTGATATGACGCCCGTGTCTGTACAGGGGGTGTACAGGGGGTGTACGCCTTGTGCACAGCCATTTTCCCTTCATTTTGCCCCAAATACTCCGGCGTTTGGGGCCGCCCCCAAGGCCCGCGTGGCCTGAACGCAAAAACATCAAACGCGCCGCAAGGCGCACCGCAAAACAAAGGAATATCCCATGGCAGACTATGATGTCATCGTCATCGGCAGCGGCCCCGGCGGGTACGTCTGCGCCATCCGTTGCGCACAACTGGGCCTGAAGACCGCCTGTGTCGAAGGGCGCGAAACGCTGGGCGGGACCTGCCTGAACGTGGGGTGCATCCCGTCCAAAGCGCTCTTGCATGCGTCGCACCAATTGCATGAAGCGGAACACAACTTTGCCAAGATGGGCCTGAAGGGAAAAACCCCATCGGTCGATTGGAATCAGATGTTGTCTTACAAAGACGACGTGATCGGCCAAAACACCAAAGGCATCGAATTTCTGTTCAAAAAGAACAAGATAGACTGGATCAAGGGTTGGGGGTCGATCCCGGCTGCGGGTCAGGTGAAGGTCGGCGATGACGTGCACAAAGCCAAACACATCATCATCGCCACAGGCTCCGAAGCGGCGTCTTTGCCCGGCATCGACATCGACGAAAAAACCGTCGTGACCTCTACCGGGGCGCTGGAACTGGGCAAAATTCCAAAGAAGCTGGTTGTGATCGGCGCGGGTGTGATCGGGCTTGAACTCGGCTCCGTCTATGCCCGTCTTGGGGCAGAGGTTGAGGTGATCGAATTTCTCGACACCATCACCCCGGGCATGGATGTCGAGGTCGCGCGCACATTTCAAAAACTGTTAACCAAACAAGGGCTATCCTTCACGCTGGGCGCTGCGGTTCAAAGCGTCGCGGTCAAAAACAACAAGGCCAAGGTGACGTACAAACTGCGCAAAGATGACAGCGAACACACCGTCGATGCCGACACGGTTCTGGTCGCCACCGGCCGCCGCCCCTACACCGATGGGCTGGGGTTGGAAGCTGCCGGCGTGAAGCTGACCGACCGGGGTCAAGTGGAAACCGATGCGCACTATGCCACATCGGTCAAAGGCATCTACGCCATTGGCGACGCGATCAGTGGTCCGATGCTGGCCCACAAGGCCGAAGACGAAGGCATGGCTGTGGCCGAAATCATCGCCGGTCAGGCGGGTCATGTGAATTATGGCGTGATCCCCGGCGTGATCTACACCCATCCGGAAGTCGCCAATGTCGGTGCCACGGAAGAAACGCTGAAAGACGCCGGCACCCCCTACAAGGTCGGCAAGTTCAGCTTCATGGGCAATGGCCGTGCCAAGGCGAATTTTGCGGCAGATGGGTTTGTGAAAATCCTGGCGCACAAGGAAACGGACCGGATTTTGGGGGCGCATATCATTGGCCCGATGGCCGGTGATCTGATCCATGAAATCTGCGTGGCCATGGAATTTGGCGCCGCAGCAGAAGATTTGGCGCGCACATGCCATGCCCACCCAACCTATTCCGAAGCGGTTCGCGAAGCCGCCCTGGCCTGTGGGGATGGTCCGATCCATTCGTAACACACGACCCAATGCGGTGGGGCCAAACATGATCTGGCCCCGCCCCTGTCTGTCGCACTGGTCTTGGCAAATAGCGTATATCTGACTATTTGTATCGGATATCAGGAGCGCCCAATGCCAGCCGCACAATTTCAATCCAGATTTGCAGACACGGCCCCTCAGTCTGCGGCGCCGATAGATTGGGTCAGGCTGAATGACATTCGCATTCAATATGCCCGATCCCGATGTGCGCCCCGGTTGGATTTGTTCCGCGCCTGCACGATGATCACGCCCGATCCGGCCGTTGGTTTGGAAATCTGCACCGATGCATTGGTCCGTTGCTTGGGCCAGGCGCTGAACCGGATGCCCGTCTTCTATCGGCCCGGCGCGACTACATTCAGTTTTGATGAAGCATGGCTTCTGCGCGTCCTTGCGGCGGTGCAATACGATGATCACGATAGCCTGACATTTCTGGTCGCCCGGCGTGTATCGCCCCCCCAACGCCGCGCTTTTGTTCGGCTGGTGCGTCTGGTCGCACAAAACTGGAATAATGATAGAGTTTAGAATTATTCTAAATTGATCTTGCTTTCTTCGATCCCTTGCTTAGGTTTGGAATAAGCCAGCCTTCGCCAGCCAGAACACATCGGATTATCGAGGGGACACCAAAATGAAACTTGCACCAAACCTGACGCCAGACGCCCAAACCGCCATCTGCGATGCCCTTAATCAGGCGGTCGCTGAAACAGCCGTGACGACGATGATGGCGCAGAATTTTCACTGGAATGTCACGGGCATGGCCTTTGGCCCTTTGCATGACCTGTTCCAGAAAATCTACGAAGACCACTTCATCGCGCAGGATGATTTGGCCGAACGGATCAAGGCACTGGATGGACATGCCAACGGCAAATTGGCCGATATGGTCGCTGCATCAAAGGTGGCCGAACACGACGGCCATGCCCCTGCAGAAGATATGATTGCTGCATTGGCTCAGGCCCAGAAAACGCTGTCGTCCACATTGGCCGGCGCGGCAGAAATCGCGGCATCCCACGGCGATCTTTTGACCGAAGATCTGTGCATCGGGCGGGGTCAAGTGCATGACAAGTTCGCCTGGCTTTTGGCCGCGCACATCAAATGACATGACTTAGAAAAAGGGCTTCACGCCCTTTTTCTTCAGCTTTTTGTCGTACATCGCTTGCCACGCCGGGAACTTTCCCAGCCTGTGTTGCTGGGCAATCAGCATTTGCACAAACGCGATCCGATGCTTGTCCTTTTTCAATTCCTTGGACAGGGATTTTTGCGCCTTGGTCATGGAACAGGCAATGCAATGTCCTTCGCGCTTGTATTTGCATACGTCGACACAGGGGTTTGGCACTTTGGGCATGGCACACCTTAAGGCTTGGCAGACGGATCAGATCACTTGGTCAGGATCAGCTTACCGGCCTTTGTGATCCGCAAAGTATAAATCTGATCATCCAAAACGATCCGCGCAAGATCGCCGCCTTGGGTCAAATCACGCGCGTCAAAAGTAGGGGTTTTGTCATCAGGCACGCGCTGGGTCGGGATCATTGCAACGCCCCGGTTGGAGCCAAAGTCATGGCGCGGTGCGGGCGGAATTTCACGGGCCAAATCAGGATGTTGGGGATGTCGGTTCGGGGAATAATCCATGGTCGATCCTTTTGCATTGTCGCGCCTTGGGTCAGCAGGGTTTTGAAAGTGTGGCTGACCGGATCGGCTGGCTGGCTTATATCTTATTATTATTATCGGAATTATCAAGACCAACAGGCCATTGAATATCTTGCCCCGAAAACACGCGACTAAAGATCGATTTCAATCATGCCATCCGGATCAGCAGCCCGGCTTTGACACAGGATGATCCGGTCGGCCCGTTGCGCTTTCGACAGCACGAAATCGCGGTGATCCACTTCACCGGATACCACCCCACATTGGCACACGCCGCACAGCCCATCGCTGCATTTCACGTCAATCTTGAAGCCGTTCGCGTTCAAGACATCCGCAGCTGATTGTTCGGGGCCCACGGCAAGATCGCGCCCCGATTTCGACAGCCGCAAGGTGAAGGCGTGATTTTCACGATCCGGCATTTCCGGCACACTGAAATATTCCAGATGGCGCGCATCTTCGGGGAAACCGGCGGTTGTTGCCGCTGCAATAACGGCAGACATGTAGGGTTCTGGTCCGCAGGTATAGACGTGATGGCCCGCCCGATAGGACAAGATATCTGTCAAAACCGCCCGGGTGCCTTCATCCGACACATGAACCCGCACCCGATCGGCCCATGGAACCGACGCCAGATCCTGTAGATAGCCCGCCGTTTTGCGACTGGTGATCGAATAGTGCAATTCAAATGCGTCCCCAGCGGCAAAGGCTTCGTGGGCCATGGCAATCATCGGGGTGACGCCAATACCGCCGCCCATGAAATAGTGTTTCCGGGCGTCTGTCTGCCGGGGGAAATGGTTGATTGGTTTCGAAATAAAGACCTTGCGCCCCACTTCAAAAATACGGTGCAACAGTTTGGACCCACCCCGCCCATCGTCTTCGCGCAGAACACCGATCTGATATTTTGAACGGTCTGCGGGATCGCCTGACATGGAATATTGCCGCAAAAATTCAGGCGCGACCACGATGTCCAAATGTGCGCCAGCGGTCCATTCAGGCAGGTCGCTGCCATCAACGGCCTGAAATTCATACTTTGTCACGCCATCGGCCATGGCATCGGCACGGGTCACTTCGACCCGTAAAACCGGGCTGTCGCCGTCCAGACGGTACTGATGGTCCCAGTCGCCAGTTTCGCCGCGCGCCTTGCGGGCTTGATATTCTTTCGCGGTGATCATGGCCTGGTACGCTTCGATCCCCTGTTCGCGGTCCATGGGGTCAGGGAATGGCCATGGGTGCGGTGCCTGACCGGCCGGGTAAACGGCCAGCGTCTGATCTTCGTATTTCAGGTCCAACTCTGGTTGCAGATTGCGGATATTGGGCGGGTCGGTCACTGGATCAACCAGATCATACCCCCCTTGATCATTCAGCTTTAGATCCCACCACCATTTCTTGGCAGGGTTGATTGCGCCATTGCCAATCTTGTCATCGGCCCATGCCAACAGGGGCGCCATGGCGGGAATGTTCATCGCGGTCCAACGGATTGGCCCTTCGTGCAACAGGCCTTCGACGTTCCATGGGCAGGTCTTCATGCACCGCCCGCACATGGCCCCGGCCGGGTTTGTGACCCGGTACGTTGTGCATTTCTGGCTGTCGGATTTCCAGATTTCGTAGCCGTTGAACATCAGCTTGGGGCCAGCGGTAATTGCCCCCGATGGGCATTCGCGCGCGCATTTGTTGCAGGCTTCGCAGAACGCCTGCATCCCGAAATCAATGGGCAGGTCATGATCCATTGGCATGTCTGTTGTGACCACGCCGGATTTCAACCGTGGCCCCAAAAACGGGTTCACGATAACCTCCCCGATCCGGGAAACCTCTCCCAATCCGGACAGCAGCAACAAGGGGGGCTGAAGAACTTCGCCATCCATGACCGTGTGCGCACGGGCCTGATAGCCCATATTCCGGATCAGGCGCGCCACCACCGATCCGATCAGCGAAAACCGCAGATAGGCCCGCATGGATTGGGTCACGGCGATCCAGTCATCACCTGATGACCCTTCGGTGGTTTCAAACCCCTGATCAATAATCATGGAAATCGCGTTGTGCTGGGTTGGGTGAATTTCCGCCCCCGTGGCGTCATGGGAATACCACGCCCAATCGGGACAGCGGGAAATACCAACGGCATCGGCCCCCAGAAAATAGCTGACAGCCTTGATCGCGTCTGCGTTGGTTTTCGGGTTCAGGGCATAGCTGGGCACGGCATCGGCCCGGTCCCCATCCTGCATCACCACAAACGCCCCCAACGGGCGGCGCAGGGCCGTTGCCTGCCCTGCCTTGCGCACATAGTAGCCGCCAGTGGCCGCTTTTTGCAGGTCTGGCCCCATATCCCCGAATTGCGCGCGCGCAAACATATCGGCCCGTTTGGGCACCCGTGCCACATTGGGTTCATCGATAAAGGTGGTTGGTTTGGGCACGCGTTTCAAAGTTTCAAATGGATGGGGTCCATCCATATAACGGCGACGGGCAAAGGCATCGCCGTTCAACGCAGATTTCTGTGACCCTGCCCCCATGGCCCAACGCCAGCCCAAACGCTGATCAGGGGCCAAGGGCAAATCCACCGCCATATCAAGATCGGTTGTTACAACGGCGCATTGAAATCGGTCGCCCACAAAAGGATTGACCATTTCAGATGTTGCCAATCCCGCCGCGACCGCCATCCGGTTCAGATCAACATCGGTCGCGGACAGGGAATGGGCCTTGGCCCGGTGACCCAAAGCACGAATGAAATTCGCCAGAACCACTGCCGTTTCCATCGCCCGCAAACTGGCCCGATGGGCCTGCGCATCACCAATCCAGTCACCGCCCGGTTCATCAGCAGCCGGATCACGCCCATAATCATACAGCAGCACGATCCCATGGGTGTGACCTTCCACCCCTTTGGGGGGCGCTGCCATGCTGTCTTTCAAATCCGCCATGATCAAATCAATCCCAGCGGCCAGCGTTTTGGTTTGTTTGGTCTGCAGATCTTGGGCCAGCGATGCCACCCACGGGTTCACACGTGGCGCATCCAAAACCATGTCTTGCGTCAAGGCGCAGATGCCGCACATGGGGGCGTCCTGAAACGTGGCAAAGGCCTTCATCTGGCGCGCGCGATCCATTCGGTCATCCGGGAACGTCCCACGCACCGGGTTCACGATCCCGTCGCGAATTGCATCCAGCATCGCCTGAAAATCCCGCATGGCATGGGTCAGGCTTTCGGGCCGATCATCATCCCAATCCAAAACAGACATGCCCGGCACCGCAGACACATCCGGCATGGCCCCCCGCGCCAAACGTTCCAAAGGATAAGGCCCCAGATCCAACGGCCGCGACTTTGCAGAAAACAACTTTACCATAATCGGGACGGTCCCTTATCGGATCACAAGACACAATCCCCACGCCTTGATTTTTCCAAAAATGCGGATGTCCAACGAACCACATACGCTTGCCGTCCGACCGAGTTCACTTCCCGTGGTTCCAACCATTGCGAAGCCAATGCGTCACGCCTAAGGTCGCCGAAAACGGCAAAGATCACATGACCCATTTTGCATCACACCTTATGGACCAAATCCGCAGCCGTTTTGCCGGGGTCGATACCTGCCCTGTGCAGGGCGAGCGTATTTTTTTCGAAAACGCAGGCGGTGCATTGACGCTGAATTCCGTGGTTGAAACATCGAAATCCTTTGCCGCCATCCCAGACAATCAGGGGCGCGCCAATACGGGCAGCCGCCATTTGAACGCGGTCATCGCCAAGGCCAAGGCCGACATGGCGCGCATGACAAACGCAAAAAGCGGGCAATTCTTTATGGGTGAATCGGGAACAGAATTGCTGTTTCGCATCATCATGAACGCCTGTCTGCATGCGGGGTCAGGCACGGTTTTGGGGTCCACACTGGAACATCCCGCCACCCGCAGCGCAACGGCCCGATGGTCGAAAATTGCCGGGATGACGCAGAAACTGATCCCCCATGATAACGCAACAGGCCACATCACAGCCGAAGCATACAGCGCCGCCGTCACCCCCGACACGCGCGTTGCCACGATTGTGCACACATCCCCTGTAACGGGCATGGGAACTGATGTTGCTGCCATCAGTGCGGCGATCCGGGCCAAAGCGCCGGACTGCCTGATCATTGTCGATGGCATCCAGCACGCCGCCCATGGGGGCATCGACATCGCGGCCTATGACATCGATGGCTATGTGATTTCGCCCTACAAGATGTTTTCGCGTCATGGCTTCGGTCTGGCGTGGATTTCTGACCGGATGCAGGCCATTGACCATGACGCCTTGATCGACGGGCCAGCAAATGCTTGGGAAATGGGCACACGGGATACGGGCGCATATGCCACCCTTTCGGATGTGGTCGATTACATCGAATGGCTTGGTGCAACTATCGACCCAGATGACCCATTCCGCGCCGCGGCCACGGCAATCAAGGCCCATGAAAAAGCGCTGACAGATGCCATGATCCACGGCACCGGCAATCTGCCGGGGCTAAATGATGTGCCAGGCATCACCTTGATCGGTGGCGCAGACAATCCCCACCGCGAAGGACTTGTGTCGTTCCGCCATGCTGCACTGCCATCGGCAGATATCGTTGATCAGCTGAACGCCAGCGGAATTCGCACCCATTTGCGCAAAGATGACCATTATTCCGGCAACATCCTTGGCCCGCTGGGCATGGACGCGTGCATCCGGGTTTCCCTGTGCCATTACAACACCAACAGCGAAGTCGCCGCATTTCTTGCCGCGATGAAAACCATTTCCGAAAGGGCCACCGCATGACCGATATCCGCAAATTCTACATCGACGGTGCATGGGTGACGCCCAATGGGGCAACGCCCTTTCCCATGATCAACCCGGCCACGGAACAAAAGATCGGCGACCTGACCCTTGGGAATGCTGCTGATGTCGACGCAGCGGTGGTCGCCGCACAAAAGGGGCATGAAACGCTGCGCGATTGGACCAAAGCCCAACGGATTGATCTGTTGCGATCCATCGAAGACCAGTGCCGCAAACGGTTCGAAGACATGGCACAGGCGCAAACCATCGAAATGGGCGCGGCCATCACATCTTCGCGCAATGACATGATTGAACCCGCCATTGGTCAGATCCCCTATTTCATTGAAGCGTTGGAAGAACTGGAAGACCGCAAGGTGTTGCCGACGGGCGATATCGAAGTGGTCGAACCGATTGGCGTCGCGGGCCTGATCACGCCGTGGAACTATCCGATCTATCAAGCCGCGCTCAAAATTCTGCCCGCACTTGCCACAGGCTGCGGTTGTGTTTGGAAACCATCAGAATTTTGCGCGGTTTCTGCCGAAATCTATGCCCAAGTCATGCATGACGCAGGTGTGCCCGCCGGGGCCTTCAACCTGATTTACGGCACCGGGCCAGAGGTCGGATCGGCCATGTCAAAACACCCCGGCATCCAGATGATGTCTTTCACCGGGTCCACCCGCGGCGGCAAGGCTGTTACCATTGATGCCAGTGACACGGTAAAGCGTGTCGCGCTGGAATTGGGCGGCAAATCCCCCAACATCGTTTTTGCAGGCTGTGATCTGCCAGACAGGATTGCCGGATCCATCAGCGACTTGGTTCTGACCACAGGCCAGATTTGCGATGCCCCATCGCGCATGCTGGTGGAACGGTCGGTCTATGCCGAAGCCGTCGAACTTGCGGCCAAAGCCGCGGACGCGGTGCAGGTTGGCGACCCAACGCAAGATGGCCCCCAAATTGGCCCCTTGGTAAACGCATCCCAATGGGACCGCGTTCAAGGCTTTATCCAGACAGGCATTGACGAAGGCGCAACCTTGGCCGCAGGCGGCACGGGGCGACCCAATGACCTGAACACGGGATACTATGTGCGCCCGACGGTCTTTGCCGATTGCACCCCTGATATGACCATCGTGCGCGAAGAAATCTTTGGCCCTGTGCTGGTTATGCTGCCCTTTGATACCGAAGAAGACGCCATCAACATGGCCAATGACACGCCCTATGGGCTTGCCGCCTATATCCAATCGGGCGACCGCGCACAGGCCGAACGCGTGGCCGCGCGATTGAAGGCAGGCGCGATCCACATCAACGGGGCATGGGTCAATTATGGCAGCCCCTATGGCGGAATGAAACAATCCGGAAACGGGCGCGAAGGCGGGCATCACGGCCTTATGGAATACCTGGAACTTAAAACCCTGCATTTTCCCGAAGGGTTTGAATGATGGCGCAAAACGCGTGGAACATTGCGGTCATCCCCGGTGATGGCATTGGCAAAGAAACCACCCCGGCAGGGGTGCGCGTCTTGGAAGCGGCGCAAAAGAAATACGATCTGGGCTTTAATTTCACCGAATATGATTTCGCCTGTGCAGATTATTATGCCCAGCACGGTGAAATGCTGCCCCCCGATTGGAAAGACCAACTGTCGGGCAGTGATGCGCTGTTTTTCGGTGCCGTAGGTTGGCCCGATACTGTGCCCGATCACGTGTCCCTTTGGGGGTCTTTGATCCAGTTTCGCAGGGAATTTGACCAATACGTCAGCCTGCGCCCGGCCCGGGCCATGCCCGGCGTGCCCCTGCCGCTGGCCGGGCGGAACCCCGGCGACATCGACATGATGATTGTGCGCGAAAACACCGAAGGTGAATATTCATCCATCGGCGGCAAAATATTTCCCGGCACAGACCGCGAAGTGGTGATGCAGGAAACGGTGATGACCCGCACGGGCGTCGACCGCATACTGAAATACGCGTTTGAACTAGCCGCGCGCCGTGGGGGGCATTTGACATCCGCCACCAAATCAAACGGCATCGCGATCACCATGCCCTATTGGGACGAACGCGTCGCGGAAATGGCGAAAGCCTATCCCGACATCACGGTCGACAAATACCACATCGATATTCTGGCGGCGCAGTTCGTGCTGCATCCGGATTGGTTTGACGTGGTTGTGGCGTCGAACCTGTTTGGCGACATCCTGTCGGACCTTGGCCCGGCGTGCACCGGCACCATCGGGATCGCACCATCGGGCAACATCAACCCCGAAGGCCGATTCCCATCGCTGTTTGAACCGGTGCACGGGTCAGCCCCCGACATCGCGGGGCAAGGCATCGCAAACCCTGTGGGTCAAATCTGGGCGGCCTCCATGATGCTGGAACATCTGGGCGCGCATGATGCAGCGGCGGGGATCGTGACGGCCATCGAACGGGTGCTGTCCGAACAGGCCCTGCGCACGCCTGATCTGGGCGGCCCCGCCGACACCATCACATGCGCTGATGCAATTGCCGACGCACTGATGGACGTGTAACCCATGCCAGCGTCGCGCTTTCTGGATGGGTTCACCGGGACGACGACGCGCGTGGGCGCAATCGACATTCACTATGCCAGCGCAGGATCAGGCGACCCGGTTCTGCTGTTGCACGGCCATCCACAAACCCATGTGGTTTGGCGCAAGATCGCGCCCGCACTGGTCGCGGCCGGGTATCAGGTTATCGCCCCCGATCTGCGGGGTTATGGGGACAGTGCAAAGCCAGAAAGCGACGCACACCACCTGCCCTATTCAAAACGGGTCATGGCGCAGGACGCTGTGGGTCTGATGGGGCATCTGGGCCATGATCAGTTTCATGTGGTGGGCCACGATCGGGGCGCGCGCGTGGGGCACCGCATGGCGCTGGATCATCCGGCGGCGGTGCAATCGCTGACTGTGTTGGACATCGCGCCAACGCTGACGATGTATGACCGTACGGATCAGGATTTCGCGACCCGCTATTTTTGGTGGTTCTTCCTGATCCAACCGTTTGATCTGCCCGAACGTATGATCGGGTCTGACCCGGACTATTTCCTGCGCAAACACATTTCCGGACAGGTGAAAACCGATGGGGCCGTGGGCGAAGACATCATTGCCGAATACCTGCGCACCTATCAAACCCCTGAAACCATCCACGCCATTTGCGAAGATTACCGGGCCGCCGCCAGCATTGATTTGGCCCATGATCGGGCTGATGCGGATGCGCGGGTCGATTGCCCGGTGTTGGCCCTGTGGGGGGCCAAGGGTGTTGTGGGGCAAACCTATGACGTGCTGGAAACTTGGCGCGAAAAGGCGCGCCATGTGCAGGGCCGCGCCTTGGACTGCGGCCATGCCATACCGGAAGAAGCGCCGGAAGAATTGACCGCCGAAATCCTGCAATTCATTTCGGCGGCGCAGGGTTAACCTTCGATCTTGGTCAGGTCCGCAACGGACAGACAGGTGGCCCGGATCCGATGCAACAGGTTCAGGCGATTGCGGCGGACCATATCGCTGTCTGCGTTGATTTTTGCCACATCAAAGAACGCATCAATCGGCCCGCGCAGGGTCGCCATGGCGGACATGGCGGTCACGAAATCCTCGGCCCCCATCGCGGGTTTGATCGCTTCGTCGGCGGCGTCCAAGGCCGCGAACAAGGCGCGTTCTTCGTCATATTCCGCGAACTTGATGTCCGCGCCAAAGGAATATTCAACGCCGTCCTTTTCTTCTGCCTGCGTCAGCAGGTTGTTTGCGCGCTTGAACCCTTGGATCAGGTTTTCCCCGTCATCGGTTTTCAGAACCTCCGCCAAAGCCTCTGCCCGTTTCACCAGCAGGGTCAGATCATCGTTTCCGGGCATCGCAATGCAGGCGTCGATGA
>JAHDBC010000017.1 GCA_020630595.1 Planktomarina sp.
GACCAATGAGTTTTGCGACGCCTACGGCAGCTTGCGAAGTAGTCGCGTTTGATACCTGTAGGCCCAGCACGCGGGACCGAATTGCGGACCAGGTGTGGTTTTGTGCGCCGCCGCCGGCTGTGAATATCGTGTCTGGGTATTGGCCGCCGCGCGCGACGATTTCGCGGTAACAACGGTGTTCGATCCTTGCGATGCTTTCCAACAATCCATGCAGATAATCTGCGTCTTTGGCGGGGCGCGGTCCCATTCTGGGGGCAAGATCGGGGTCGTTGACTGGGAAACGTTCACCCGGTTTTAGCAGGGGATAGTAGTCAAGCGGGCTTGCAACAGCGGCATCGATTTGACCGGACAGGTGGTGCAATTCGTCTGGCGTGAAAAGATGTGCAAGGACCCCGCCGCCCGTGTTTGACGCACCGCCAATCAGCCAGTCGTCGCCCAAACGGTGTGAATACAGCCCAATCGATGGGTCGTCGATACGGCATTTCGCCAACATCTTGATTGCAAGTGTTGTCCCAAGCGAAGTGACGGCTGTGCCCGCGACAAGCGGTGCGGCGGCGACGAACGCGGCAATGCTGTCGGTGGTTCCTGCGTGGACCACTGCGTCTGGTCTGAAGCCAAGCGATGACGCAACTTCGGTTGAAATCCCGCCGATGGCGGACCCTGCAGGGTGGATTTCAGGCAAAAGGGCAGGCGGCATCCCACAGGCCGTGAACCAGTCCGGCCACGTTTGGGTTTCGGGGTCATAACCCAGCTTTAAGGTGTTGTTTTCATCGCTGTGTCCACCGACCCCCATAAGTTTCGCGGTGATAAAGTCCGACTGGTGCAGCAAATGTACCGCCGACCCTTCGGTATCTTCGCGGATCAGGTGCAGGGCCCGTGCAAGTGCGGAATTGGACCCTTGGGTGATGTGCCCTTCCGGGGCATGACGTGCAATTTTTGCAGCTTCTTCGAAAAAGCCGGTGGAATTGTACATCAACGCCTTCGTGACCGGGGTCACATGCGCATCAGTCAAAACCATCGTGCCGGATGTTCCGTCAACGCCGATCCGGTCAACACAGGTCAAATCCAGACCCAGATCAGCCAGGGCCAACCGTTGCGCCGCAAGACATGATTGCACTGATTGCCACCAAAGGTCCGCGTTGATGTTCGTTTCATCCTGCAAGATATGATTGGTGTGGGCCGCGCTGATGACTGCGCCAGCATCATCCACAATGGCGGTGCGGATTCCGGACGTTCCAATATCAATGCCAAGACAGATGCTCATCCAAGACTGTTCCTTATGACCGTGCGGCGAGGGCCTGACGGTATTTTTCAGCGTCCCAGTTTAACAATTCGGCTTCGGCGGCTGCCCCGATGGGTGTCGGTGTCCAATCTTGCGGTAAACGGGCCAAACAGTCAGCCAGACAGGTGATCATCGCCCGCTGGGACGATGTGGCCCCATTGCGCAGGTAAACGCCTTTGCCTGGGGCAAAGACCACCGGCGGGGTTCCGTCGTGATCCGTCACCGGCAGTGCTGGCCCCAAAAAAACGACGTGATCGGGATAATATGTCCCCGTTGTGGCAAGGGCTGACAGGCGGCTGTCAAACGCCAGCCAGCTGCAAGGCAGCCGTTCAAACCCGTGCAATTCCGGCCCGTTGGGGGCAGGGTGGCGCACCGTTGGAAGCGCAAGGGCCCTTTCCACCTGATCCATCAGGCGTGACACCTGTGCGACAGTGTCACCGCAACAAATAAGCCCGTGATTTTGTAGAATTATGACCTGCGTTTGTGGTGTGACCCGCGCTAGGATCTGTTGTGTCAGCGGCAGCCCGGGTTTGGCATAGGGCACTACGACGGTGTTGAGATCCGCTAGTTTTTCCTGTGCGGCACGCGACCCTTCCGGACAGATGGCATGCACGATCGTGGCGACAGAATGGGTGTGGGCGACAACGGTCCAGTCAAGTGCGGCGTGAAAGGTGGTTTCGATTGACGGTCGCAGCGTGTTTGCGGGGTCCAACACCGTGTCTTTGCACGTCCCGTCCCCTTCGCCATGGGCCTGTCGCACCGCAGCGGCGCGATCCACGGCAACGAAAATGTCCTGTGTTTCCGCGTTGGCCAGTTCGGTGCCAGATGCTTTGATCCACATCACATCCCCCACTTTGATCGAGGTATTGCCGCCCGCCCCTTGGACGCGCAACGGATCCTGTCCCAATCGGGCGGACATGGCTTTGAATTCGGCAGAAGGCTGTGTCATGGCGGTCACTTCAATTCAGAGATTACAAATGTCGGCTTTGTCCCGTTTGCGAACAGCGTGTCAGTGGCATCGGCATGAAGGCCACCCCGAACAAACAGGCTGTCCCAACCCACCGCGTCTGCCCCCGCAATGTCGTGTTCGAGGCTGTCGCCAACCATCAAAACCTTTGCAGGGTTACTTGATCCGGTGACCCGCGCCACCGCGTTGAAAATCGCCGGATGGGGCTTGCCGTAGAATGTGACATTGCCACCTTTGGCCGCATATGTGTGGGCCAAAGCGCCGGGCGATTGAACCGTCTGTCCATTGGCACGTGGTGATGCCCGGTCCGGGTTGGAACAGATCAAATGTTTGCCGGCAGCCAACGCGGCATCCAGCACGTTTTGTTCTGCTACATGTTCCTGTGCATCAGGCAGCCCCATCAACAAAACAGCATCACAGGTCTGGACGTCATCCGTGAATTCGATGTTCAACCCATCTGCCCAAACCTGTGCATCGGCATGTTTGGCCGTGATTGGGTAGAATGCGCGCGCGTCGCCAAGGCGGTTCGCGGCAATATCCTGATACAGGGCTTCACCCGATGTCATTACGGTGCCGAATGCATCTGCCCGAAAGCCCATACCGGTGATCCGATCACGGTTCGGTGCCGCCCGCTTGCCCGAGTTTGACAAAACCGCCATCCGCACACCCTGATCCCGCAAGGCGGTGATGGTGGCAATGGCTTGCGGGTAGGCGGACGTCCCGTTGTGGAGGACGCCCCATTGGTCAAAAACAATCGTGTCGTAGCGGTCTGCAACCGACAGGATGCTGTCGATACGCTGCATTATTTTGGGTCAGCCACCGGCGCAACAAGCCCCGCAATATATGCATCCGCTTCATCTTGCGTCATGGCAGGCGCGGCCTTTTCCACCAGACCGGGTGCCATATCACCGAAGTAGAATTTGTAACCCGGAATGTGTTGGCGGCGTTTCCGGATCGGCATGCCTTCGTATGGGAAAACGTCTGACCGTTCATTGGCGATCTTGTCATGGCAGGCCAGAATATAGTCGGCACGTTTGTCCAGTTCTTCGACCGATTTCCAGCCGCTGACAGAATCGACAAAACGGGCAGGGACCCAATACCGCCAACCTTCGTCGGGGTTTGGTTCCATGTTGCGTTCCTGGAAAATTGCATCCCCCGCAACGACAATGTCACCGGCAGACGTGGCAACCGTCACCGCCATATGGCCCACGGAATGGCCCGGCGTGTGGAACATGGTGATGCCGGGCAAGACTTCGGTTTCGCCATCCACGGCTTCAAATGCGCATCCGGCGTAGGCCGGTTCAATGTCCAGCACCCCGGATTCATAGGTGCGGTAGTACAATGGCAGGGGATTGTAGGCCATTTCGATTTCGGCTTTGGGGGCGATGTAGCGTGCGTTTTTGAATTCTTTCATGTTTTGCACGTGGTCCCAGTGCAGGTGGGTGAACACAATCGCGTCAATTTCATCGGGGTGGACGCCCAGTTTCTGTTCCAGGTGTTCGTGGACCTGAAGACAGCCACGCTTGTCGCATTTATGGTGGTATTTCGTCGCCCGTTCTTCGTCGCACAGGCCCGTGTCGATCAGGATCTTGTGGGTGCCGGTATCTACGTAATGACAATACACCGGGTTCCAGATTTTCTGACCCGCAGGCCCTTTCCAGAAGATGTAAGTGCCAAGGTCGGCTTCCAGCCAGCCAGTGTTGATCGGGTAAATCTTGGTTTCAGCAACGCCCACGGGAAACTCCTGTCTTTGAATTTCCTTTTTTGTATACAAAAATATCCGGGTGTCTACAGGCTGTTCGAAAATAACACGGCTGGATGTGTGAAATCAGTTATTCGCTGCCAGCACCTGCATAAAGCTTTCGGTCATATGCTTGCGCATGCTGTCCCCGGCATTTTGTGAGTCGCCGTTGAAAATCTTTGCCAGCAGGTCTTCGTGGTTTCTGACAGAATTTTGCAGATCTTCCTGCGTTTCCAGTTTCTTGGCGCGAAACGGGCCGGTCTTGCGCCGAAAGTCAGTAGCGAGTTCGCAGATATATTCGTTCTTTGTGGCGCGGTAGATTGCCAAGTGCAGGGCTTCATTTGCGCGGATATAAGCGATGCGGTCGTTTGCATCGGCGGCGGTTTCACAATCCCGCTGGGCGGCTTCTATGTCTGCGCGGGCCAGCAAATTAAGGCGTTGGTTGGCCAAACGGGCGCAAATCGTTTCAATCTCTTGCATCGCTTCGAACATCTGGCCCAGTTCTTCTTTGGAATACTGTGCCACATGGGCGCCGCGCTTTTCGCCGGGAACCAGCACCCCTTGCGCGGTCAATCGGTTAAGCGCTTCGCGGACGGGCGTTCTTGAAACCCCAAACCGGTCCGCTAGCTTTGTTTCATCCAGGCGTTCGCCCGGCTGCAAAAGGCCCGCCGCAATATCGTCTAACAGAGCAGTTTCGATTTTTTGTCCGGTCGATTCACGTTGCTTGCGGTCCATATGTGATCCTCGCTGACCTGTCGCTGATCTGTGCTTACCACCAAATTTCCCCAAAAACCAACAGATTTACATCTTTTGGATATTTTTGATTGATTTTGTATACAAACTAGGTTTGGTTGCAGGCGAAGCGAAGGAAAACCAGCCATGCCTGAAATACGACTGCAAAATTTGCGCAAGGATTACGGCGCATTGACGGTCATTGAAGATTTGAACCTGTCCATGGCGGATGGGGAATTCACGGTTTTGGTTGGCCCTTCTGGATGTGGCAAGTCCACGACCCTGCGCATGATTGCGGGCCTTGAAAGCGTCACGGACGGGCAGATCATGATCGGCGACCGCGATGTGTCGCGGTTGGAACCAAAGGAACGCGATCTGGCAATGGTTTTTCAGGACTATGCGCTGTATCCGCACATGAACGTCGCACGCAACATGTCGTTCGCCCTGCGTCTGGCAAAGATGGGCAAATCCGAAATCAATAAGCGCGTGGCTGAGGTTGCAGAGACCCTGGACCTGACGGCCTATCTGGATCGAAAGCCTGCCGAATTGTCCGGCGGTCAGCGTCAACGCGTCGCCATGGGGCGGGCTTTGGTGCGGGATGCAGGGACATTCCTGTTTGATGAACCCCTGTCCAATTTGGATGCCAAGCTGCGCGGACAAATGCGGGCAGAACTGGCGCTGATGTCCCAGCGGATCAAAAAGAACATGATCTACGTCACGCACGATCAGGTCGAAGCGATGACCTTGGGTGACAAGATCGTCGTGATGAAATTCGGCCAGATCATGCAGTCGGGCACACCTGAAGACCTGTATCGCAACCCGGCCAACAAGTTTGTTGCAGGTTTTATCGGGTCGCCGACCATGAATTTTCTGAATGCCGAACTGGTCGAAGAATCCGGCGTGCTGCATGCACAGGGCGCCGGCTTTTCGATCCCTTTGCCTGCGCAACGTGCTGCATCACTGCAATCGCACAAGCGGCGCAATGTCCATCTGGGCATTCGCCCGTCAAGCTTCACGCAAAGTGACGCTGGCATTCCAATGAAAATCATCCTGTCCGAATACATCGGCGCACAGTCAGTGCTGGTGTCAGAACTGGGCGGCGAACGCATTTCGATTGAGGTGAACACAGTCGCCCCGATCAAAGCCGGGGAAACCCGCAACTTTACGGTTCAGGCTGATGAAATCCATCTGTTCGACCCGCAAACAGAGGCGGCTTTGTAAGCGGCCTTCGCGACTTCATGTCAAAAACATCTGGGAGGATGCAATGAAACTTAACCTTATCAAAACATGGTCTGCTGCGGTTGCAGTGTCCATGACATTCACGGGGGCGGCGTTTGCAGCTGGCCATTCGGAAGGGCCTTATGCGCCATACGCAGGCACCACCCTTGTCGTGAACTTTCCTGCACACCCGCACTATAACGCGGTGATGGATATCCTGCCGCAGTTCACCGAAGAAACCGGGATCGAGGTTGAGGTTGATCAGCTTCAATACCTGAAGATGCGTGAACGCCAAACGTTGGAACTGACCAAAGATGAAGGCGATTATGACCTGATATCTTACGTTGTGTTTTCCAAGGCTGATTATGTTTTCGCAGATCAGTTGGAAAATCTGGCCAAGTATTTCATGAACCCGAAGCTGGCCGATCCAAACTATGATGCCGACGATCTGATTGATGGATACGTTCAAAACATCGGTGTTGCCGGTGGCACAAAAGGCTATCTTCCGGGTCCAACCGGCTCCTTGTTTGGGATTCCGTTCGGGTCCGAAACGTCTGTTCTGGCCTATCGCAAGGATATTTTCGAAAAGCATGGCATCGCTGTGCCAGAAACCTATGACGAACTGCTGGAAGTCGCCTGTCTGATCCCAGAAGTTGAACCCGGCATGGGGGGTATGGCGTCCCGCGCGGCGTCGGGCCACCAGGCATCGCATGCGTTCCTGTTGCATCTGGCCCCCTTGGGTGGACGTGTGTTTGACAATGAATGGAACCCCACCATCAACAGCCCCGAAGGTGTCGCAGCGGCAAATGCGCTGAAAACCATCGTGGATTGTGGTCCCGAAGGGTCGCAAACCTTTGGTCCGGCCGAAGCCGCCGCATCCTTCAAACAGGGCACATCTGCCATGTTCATGGATTCGATTGCCTTTGCTGCCGGGTTTGAAGATCCTTCGCAGTCCACAGTTGCGGGCAATGTTGGCTACGCCCTGCACCCCGAAGGTGTGCGTCGCGGATCGCAAACAGGCGGTTTCGGGATCGGTATCCCGTCCAACGCGCAGAACAAGGAAGCCGCTTTCTTGTTGATGCAATGGCTGACATCCAAAGAAGGCGATCTGGCTGTCGCCATGGCAGGCGGCAACCCGTCGCGCTTCAGCACATACGAAAATGCAGAATTGAACGCGAAATATCCGTATTCTGCGACCTTTGGCGAAGCGTTGAAATATGCAGACCCTGACTGGCGTCCGATCATCCCGACATGGGGCAAGATCAATGCTGACATCGGCACAACCATGAGCCAGGTTTTGACCGAAGGTCTTGATCCGCAAGAAGCCCTGGATGGGGTGGCCGAACGCGCCCGCGCCATCATGGAAGAAGCCGGCTACTATACCTGGCAGTAGCTTTCTTTCGCGTGCCGGTGCAATGCTGCGCCGGCACATCCCCCCGATCCCGTTAGGCCGATTGATATGTCCATTGCCCGCACCAACAAGCTTACGCCGTATCTGTTTCTGGCCCCGGCCGGACTGGTTCTTTTGGTCGCCCTGTTTTACCCGATCTGTTACATGATCTACGCCAGCTTTCTGGACTGGAATCCCAGCCAGCGTATCGGCGAAGCGGATTGGGTTGGGATCCGCAATTATACGAAATTGTTCAGCGACGCCGCATTCCGCGAAAGCATGTGGGTCACGTTAAAATTCGCGGGCATCGTTGTAACCGTCGAAATGTTTATTGGTGTGGGGCTTGCGATGCTGTTGGACCGCAACATCCGTGGCATGTCCGTCCTGCGCACACTCTTTATTCTGCCGATGATGATCGCGCCCATCGTTGTGGGTTTGATGTGGCGATACATGTACCATCCGACCGTTGGGATTTTTAACAAGACCCTAATCGGTTGGGGGTTTGATCCGATCCCGTTTTTGGCTGACGGCAACTGGGCCTTTGCCTCTATCATCATTGCCGATGTCTGGCAGTGGACACCGTTCATTTTCATTCTGTCGTTGGCGGCGCTGCAATCGCTTCCTGCGTCGGCGCTTGAGGCGTCGAAGATTGATGGGGCAACCGGCTGGCAACAGATCATCTATATCAAGCTGCCGCTGATGCTGCCTGTGCTGATCGTGACATTGCTGTTGCGCCTTATCGATAGCTTCAAAGTGCTGGAAGTCGTGTTGGTCATGACCAATGGTGGGCCGGGCTTGTCGACTGAAATCCTGTCACTTCGGATCAACCGAACGGCATCGGAATTCCGGGAACTGGGCGAAGCTGCGGCCATGTCGAACCTGTTGCTGATCGTTCTGCTGATCCTGACGTTCACCATGTTCATCTACAACAAGGCCCAAGACGCCCGCGCCGCACGCTTGCGCAAGGTGGAGGAAGAGGCATGAGCCAGACCCAGTCATACGACCGTCAGAACCCTGCATTCTACGCGCTATTGGTTGCCCTTGTGCTGATGGCCGTGGGGCCGATCTACCTGATGCTGGCAACATCACTGAAACTGAATGTCGATATCATGTCCGACAGCAGCAGCCTGTTTTTCATGCCAACGCTGCGCAACTACGAAACCGCCCTGTGCGATTTCCTATGGTATGAACCCGAACATCTGCGCCGGTGTAATCCGACCTTTGGGCGGGCGCTGGTCAATTCGCTTGTGATCGGGCTGGTGTCGACTGCGATCACGCTTGTGATCGGCACGATGGCTGCTTACGCGCTGGTCCGGTTTCGCTTTATGGGCCGTGATGTGGTGTCGATCTGGACATTGATGATGCGTATGGTCCCCCCCGCAGTGCTGTTGGTGCCGGTGTTCGGCATCTGGACGTTTCAGTTCGGCATCGACGGCACACGCTGGGGCATCATTCTGGTGTACGTGGCGCTGAATTTGCCGTTCGTCATTTGGATTTTGCAAAGTTTTATTGTGCAGGTCCCGATCCAGTTGGAAGAAGCTGCCCGTATGGATGGGGCAGGGCCGTTTCAGGTTTTCTTTTTGGTGGTTCTTCCGCTGATTAAGCCGGGCATTGCTGCCGCTTCCATCTTTACGTTCCGGGTCGCGTGGAACGAATTCTTGCTGGCCAACGCTTTGGCCGACAGAAACAGCCGTACCGTGCCTGTCACCATCGTCAACAGCCTGACGGAATTTGATATTGATTGGGGTGTCATTATGGCGACCGGTATGCTGCTGGCGATCCCGCCGATCATCTTCACGTTTGTCGCCAGCCGTCAGATCATCACCGGCATGACCGCAGGGGCGGTGAAAGGCTGATGAAGGTCTATCTGCTCGCCACGTTTGATACGAAGTGGGAAGAAGCAGAATACCTTCTTTCTGGGCTGTCTGCCCAAGGCATCGATGCCCATCGGTGCGACCTGTCTTTGCTGGCAGGTGGCGCTTATTGGACGCCTGCGGAAAAGCTGGCAGGGATGGACCGCGCCGTCGACCGTGCGATTGAAGATGTGTCGGCTGCCAGTGATGGTGGCCCATGCATGATGGTCGCCATCGGCGGTGGGACGGGCGGGCAAATGGCGCTGCGGGTTCTGCAAGCCCTGCCGGTCGATTGGCCAAAGGTCTTTGTGACAACCATGCCGTTTGATCCCCGCTATGCCGTCGCTGATGATCCGATCATTTTGATCCCCACCCTGTCTGATCTGTGCGGCTTGAACGCGACAACGCGCACGGCACTGGACAAAGCGGCGGCCGTTGCGGGCGGCCTGTATCGTGCAGGTCCGACATCGGTGCCGCTGGCTTCGGTCAAGTCGATCGGTGTCACTTCGCTTGGTGTGACGGGCGGCGGAACGGACGCCCTGTGCGTGGACCTGCGCAAACGTGGCGACGAGGTGACGGTGTTTCATGCCAACGGATTTGGCGGGGCGGCATTTGCCCGGTGGTCCGCGATGGGCGCATTCAAGGCGATCATAGATTACACCCCTCATGAATTGACGCGGCTGCATGTGGCCGGTGTTTGCGCCAATATGCCAGGGCGTTTCACAAGCTTGCCGAATGTTCCGCGTGTTGTGCTGCCGGGCGGCGTGAACTTTATCGGACTGGGGGAAAAATCCCTGATCCCAGATGTCTACAAATCGCGCCCCCATTACAGCCATTCGCCGCTGTTCACACATGTGCAAGTCACAGAAGGCGAAATTGTCAAATGCGCCAACGTCCTTGGCGCGTCGCTTCAGGCTGCAAAATCCCGGACCCGGGTTTTGATTCCCATGGGCGGGTTTTCTTCCGAAGACCGACCCGGCGGTGCGATTGAAAGCCCAGATCTGCGCGCGGCTTTTGCAGATACGCTGGAAACCCATATTCCGGTCCGCCGCCTTGCGGGCCACATCAACGACCGTGTCGTGGCTGAAGCCGCCATCGCCGCGCTTGACTCATTGCATTGAAAAGGACGCATCTATGACCCTGTGCCCAAACGACATCGAAGCCAAGAAAGACGCCCTGATCTGGTCGGCGCGGCGCTGCTTTGATCTAAAGCTGCAAACAAACGCAGGGGGAAATCTGTCGGTTCGGCTGTCATCTGGCGATGCGATCGTCATCAAGCCATCGGGGGTTGGGTTTGCAGAATGCACGCGTGACAATCTGCAGGTCGTGCATTTGGATGGCAAAATCGAACCAACCCAATTCAAGCCATCCAAGGATATGGATTTCCATCTGGATCTGTACCGCATCCGCCCGGACATCAATGCCATTGTGCATTGCCACAGTCCGTGGGCGACGGGCTTTGCCAGCGCGGGAATCGAAATCCCTTGTCTGACGGTGCAGACCATCGAAAAGATCGGCCGCATGCCCCTGATCCCTTTGTCTGACGCAGGCGGTCCACAGACAGAGGTTGAGATTTCGCCGGTGTTCAAGGACCCTAAAATTCGCGCTGCTGTCTTGGCAAATCATGGTACAATCGGTGTGGGCAAAACCTTGACCGCCGCACAATATCTTGCGGAAATCATCGAAGAAACGGCCCATATTGCCTATGTCCGCGACACCTTGATGGCCGCCCATGGAAAGACAGCCGCCGATTTGCCAACCTATGGCACCGCGATGGATGCGCGTGCTGCTGCGGCGGGCTAAAGGCTCTGCCAAATTTCAGTCATTGCAGGATTGCCCCATGAAAATGGTGCAGTCGCAGGCTTGATAAATTACCACGTCAAAGTGGGATGTGCGCTTGATGATTGTTCCAGCGTTGCAGGCACTTTGGGTCGCGACAGCATTCGAAGCAGCCTGCAAATTCCGGTCTTTTGCCAAAATTTCAAACGCCTGCTTTGCCCAATTTGGCAAGCCGATTGGGCGCGCTTGCCGGTCGATCCGCGTCGGACGAAGGCCGGTTCTTTGCTTACACGTCCGATTCCATTGCAACCCTATGTTGCAGGGTCTAGCGGTGCCGTGAATTCCAATTTCGATGGATACACCTAAAAAGTGTTGCCGCCAACCGGCGGGCGGCGGCGTTCTGACGCATCTAAATGCTGATTCAGACCCAATCTGCTGCGGAGAATCGGTAAAATAACTTAGAATCAATAGATTCGAAGAACTGCGATTCTGATCTCTGGCAAGGGAAAATATGTCATAAATGTGAAATATTCTTCTTGAAGTTGAACGAAAAGTTAACGTTACTTAGCGGTGCATTGTGCGCGACCCGTTTGGGTTGTGGTTATGAAAAATGAATTGAACAGGAAGTTTACGATGAGTGACGGGTCTGTAGCACCAAAAGAACGGATTAACGTAAAATTTGTCCCAGCGACTGGGGATCAACAAGAAGAAATTGAACTGCCGCTGAAGACGGTCATTCTGGGTGATTTTTCAGGTCGTCCGGATGATACGCCACTGGAAGATCGCAAGGCGATCGATATCGACAAAAATTCGTTTGGCGATGTTCTGCGTGAAATGGAATTGGAACGCACGGTAGAAGTGAAAGACGTAATCGGGGACGATCCTGAAGCGTCAATCACGGCAAACCTGAAGTTTGAAACACTCCAAGATTTCAGCCCTGATTCAATCATCGAACAGGTTCCGCAGCTTAAACAGCTAAGCGATCTGCGCGAAGCCTTGACGGCGTTGAAAGGGCCGCTGGGCAATATGCCGGCGTTCCGCAAGGCGATCGGAGAGATTGTGAGTGATCCCGCCAAACGCGATGAACTTTTGGCCGAAATTGGCTCCAAAGACGACAACGAGTAAATTTATTTTAGGGGGACGATATGTCTGAAGAGACTGTATTGGAGGCAGAAGCAACAGCAACTGCCGGTGGTTTGCTTGACCAGATTATGGCAAAAACCAACCTGGTGCCACAGGATGACGCCTACGACGTTGCCAAGAAAGGCGTCGAAGCGTTCATCGCTGAAATGCTTCAAGGTGATACGCAAGACGAACCGATCAACAAGGCCCGCGTTGACCGCATGATCGCGGTTGTTGATCAAAAAATTTCCCGTCAGATGGATGAGATTTTGCACCATCCTGACATTCAGGAAATGGAATCCACATGGCGCAGCCTGAAGCTTTTGATCGACCGGACGAATTTCCGTGAAAACATCAAAATCGAACTGATTTCCATTTCCAAGCAAGACTTGTTGGAAGATTTTGAACTGTCGCCCGAAGTGCCGCAGTCAGGTCTGTACAAGCATGTCTATTCATCTGGTTACGGTCAATTTGGTGGTGATCCGGTTGGTTTGATGTTGGGCATGTATCAGTTTTCATCTTCCACGCCCGATCTGAAACTGCTGCAATACTGTGCGTCCGTTGGCGCGATGGCGCATGCACCATTTATTTCTTCTGTTGCGCCCCAGTTCTTTGGTGTCGACAGCTACACCCAGCTTGGTGATCTGAAAGATCTGTCTTCGATATTTGAAGGACCGCAATACGCCAAATGGCGGGGGCTGCGTGAATCCGAAGACGCGCGTTATGTTGGTTTGACTGCGCCGCGGTTCCTGTTGCGCAACCCTTACGATCCGATCGAAAATCCAGTGAAGACATTCCAATATCGGGAAACCGTTGAAACAGACCACGAACATTATTTGTGGGGCAATTCAGCAGCGCTGATGGCTGAACGGATCAACGACAGTTTTGCCAAATATCGCTGGTGTCCGAATATCATTGGTCCGCAGTCCGGTGGTGCGGTGAAAGATCTTCCAGTTCATGTGTACGAAAGCATGGGTCAGCTTGAACAGAAGATTCCGACGGAAGTTCTGGTCACGGACCGCCGTGAATTCGAAATGGCAGAAGAAGGCTTTATTGCGCTGACGATGCGCAAAGGATCCGACAATGCCGCGTTTTTCAGCGCGAATTCGATCCAGAAACCAAAACGTTTCGCCAACACGCCCGAAGGGCAGGATGCGCAAACGAACTACAAGCTGGGGACCCAGCTGCCTTATATGTTCATCATCAACCGGTTGGCGCATTACATCAAAGTGCTGCAACGTGAACAGATCGGTTCTTGGAAAGAACGCGCCGATCTGGAACGTGAATTGAACGCTTGGATCGTGCAGTATGTCGCTGATCAGGACAATCCACCCTCCGAAGTTCGGTCCCGCCGCCCACTGCGGGCCGCCAAGATCGACGTGTCTGATGTTGCGGGTGATCCAGGTTGGTACCGTGTGTCGATGTCGGTTCGTCCGCACTTCAAATACATGGGTGCAAACTTCGAACTGTCGCTCGTGGGTCGTCTCGACAAAGACTAATCTGTCGTGACACAGCGAGATCGTCGGCGAGGGCAAATGCCGCGCGGGGGCCTTTCATTATTGGGAAGTCTCCGCATGGCGGACCTGCAAACAGAGGCCAATCATCCAAACGAACGCGCAGCACAGTTTGCCGGCATTAGGGACAATGTCGTGCAGTTGCTGAATGGGCGCAAAGGGGGCGCGGCAAGCAGCCCCGGGTTTGGATTGATCGACCTGAATGATGCAGTCACCGGGCGGGCAGACACGTTGGACGCAGTGGCCGCAGATATTCGGCGTGCCCTGACGGAATACGAACCCCGCTTGGCCGACGTTCGCGTGACATTCGATCGCGAACAGACGGGTGGGATGAAAATGGTTTTCCACATCGAAGCCAACATCAAGCTGCTGAACGAAGACGAACACTTCGTTCTGGACTTGGTTCTTAATGATGGAAGGCAGTTCAGCGCTGGCTAGCAGCCACGCAACAACTGGGGGGGTACACAAGTGACGATCGATCGTTACTTCCAAGATGAATTAGCGTTCCTGAGGGAATCTGGGCAAGAATTTTCCCAGCATTTCCCGCAGCTTACGTCCTATTTGTCTGATCGCAGTAACGATCCAGATGTGGAACGCCTGTTGGAAGGGTTCGCACTTCTAACGGGGCGTATTCGTGAAAAAATCGATGACCAACTGCCGGAGGTTACGCAGTCACTTTTAACGCTGCTGTGGCCAAATTTTCTGCGGCAGGTTCCTTCGATGACCATTTTGCAGATGGATCCCGTTCCCGGTGCGATATCTGAACGACAGACCGTGGAAAGCGGTTCCATGGTCGAAAGCGTTCCAAAATTCGGAACAAAATGCATGTTCCGAATGGCCTATGACGTTGATGTTTTTCCGATGTCTGTCACGAAAGTGCAGCACGATGTATCAAAGGAAAAGTCCATTGTCGTCATCCAGCTAAGGACGCTGAATGGCGAAGGGATCAAGGATATCGGGCTTCAGTCGCTCAGGTTTTTCCTGGGAGGTGCAGATTATTCGGCGCAGACGATCAACTTGTGGCTACACCGATATTTGAATGTTGCAAGTGTTCGGTCCCCTGGATCGTCGGACAGCATTCCGTTGGCGGATGGTGCCATCAAACAGGTTGGCATGGACCGGACAGAAGATGTTCTGCCGTATCCGCCCAATGCGTTCGTCGGGTACCGGCTGTTGCAGGAATTTTATGCATTCCCTGAAAAATATCGGTTCTTTGATGCGCTGGACGTTCCGCTTAGCCATCTTCCAAATGATACGGACACGTTCGAATTGGTGTTGGATTTTTCCCGTCCAATGCCGCCTGACGTTCGGGTCGGAAAAGAAAGTTTTGCGCTTCACTGCGCCCCGGCCATCAATCTGTTTCCCCACGACAGCGAACCGATGCTTCTTGATGCCAAGCGCCAAGAATACCTGGTGCAACCTGCGCGTAGGGACGGTGGCGAAATCGAAATTTTTTCAATCGAAAAGGTCACCGGTTGGAGCCCATCAAAAGACGGCAAATCCGGTGGGATATCACGCGACTACAGCCGGTTTGAATCCTTTGCCCATGAGATTGAACGGGTGGATGGTCGTGCGTCGGTGTATTTCAGGGAACGGGTGCGCCAATCGATTTCCGGAGAAGAACTTGATCGCCTGCTTTCGTTTGTCCGCGAAGATGAACTAAGCCAGATCGCAGACGGCGAAACGGTTTCGGTTGAACTGATTTGCACCAACGGTGTTGCCCCGCATGATCTGTCTGTTGGTGATGTTTGTGTGCCGACCCAAGACATTCCGTCGTTCGTCAATCCGGGTAATCTGACGCGACCGACGATGCCAAGGTACCCGATTGTTGATGGAACGCTGCAATGGCAGCTGATTTCTGCGCTTTCGTTGAATTACCTGTCTTTGCAAAGCGCAGATGCGCTGCGCACGATTTTGTCGATCTATGACTACAACGCAAAGGTCGACCGCCAACGCGAACGCGAAGCCCAGCAACGCTTGGCCGCGATTGAAAAAATTGAATCGCGCACTGTGGATCGATTGTTCGCCGGACTGCCCGTGCGCGGCATGCGCACGGAAATGCACATTCAGGAACGCAAATTCGCATGTGAAGGGGAAATGTTCATGTTCGCCTCGGTTCTGGCAGAATTTTTCGCGCTTTATGCGTCGATCAATTCTTTCCACGAACTGATTGTCAAAGGCATTGATGCAGGGGAGGAATACCGTTGGACGGCGCGTATCGGCAACCAGCCAGTGCTTTGATCACTGATCTGATTGAAAACCCAAAGCATTATTCGTTTTTTCGGGCCGTAGATATCCTTCTGCGGCATTCGGAAGAATTTGTTGAAGAAGGCGCATTGCAGAAACAGACCACCCAGAACCTGATGTTCCGCGTTGATCCATCGCTTGGATTTCCTTCATCCGATTTGACGAAGATCGAAACGATGGGGCAGGGGACTGACAGGGAACGCACCGCGCTGACGGTCACGTTTTTGGGGCTTCATGGTCCGTCGTCGCCCCTGCCATCGCACATGGTGGAAACGGCTGCGTGGTCCGCGGGGGAAGAGGGCGTCCAGCAAGCGTTCAACGACTTTTTCTCAAATCGGCTGATCTGGCTGTTCTATCTGGCGTGGCGGAAATATCGCTATTTTGCCCGGTTCCAACCCGGCGCAAATGATCAGTTTTCCAATTGGATGTTATCACTGATCGGGATTGGCAGCCCTGAGCTGCGGTCACAGGCCGATATCCCGTGGGCCAAAATGCTTACGTATCTTGGGGTTGTTGCTGCGCGCACACGCTCCGCCCAGACGATCAGCGGGGTCATATCCCACGCTTTCAGCATACCCGATGTCAGCATCCGCGAAATGGAACTTAGAATTGTTGACATCCCCAAAGATCAGCAAGTTCGGCTGGGACACAGGAATACGACGCTGGGGCAGAACATGTCGATCGGATCCACACTTCAGGATCGGATGGGTAAATTTACGATTGTCCTGAACGGGTTAAGCTTCCGGCGCTTTCGCGATTTTCTGCCAAGTGGCGTCGAATATCCAAGGCTCAAGGAATTGGTCGAATTCCTTTTGAAAGATCAATTCGCCTACGACATCGAACTGAACACGAAACCGGAAGAAGTGCCCGAATTCAAATTGGGCACCGAAGACTACAGCGACTTGGGCTGGACCACATTTCTCGGCGCTGCCCCAAAAGGGGGCGCTGCGCCAAAACCAATTGTTTTGCAAGGAAGGGCTTAACGGATGAAAGCACGCTTTCTCATTGAAAATGTCGTGGATGCGATCCCGACCTATGCCACAGAATGCACGTTCACGCAGCGCGGCGGATTGATCGGATCAGGCGACGACAACACCTGGCAACTGGAATCAGCGTCAAAGCCCTTGGATGAAACGATCGCCCGTGTTGTGGTGATTGATGATCATTTCACCATCGAAGCGGTCGCAGATACATCCATCAAGGTGAATGGTGCCCGGGCACCGTTGCCCAAGGGGCGTCCGATCATTTTGTCGGACAAGGACAGCTTGCTGTTCAATGACCTAAGCATTCAGGTTCAGATCGGTTCTTTCGAAGGACAGGGTGCCACCAAAACCAGCAACTTTGTTGACATGGTGAATGGCGCTGAATCTGCGGACGAAACACTGATCGCCGATGGGGCCGTGTTTCACGAAGAACGTGTCGAACGCATCGATCATACCGAGGTCTTGGATCCGCTGTCGGCAATGGACACTGCAAAGGGCGCACCAACGTCGGCCGATCCCTTGGCGGCATTCAAACCACTACGCGGAGGCGATGACCGGATCGCTGATTTTGCTGAAGCCGGACCTGCTGGAGAAGTCATGACAACTGCACCTGATCATTCCGACATGCATTTTGCATCCATGCCAACCAAGAACGTTGTAACGGATGAATATGGATTTGAAGATATGTCGTCTGATGCGGGCGGCACGGGGCGCGACATTCAAGCGGTAACCTTGGAAGTCGATACGCCGGTCGATCACATCGCGCTGCGGCCCTTGGCGCGGCGGCTTGGCGTTCCGTTGGGTGATCTAACCACGCAACAGGCAGATCGCATGCTTGGCGATATTGGGGCCGCCATGCGAAATGCCATCGAAGGTTTGACCAAAATATACAAGCAGCGCCCGAAAGGGCACGGGAACTTTCCTGTGGCGACGATGCATATGCATGCGGTGGAAGATAACCCGCTGCGCTTTGCCCGGGACACGGACACGGCAATGCACACCCTTTTTGCAAAACGCGGACCTGTGCATTTGTCCGCACCAGCAGCGGTCAAGGAAAGCATGGATCATCTGCTGGCGCATCAGGCGGCTACGGAACAAGCCGTCGATACGGCCCTTGAATCTGTGCTGAAATCATTGCGCCCCAAAGCGTTGGAACGTCGATTTGCGTCTTATGATCATGACGACATCCCCGAAGACAGAGAGGCATATGACGCATGGTGCTGGCGCATGTACAAAGCCTATTTCAGCGAGCTGAAATCAGAACGCCAGCAAGGGCTTCGGCTGCTGTTTTGGGACATGTTCGAACATGAATACAGCTCTCAGATGCGTGGGTCGCAGATCGCGGCATTTGATGAGGATGACGATTGATGCGTTTGCGATCTGTCATTGCTGGGCTGGCATGCGTTTTTGCGCTTGCTGGCTGTGAAGCGATACCCAAAATTGCCGAAGTCATCATGGACCCCGGTGTTCCTGTGGGCGAACCGGAAGAACAACCTTCTGAAATCAGTCTTCATGTCTATGCCGCAGCAGAGGTGAACCCGGATTTCGAAAGTGGTGCACCGTCCCCGGTGGTGGTTCAGATTTATGCCCTAAGCAGTGATCATCGGTTCATGACGTACGACTTCTTTTCCATCACGGAAGTCGCTGATGAAGCGCTGGGCGTGACCTTGCGCGAGGTTTTGGATGAAAACCAGCTGGAACCAGACAGCTACAAGATTCTGGGTCCATACGAGCTGCCCGCGCGAACCCGTAAAATCGGTGTGATTGCACAGTATTATGACATCGATGCCTCCGTCTGGCGGGACACGATTTCAGTCAAAGACATTGGCGCCGATGACCGCTTGCTTGTCTTGTTGTTGGAAGAAGAAGTCCGCCTGATAAAGGAGACCGAATAATGTCTTCAAACTCTAAAGTTGTTTGGTCCGACGGCCTTTTCGTCAAACCACATCATTTTCAGCAAAATACCAGATGGACCGAAAGCCTTGTTCAAAAGGTGACCAAGGCCATTCAGCCAAATTGCTTTGGTCTGCTGCACTACAAGGTCAACGAAGAAATGTTGGCCCAGGGCAAGGTGTCGCTGGTGTCTGCGTCTGGCATCATGCCGGATGGAACGCCGTTTGATTTGCCAACGGATGATGAACCACCCGCGGCGCTTGAAATTGATGAAGGGTTTACGGCGAACGAACTGGTCTATCTGTGCATCCCTTACAGCATCGATGGCGGGGTCGAGGTTGAGGCCCATCAATCCAGCCAGTCAGAGGTTGCATCCAGATTTGTGCGCAGCGATGTCGCATTGCGCGACAACACGGTTCAAGCTGGCGAATTGGCACAAGTGCCAGTGCAGCGCGCCAAGCCCCTTTTGATGTTGGGTTCAAAGGATCTGTCTGCCTTTGCCCGGATCGTGATCGGGCGGATCATCGAAAAACGCAATGATGGGGCCATCGTCTGGGACAATGACTTTTTGCCGACAATGCTGTCGATTTCTTCCAGTGCATCACTCATTCGTTTTCTCGCAACCCTTGCGGACGGTGTCGACAACCGGGCCGAAGCGATCGCCGCACGCATTGGCAAACCAGACCAAAATGGCGTGGCAGAAGTTTCCGATTTTCTGTTGCTTCAGGCCTTGAACAGGATCAGCCCCCGACTGCGGCACTTCGTTCGACTGCCGGTCATGCATCCCGAAGAAACGTTCCAGTTTCTGATCTCTATTGTGGGTGAATTGTCGACCTTCCTTCGGACCGAACGAACGGTGCCTGATCTTCCGATCTATGATCATGCAAATCCCCAGAATTGCTGGGTGGATGTCATGACCATTCTGCGCGGCTTGTTTGCGGCATCGATGCAGGCAAACGCGGTGCGGATCGATCATGCCGTAAAGCGGCACGGGTATGTTCTGGCACCCGTTCCAGAACGCCAGATTCTGTCTTCGGAAGAATACGAATTTGTTTTGGCAATCAAAGCAAACGTGCCGCAAGACCGGTTGCACCGCGATTTTGTCGCGCAGTGCAAAGTTTCTTCGATCCAGAAAATTCGCGATCTGGTGCAAAAACAATTGCCGGGCATCCCGCTGAAACTCATGCCGGTTGCCCCGCGTCAGCTGCCGTATCACGCGGGATATTCGTATTTCGCGCTCGATCGCACCACTGAAGCCTGGCGCTTTATGGACAACACCGAAGGGTTTGCCTTCCACATTGCGGGCGAATTCCCAGATCTTCAGATCCAGTTCTGGGCGTACAAAGGATAATGTTATGACAGAAGTAGGCTTTAATGAATTTGACGGATCGCAAAACCCTGTCTCGCTGACGGTTGAAGGAACCGATGAACCGCTTCCGACCACGCCGATTGCATCTGTGCCCCGAACCCGCGAAAAACTAGATTTTCAAATTCGCGTCGATGGGCAGAACCGACTGTTGGAAGCCGCTATGCCCATTTTGGGGCTGGCGACGCGGATGCGAAAAGTTTCGAATTACCAAGATATCGCAGGTTTGCACGGCCGACTGCGAAATGAGATTTCAAGCTTTCAGCAGGAACTTGAAAGTCTTGATTATGATCCAGCAACTGTTCTTGCGGCCCGGTATGTGATCTGTGCCTGCGTTGATGAAGCCGTCCTTTCGCAGGTCTGGGGGGCGGAAAGCATGTGGTCTGAACGCCCCATGCTTGCGGTTTTCCATAACGAAACCTGGGGCGGAGAAAAAGTTTTTGCGATCATCGACCGCGTGATGGACGAAGCCCACCGGTTTGTCGATTTGCTTGAATTTCTGTACTACTGCATCGCCTTGGGCTTCGAAGGCAAATACCATGTGATGCACAACGGGCAGGCCAAACTGGATGCCCTTTTGAAATCCATTCATACCATTTTGGTCAAGCATCAAGGCGAAGCACCGGAACGGGTCTTGAAACCTGATCCCAATATTTTCGACACCACTGAAAAAATGCGTCTTCGTTTCCCGATCTGGGCCGCCATTCTGACAGTTCTTGTTCTTTTGTTCGTGATCCACACTGTTTTCGATCAGTCCCTGACTGCGCGCGTCAACGACATAGGAACGCAGATCGGAGCAACGATCAACGAAACCGAAGGGGGAAATTGATCCATGCTGAAGGTTTCAAAAGAAAACATCATCCAGAAATTGAACGATTATTCAACGCAGGCACTGCAACGGGCGTCAGAAATCACCATCGAACGGGGACATTACGAAGTCACCGTGTCCCATTTCATTCTGGCTATGCTGGAACAACCTGCCAGCGATGTTTCAAAGATTTTCAAAGCAACGGGGTTGCAGACAGAACGGTTCGAAGCACTTGCTCTGAAAACACTGGATCAGGTCAAAGCGGGTGCGATTGAACTTCCTGAATTTGCACCGTTGTTGCTGGAACTTCTTCAAGATGCGTTAACCCTGTCATCAGGGCAATTGGATGAATCAGAAATCCGAACTGGCGCGATATTGGCCGCGATCACTTTGAACCCGAACCGCTACTGCCATTTCTATTTGTTTGGTGAATTTGAAAAAATTGATGGGGATGCATTGCTGCGCGGGTTCAGTGAACTGACCCGTGGGTCCATGGAAGGCGATCCGGGGCAGGGGGACGCTGCCGCCGGTGGCGCGGCGTCAGCCCTTAATCCTGAATCTGCCCTTGCCAAATTCGGTCGGGATTTGGTGGCCGCTGCCAAAGAGGGGCAAATTGATCCGGTGTTCTGCCGGGATCAGGAAATTGGATTGATGACCGACGTGTTGTCCCGTCGGCGGAAAAACAATCCAATTCTTGTCGGCGATCCGGGCGTTGGGAAAACGGCCCTTGCAGAAGGGCTTGCCCTGAAGATCGTCGAAGGGGATATTCCTGCGTCGCTTGAAGGTGTGCGCCTTTGGGAGTTGGATCTGGGCGCACTTCAGGCGGGTGCGTCGGTCAAGGGTGAATTCGAACGTCGGCTTAAGGCAGTGCTGGACGAAGTTACCAACGCGCCTGAAAAAATCGTCCTGTTTATTGATGAAGCGCACACCCTGATCGGCGGGGGTGGACAGGCCGGGGGATCAGACGCCGCAAACCTTTTGAAACCCGCGTTGGCGCGCGGGCAATTGCGTGCCATTGCCGCGACCACCTGGTCGGAATACAAAAAGTATTTCGAAAAAGACGCCGCACTTGCCCGGCGGTTTCAACTGATCAAACTGGATGAACCATCCGTTCCGGATGCGGTGACCATCCTAAGAGGTATGCGGAATGCTTATGAAGAACGGCACAACGTGTATATTTCGGATGCCGCACTTGGCGCGGCTGCAAACCTGTCTGACCGTTATCTGACCGGGCGGTTTCTTCCAGACAAGGCACTGGATGTGTTGGACACAGCTTGTGTCCGCGTTGCCTCTAGCCAGACAACAAAACCACGCGAACTTGATGGACTGACCCGCAAGTTGCTGATGTTGGAACAGGAACTGTCCGATCGCCGAAGGGATCAATCGGTCCGTGCCGTTGGTGCAATGGCGGATACGACGGAAATCGAACGCCAGATTGATCACTGCAAGGCGGAAGTTGCACGGATCGAAGCCGCGTGGTCAGAAGAATTGGCTGTGGTGAAATCAATCGTGAATTGGCGTGGGCAGTTGTCCAAAGCAGAACAGGATCATGCGACTGACGACAACGAAGACACCAGCACGGAAAACGATGTTGATCTGGATCAGACCCGCGCGGACATCGAAAATGCCTTGGCCGAATTGCGTGCATTGCGCAAGGATGGCGATGCGCTTGTGGAATTTGAAGTCGGTGCCGACATTATCGCGAAGTTGATCGAAGATTGGACTGGCGTTCCAGCGGCGGCCATGTCGGATGATGATGTCGAACGGATCGTCAATTTGGGGGATGGCCTGAAAGCTGTGGTCTGTGGGCAGGATTTGGCCCTGAACGTTGTCCATGACCGCCTGAAGGCCGCCCGGCTTGATTTCATCAAATCGAATACGCCCAGGGGGGTTTTTCTTCTTGTTGGATCATCGGGCGTTGGCAAGACAGAAACCGCAGAACAGGTTGCCATTCAGCTGTTTGGTGGAAAGCAATTTCTGACCGTCATCAACATGTCAGAATACCAGGAAAAGCATACCGTTTCGCGGCTGATTGGGTCACCACCCGGATACGTGGGCTTTGGTGAAGGTGGTGTGCTGACCGAAGCAATCCGCCGCGCCCCTTATTCGGTCGTCTTGTTGGACGAAGTCGAAAAAGCGCATCCAGACGTGTTGAACATCTTCTATCAGGCTTTCGACAAGGGTGTGATCAATGATGGTGAAGGGCGCGAAATTGATTGCAAGAACGCGATCTTTTTTCTGACGTCAAATCTGGGTTCAGACGCCCTGATGCAGAACCGCGAAACTGTCGCCACCGCAAGTATGGACGCACTGGAAAAGGCGTTGCGTCCGCATCTGCAGGAATTCTTCAAACCCGCGTTGTTGGCGCGCATGCAAATCCTTGCGTTCAAGCCGTTGGAAAAAGAAACGCTTCGACAGATCATTGACCTGAAACTGGATGCCACCCGCGCACGCCTGCAAAAAGCCCAACGGTTGGAATTCGCGTGGGACGATGAGGCCATCGCGCAAATCGAAAGCATGTGTTCGCACGCCGAAAATGGGGCGCGGATGATCGAACAAATCATCGACAAGTGGATTTTGCCGCATATCGCAGACGAAGCGCTGAGCCGGTTGTCAGCCAGACGGACCTTTAAGGAAACGCATGTGTCCGCACGTGATGGTGGGTTTGTTCTGGAATATCTGCCAGCCGACGAACAGGTGGCTGCGGAATAATGTTCGATTTGCGCACCACTCATCTTCACTATGTCGCTTTGTGCAATCTGTTGCGCAAAACCCATACGAGTGGTCTGCTGTTACAGGCAGCGGAATATCTGGCGGATGTGTATCAGGCAGATGCTGCGCTGATCTACTTGCTGGATTCATCCGGTCAACGCTTTGAATTGGGCGGCGGGCGCATCATTGGAAACGCCAACTGGGCCGCCAAAGGTGCATCGGTTCAGATTGATCCGATGTCAGGCACGCGATGCCCGCTGGTTCAAGTGGCTATCACGAAACGGAAAATCGATATCGCAAAGCGGCACACTGCCTATGATCTTTCCGCCATTCTTGATGTTCTGCCCGCAGATTTGTTACCGTCCAGCTACAGCTTTCTGCCCCTTTTGCGGCGCGATGGATCGCTTCAGGGCGCAGTTGCACTGGCCTCATTCGCTAGTGAAATAGAAGCCGGGGATGATGTCATCCGAACGCTTTCTCTCGAAAGCTGTGCACATTTGATCGAAGATCGTTTGGAATCCCAACGATCAGCACGACAGGCCCAAGAAATCAGCAAATCGTTGGGCACGGCTGCTGCGGAACGGGATCGACTGAAAGAGGTCACAAATCGCCAGTTTGAACGTTTGCTGCCAGGGGTGTCGCCTGCGATGGGCAAGTTACGCGCGGAAATCGCGCGGCTTTCCAAAAACAGGCGGCCCGTGGTTGTTTTGGGGCGGCTTGTGGATGATCCGAACCGGTATGCATCTGTTCTGCATGAAACGTCGGCCCATCTGAACGGGCAGCTTCGCCGGATTTCAGGGGCGCGCCTTTCTGGCGCTGATTTCATCCTTGATCTGATTGGTCATCAGCGGGGAAGCGTGACAGGGGTTTCGACCGCCCGCAAAGGTGTTTTGCGGGAAGCCGCGCACGGCACGGTTTTTGTTGCATCCGCCGAAGCCTTGGACGATCGGGCATTTCAACAACTGATTGATTGTATGGACACAGGCGTTTTTCGCCCGGTCGGGGCTGCGCGTGACATTGATGCGACATTTCGGTTTGTGATCCATTTGGATCCCAACGATCCGGTCGGCTTGGATCGCGCAAAACAGATCTTGGACACGGGGTTGGCGTCGTCGATACAATGCCCCAGCCTGGAAAATGAAACCGCCGATATCGTGCCGTTCGTCCAACATGTTTTGCGTGATGTGGTGCCAGATCAAGACATTTTCGTCGTTCCGGATTTGGCCTTGCAGCTGCAAGTTGCAGATATGCCGATGACGCATGTCGGACTGAGAAACCAGATCAAGGCGTCGCTGAATCGATTGGTGGATGGCGTTACCCTAACGGCGGAACTGTTTGCCACGAATTATGGCCATGACAATTCCAATGCGAAATCAGTCGAAGATGGCGCAGGCATGCAATCCGATGGGACCTTTGCACAGCGTCTGGCGGAATTTGAGAAAAGCCTGATTTCCACTGCTCTGATGCAACACAACGGCAACCGCGCAGCAGCGGCGCAACAGCTTAACCTTCCCAAAAGAACACTTGCGGATCGATGTAAGAAGTACGGATTATGACCCATAGAATTTCAGTTTCAGTGGCGGCCATCGCGATTGGCTTTGCGTCGCTCGCATCAGCAGAATCCATAGATATTGATGCGGTTCAGGCCTGTTTTGATGAGCCAGACAGGCTGGATCGTCTGTATTGTTACGACGAGGCGCTTGGTCGCACGGATCTTTCGGATCGAACCAAAGACGTTCCGTCTGCTGTGCCCATCTTGCCGGAAGAACTGGCCAGCTTTGATCAAATTCTTGGATCACCAGATCAGACGGAAACCGGTGTACCGATCATGGTGCGCGATGCGGTCACACAAAGTTATGTATTTCAGGCAGACACATCGACTGTCGATATGCTGCGCGCTTGGGCAACACAGGAAAATTTCAAAGAACTGGTCGATCAAAATGATGTCTTTATTGCTGTGGCATCAGACAGCTTGCTGGGTTCGACGGGCGGGTTGATCGTCAGTTGCGAAAGCAACATCACCCATGTCCGTTTTGTATGGGATCGACCCGTACAAGATCAATTTGTGGATGTTCGCATCTTGGTCGGAAGTTCGGTTTCCGAAACGGCATCGGCGTTTGAACAGACGCTGCGTGCAAGTTCGGGTCGACACTATTTGAACGCGCCGCGCGGATTGTCGGGGATTGAATTGTTGCGCCAAATGGATCGCGCGCCCATCGCCCAAGTCACAATCACTGAGGGCGACGAAAGAAGATCCTTGTTTTTTGATATGGAACCACTGGCCCCTGCACTTGGGTACATTGGTCAGCATTGCGGGTGGGCAAATGCCCCCACGGGGGAGACGAATTGATGCAAACCATTATTAAATACCTGAAAAAAGTTCTTTCGCCGGTGCCTCTGATTGCCGTGTTGTGCCTCATTTTTGCACTGATGATTTGGCTGTTTGGCGACCGGATCGGAATGCGGGGGATCTATCCCTTTAAGTCTGAAGGTGTGAAGTTCTGGAGCCTGGTGGTGTTGTTGACCACATCTGGTCTTTTGTTCGCTTATTTGATCATTTCGTTTGTCGTGCGCTGGCGCAAGGCACGCGCCGAATTGGCAAAGCGTGAACCGACGGAACTGGAAAAAGAACAGGCAGCCATCGATGGCATTTTTGCCGCCGCGATCCGCGCCATTCGCGAAAACTGGACTGGCAAGAAACGTGGAATGTATGGTCTGCCTTGGTATTTTGTGCTGGGCGACCACAGTGCTGGGAAATCGACCCTGATTGACAACAGCGACCTGAGGTTTCCGATTGACCATGAAATTCGGTCAGCAGTTTCGGAATTCGACGGGACCGAAGCAGCCCGTGTGGCGCAGTGGCGTGTGGCTGGCAAAGAAGCTGTTCTTTTCGACATCAACGCAACGTTCGTATCTGAAAGTGAAACGCGATCCGAAGTTCAGGATATGCTGTGGCAGCGGTTCCTAAGAAACGTGCAGAAAATCCGGCCCCGCCGGCCCATCAACGGCATCATTCTTGCCATTGATGTGGTGGATTTTCTTGGCATGTCCACCGCGCGGCGTGACACGTTCGCGATGGATATTCGCCGTACAATGAATGATATCATTGAACAGCTGAACACGCAGATGACGATCCATATTGTTTTCACAAAAATGGATCAAATCGCGGGCTTTTCCGACTATTTCGAAAATCTGAATGCCACAGAACGCGAACAACTATTTGGCTTTCATTTCCTGTTCAAAGGCAAATCGACCCCTGCATGGATGGACCAGCTTGAAAAAGACTTTGAAACCTTTTCTGCTGACCTTCAGCGTGAATTGAAAACCCGTGTCTTTGATCTGAAATCGCCAGAAAGCCGGAACGAAGCGTTTTCGTTTTTCCGTGCCATGGTGGGTTTGAAAGCACCACTTCTTAGCTTTTGCGAGATTGCGCTTGCACCAGATCGGTTCACGACAGAACCACTGGTGCGGGGCGTTTACTTTGGCAGCGCCTTGCAAGAAAATGCACCCAAGAACGTATTCTTTGAGGCCATCGGTCAAAGATATGCCCTGCCAGCCCCCTTATATGGGACCAGCCAAGCCGCAAGTTTTCCGTTCTTTATTCCGGCCGTTTTGAAAGAAGCCGTCTTTCCAGAAGCCGGCCTTGCCGGAAACAACTTAAAGGTGGAAGGCCTGTATCGGCGGCGTATGATCGGCGTTGGTTTGTGTGGCCTTTTGGCAGTTATCGGCAGTTCTGCCTATTGGTATCGCCAGTACAACCTAAATCTTGATAAGGCGGAATCCGTGCTGGCGCAAAGCCAGTCATTCGATGTGCAAGACGTTTCGGAAATGGACCCCACCGGTGTTCAGTATCTGCCGTCTTTGAACCAGATTCGGGGCACCATTTTTGAATTTGGTGACTATCGTGAAGTGGGGACGGTTCAGTCCGAATTGTCCCTTTATCAGGGCCACCGGATTGGCCCGATTGTAGACACTGCGTACAAATCCATGTTGCACGATCGGTTTGCCCCAACACTTCTTGCGGGCATTGAAGCAAATCTGGAAGGGGTGTGCCCCAAAGGCGGGGAACAAGAATTAAGCCTTTTGCGCGTCTATCGGATGATGGGTGTTGTGGGGGACACAAACGGACGCGACAACCGTGTGATTTCCCAGTATTTCTCATCGCTTTGGCAAGATCGGTTTGAACAGAATGCGGGCACGCAAGATGCGTTGAACAACCACATGAACTATCTGTTGGAACGTGTTCCGCAGGCCTATGAATTGGACCAGAATCTGGTTCAACAGTCACAGCGCAACATTTCGCGTCTGGCGCCATATCGCCGTGTGTACAGTTCGCTGCGTTCGCAGGCCGAACGGACATTGGGCGCACCGGTTGATATGACAGCATCGGTCGGCGCATCGTTTGATGTGTCATACCAAGCAGCGGCAAGTGCTGCGGGCAATGTCAATCAATCAGGGAATGTCCTGTCTGGTGACGAAAACTGTGGAACTGTTGTCGATGTGGCCTTCGCCCGCCAACCATTTGAAATTCCAAGATTGTTCACAGCCGAAATGTATCGCGACTTTTTCATTGAACAGAACCAACAGGTCGCACGGGTCGTTGCAGATGATTTGTGGGTTTTGGGTCAATTTGACAGCGCGCAATTTTCCGACGCCGATTACGAGGTGATCCAGGATGCCGTCCGGGAAGCTTACGTAGATGATTACATTGGCACTTGGCGGCAATCGTTGAACGCGCTGGAAGTGCGCCCGTTCGAAGATCTGCGCGATGCGTCAGAAATCGTTCGGGCGATGTCTGGGCCGGATATGCCGATCCGCAGAATTGCGCAGCTGTTGCGTCAAAACACGGTGATCTATTCAGATGATGCGCCCACGCTTGAAGGGGATGAAGCCGCACAATCGGCTTTGCCAGTGAACAAGGATCGCGCCGCCGCGGTTCAGATCGCAAATGCGTTCCGAGGCATTCATTTCCTGTTGGAAGATCAAGTCGAAGGCACCGCGACCAACGCTGATCAAATCCAAGCCGCGTTGGTGGAATTGTCTGAATACATCAAGACAATTCGCGATGCGCCAAGCCCTAAGGCAAAAGCACTGGAAATGGCGATTGCGCGCACCGAACTGGTTGGTGAAGATCCGATATATGTTTTGCAGCGCCTGGCGGAACGCGCGCCTGCGCCCTTTGATGCACATCTGCGTCACGTTGCCGATGAAACATGGCGGGTGATCATGGTTGCGGCAACAGATGAATTGAACCGCAAATGGCATGAAGAAATCTATGGTTCTTACCAACGGTTGATCGCGGGCAGCTATCCCTTTGACCGCAGCAGCGACCGTGACTTGCCGCTGGCCGATTTCGAAGAATTCTTTTCGCCCGGTGGGGTTCTTGATAGTTTTTACCGACGCGATCTTTTGACTTTCGTCGAAGAAGCGACCGGTGAACCAAAGGTGATCGATGGGCAATCATTGGCGGTTGATCCGGGCTTTGCGGAACAGTTGAAAGCCGCCATTGAAATCACGGACAGCTACTTCAACGGGGCAGGGGATTTGTACGTTGAATTCGATGTGTCCCCGGGGCCGATGTCGCCAAATCTGGCGCGCGCGGTTCTGAATTTTGAAGGGCAATTGGTCAGCAATTCGCACGGACCCGCGCGGCCCATCGGTATCGTTTGGCCAAACATCATTGATGGCCAAGCGTCTTCGCGCGTTGACATGTCCCCCTTGCTGGGTGGCGGAAATGGGTTTGGGCGACAGTTCAACGGCCCTTGGTCTTGGCTGCGGCTGTATGACAGCGCGGGCAAAGGGGGGATCACCAACAATTCTGTTCAGGTTATTTTCACCAATGCAGCCGGACAGGAAGCGCGGTTCAATATCCAGCCGCGTGCAAGCGTGAACGCATTCTTCAACAGCCCGCTTAGCAATTTTCAATTGCCCAGATACCTAAGAGGGAACGAATCTTGATACGTTTGGTGCGATCCATCGGCGTCTGTTGCGCCGTTGTGTCTTTGTTGCAGGGTTGCGGCGATGGTTTGTCGCCGCAGGCGCAACGCACGGTCACGACCCCGCTGACCGCAGAACAAAGGGCGGCTTTGGACAACCGCGGCCCATTTCTATCGTCGCTTCAGCGTGACCGTTTGGCGGAAGCGGAACAAAAACAGGCTTTGGCGGCGCTGGATCTTAAGGTGCTTGGCATTCCACAAACATCTGCCGCTTTGGGGTTTGGGTTTGCCGGACGTCGGGAAGTGCCGTTTCACGTCTTTCGCGATGGCAAGGCATTTGTTTATCCAAACGGATCCACGCAAGTTGCGTTGGATGTCGGCAGTACACGCATTCACGAAGTGTTCTTGGCGGGGGCATCGGATCAATACATCATCGGGGCGTCCAACAATGGCACACAGATGTCTTGGAATGCGGATCGGACCGCAAGCCAGCTTGTGCTGCGCCCACAGCAAAGCACCTTCGGCCGGGTAAGGGCCTATGACTTCGCGGCGACGCGCAATTCATCCCATCTTATCCAGGCTGTCGAAGGCCAAGGTCTGGAAAGGTGGAGCCTTGTTTCGGGCAACAGAACGACCCTGACGCGCATAGAAGACGGCCAGCCCCGTACGCTTTTGAACGACAGCCATTCAAGCCGCGTTGTGTTTGGAACGCAGGATGGCGCAGTGCGCGAATGGCATAACAGCCATTCCCATGAACTCTATCGCCATCAAGGCCCCGTTCTGGAATTGGCCGCAGACCCGCGGCTGCGCTATATCGTTTCGGCCAGCAAAGACGGAACGGTCCTCATCTATGAACGATCGTCGCGGACCATTGTCCACCAAATGACGTTTCGAAGCGCGGTCTATTCCATCAAGACTGCCTGCGATGGCCGTTATGTGATTGCACAACCGTCGGTCGGTCATCCGGTCGTGTATGACACGGTGCGTAAATTGCAACGCGACTATCGGGCTTATTCCGACAAATTGGTCGAAGAGATTTCAGTGCTTTGCGGACGCGAAGAACTTCTTATTCTGTCTGGCGATGGGGTGCTAAGCCGCTGGGATTTGCGTTTGGGTTTGCAGCGTGACCCAATCAAACCGTTCGTTGGGGGCCGCATTCGCACCATCGCTTTGCATGAACGCAGCCATCGGTTGGCGCTTGTGACCAATTTGAACAGAATTGAAATCTGGAACTTGAACGATCTAAGTTACATCACGGCGCCGTTGCAGGCGGACCCAACCATATACAGGATTAAATTCCCCGCATCCGGCCGCAGGCTTTTGGCCCTGCTGGACGAAGGCCATATGCTGAACATGCTGGTCCCCACAGGGCGGGGCTTAATGTACAGGTTCGGGTCCGATGATTGACCGCGTTCTTCGAAATGCGGCCAAGGCGCCAGATGCAGACGCAGGTTTCGGAACGATCGCCGACACGGAAGAGGTGCTGATCGACAGCATCGAAAGCAACCTGATGTTGATCGGAACGCTAACAGAAGATGCTATCGACTGGAAAAAGGTGGTCGAAGATTCCGCAGCACTGCTGAAAACATGCACCCACATTCGGGCGTTTCAGGGTTCGATTTTTTCCCTTAAATCCAATGTATCGAACGTGTCTTTGCGGCAGGGGCTGGCGTTGGCGGCAACATTGTTCGACAATTTCTGGCCCGACCTGCACCCGACCGGCAAAAAGTTTCAACGGATAAAGAACAAAGTTGCCACTGATATTGTGGGGCAACTGGCGCAATTGATTGCTGCGGTCAAATTGGCTGAACGCAAAATTGACGATGCCGCAGCAGATGCCGCTCGCGTCCTGTTGGATATCCTGACCGAAAAAGCCGACGCGATTGATTTCAAAGCCTATGCGGATGCTGTGGGTGATCTGGGAAATGCTGCGCCGGATCCCACACCCCAACCCGACACGACGGGCCCGATTGCCAGGGAATTGGATGCCAAGGGGCGGGCGGAATTGCGCAGGGATATCAAATCCATTGCGGATCGGATTTCAGCGCATGATCCAACAGCCGATGTTGCGTTTTCGCTTAGGTCCTATGCGGCTTGGCTGGAGTTTAAGGGCAAAATCCCATCAGAGGCCGGCAAAATTGCGCAACAACCAATGCCCGCAAACATCGAAGATGAGTTCAAGGCAGGTCTGTCCCAGCCCAGCGATGGCATGTTGCGCAAACTGGAAGACAGATTGTTCACGTCGCCCGATTGGTTTGAGGGCCAAAAACTTGCTTTCGATTATGCGCTAGGCCTTGGACACGCGCAGGTGGCCCATGCGGTTCATACGCGGGCCGCACGGCGGGTCCAGTCCAACCCGGAATTGGGTCAATTGGCTTATGCAAATGGCCGCGCGATTCTATCCGATCAGATCAAGGATTGGCTTGCCAAGTTGCCCATGACAGGTGCTGCGGCGTCGACCGATCAGGCCGGTGCATCCGCCATTTCTGCCCCTGAAGACAAAGACCTGACACAGGGTTTGATCGAAGCTGATATGGTTTTGAATCAAGCGACTTCCGGACGCCAAACCTTTGCGGCGCGTATCACGATGCTGGAAGCCCTGTCTGACATGGGGCTGACGACCCAAGTCAAATTGATGGCAAAATCACTGGTGCAAGAGATCGAGGCACAAACCATTCGTGATTGGGACCCCGATATGTTTGACCGGCTTGGAAAACTGTTGTCGTAAACAACGCCCTTGCGCTTCTGAAATTCATGCAGACGTGTCGGTCTTGGCAATGCGCCGCACGTGCACAAAAAAGCCCCGCCGAAGCGGGGCTTTTTGAAGTTCAGAGTGTTTTGATCAGCCCTTGCCTTTCCAAGGCACCAGATACTTTTCCAGCTGGCGAATGCCGACGTCGATGGCAAAGCCAATGACTCCGATCAGGATGATCCCCATGATCACGATGTCCGTCGCCTGAAACTTCGATGCGGCCACGATCATTTTGCCGACACCCTTTTCCGCAGCAACAAGTTCAGCGGCAACCACGGTGCCCCAGCACACGCCCATCGCAACCCGCGCCCCAGTAAAGATTTCAGGCAAAGAATTCGGGATGATCACGCGGCGCAGGATCTGCCATTTCGAAGCGCCCAGCGAATAGGCCGCATGGATTTTGGTAATCCGCACGCCCGACACACCGGATCGCGCCGCGATGGCCATGATCCAGAGGGCCGCCAGGAACAGCAAAACCACCTTGCCGCTTTCACCAATTCCGAACCAGATGATGACCAGCGGGATCAAGGCCAAGGGTGGCACCGGGCGCATGAATTCCACAATCGGATCAAACCATCCCCGAAACCAGTCAGACAAACCCATCGCATACCCCAACGGAATGCCGACCAAGGCCCCAAGCAAGAAACCAATGATCACACGCCACAGCGAAAGGCCCAAATGCTCTGCCAGGGTGACGTTTTGGTAGCCATCCGTCGCAATCGTGGTCAGCATGGTCCAGACTTGTTCGGGCGCAGGCAACCAAATGGATTCCATTTGCCAACCCGTATTGGGTTCGATGTTCAGCGTGCCCTTATCCGTCAAAGCGATCCGCGCGAAATCCGTGAACACGTCCGTGTCGCGCGAAATCGGTTCGCCGTTGACCGCCACGATTGATGCACCCGATTTGCGGTCGGTTTCATCGTTTTTGTCCCACAACAGCAATTTGGATCGATAGGCCTGCACTGCGATGGCATCGTTCTTCGCCAGACCGTCGCCCAGTTCGACCTCTGGTGCTGAAACATCCGCCCCGGCTTCGAAAACAACGACACTGACGGTTGCATCGTCTTGTGTGCCATCTTCAGCCTGCAGCGTGTAGGAAAATTCGCCATTCCCGGTAAACGCGCCGGGCATGTGCAGGAAGCCGGGCAATAGTTTGGATCCGGTAAAGGCCCCCCACAGCACAAAGATCAAAACGATCGAAATGATGGATGCAGCGGTGTTCGACACCACGGTGCTTTCATCGCCAAACGTCACGGTCTTCAGGCTGTTGTAGCCCGATTTCGGGGTCATCATGCGTTTGACGAACGACCACAGGAACATGAAGGCCAAGATGATGCCGATATAGATCGCCAATGCGGGCAAAGCCCCCAACACAGACAGGAATACGGTGACGGTCTCTTCCCAGAGTTGTCCAATAACCAGTGGTGTCATCAACCCTCTCCCTCTGTGCGGCCCATGATTTCTTCTTCCATGTCCCAAATCATGGACAGGATTTCTTCGCGTACGGGATTGTAATCAGGGTGTTTCTTCACTTCCCGCAGATCCGCACCCACGCCCATTTCCGCGAACGGAAGGCGATATTCTTTGTGAATGCGACCCGGGCGCGGGGCCATGACCAACAACCGCTCACCCAGCAACAGCGCCTCTTCGACACTGTGGGTGATCAGAATGATCGTTTTGCCGGTTTCTTTCCAAAGTTTCAGAACCAGCGCCTGCATCTTTTCGCGGGTCAGGGCGTCCAACGCACCCAACGGTTCGTCCATCAAGATCACGTCCGGTTCGTTGGCAAGACAGCGGGCCAAGGCCACACGCTGTTGCATCCCGCCAGACAGTTCGTAAACCATCTTGTCTTTGAAATCCTGCAGGCCGACGATTTCCAAAAGATTGTCGACGATGGGCATCGATTCAGATTTGGATTTGCCCATCATATCGGGCCCAAAACGCACATTGTCGCGGACAGACATCCATTCGAACAGCGCGCCTTGCTGGAACACCATTCCGCGTTCAGGACTTGGCCCGGTGATCTTTTCATTGTTCAGAACAATTTGACCTTCGGTCGGGGCCAGAAACCCGGCGACGATGTTCAAAAGTGTTGTTTTCCCGCAGCCCGATGGGCCAAGTACGGACATCAATTCACCGGATTTGATATCCAGTGTTACGTTCTTTAGCGCCTGAACCGACCCCCCATTGGGCAGATCAAAGCGCATAGAAATATCATCAATCAGCAGACCTGACACGTGATCCATCCCACTTTGTTTTGTTTGAAATACCCCCCCGCAACGGGGGAAACGCGCGGTCTGCGCGAAGTGGGTGCGCGGGAATTGACCCGCGCACCCCCGGCGTCAATTACATGTCGCCTGCGGCCATCAGTGGGCCAGTTTCAACGTTGCCTTCATAGCTTTCGTTGGCAGATGGGATGGAACCTGCATCCACAAACACTTGCGCCACACCTTTCATGAAGCCCTGTGCGCCGCCACCCAGCCATGTTGGGGACAGCTGTGCTTCGACTGATGGGAATTCAAATGTTGCCAGCGAACCAGCTGCATCTTCCACAGACATACCTGCGTCTTTTGCAATCATGTTCAGCATGAAATCAGGCTGGGATGCGTTCCATGCGGCGTTTGCATCTGCAGTAACTGCCAGGAATTTTGCAACGATGTCACCGTTTTCAGCCACGAAGGATGCTGGTGCGGTTGTCACGTCAAATACCAGAATGCCCAGGTCCACTTTTTCTGCGCCAGTCAGCAGGATGTTCCCGGATTCTTTCATACGCTTCAGGGCGCCGCCCCAACCGCATGCCATGTCCAGCGAACCCTGTGCCAGTGCAGCTGCACCTTCAGCAGGGGCCATGTCCACGATTTCCATTGAAGAAATGTCGACACCGAAGTGTTCCATTTGTTTCAGGAAGCCGTAGTGTGCGGCGGTGCCCAGTGGAACAGCAACTTTCTTGCCAGCCAGTTCGCCAGCGGAACCGGCATCGATTTCCAGGTCGGACCGGACAACACAGTTGTCGTTGTCAGCATAGGACACAGCAACGTCAACGATTTGCAGGTCTTGGCCAGCGGATGTTGCAACCACGAATGGGGGCACACCTTGGGACACGGAAATGTCGATGTCGCCGGATGCCATTGCAGCGGACATGGCTGTGCCGGTGTCGAATGCAACCCAGTTTACTTTCATGCCCAGTGCTTCGTCATAGGCACCGGAAACTTTTGCAGCCTGGAATGGCATTGGCCATTCAAGGAAGTATGCAACGTTCAGTTCGCCGTGGCCCGCAGCATTGGCGGAACCCGCCAGCATCGCGATGCCGGCAACAGCTGTCAGCAGCTTTGATTTGGTCATTTTTTTCTCTCCCTGAACTGCCATGCGTGTACGGGCACTTGGCAGTTTCGACGTTCGAAACCCGTATTTCATTCGGCAAGGCTATGATCATCATCACCCGCTCGTCAATCGTGAAGGCTTCCAATCAGAAGAATGTCTGCTTCACTGGCGTCAAAGCCTAAATGGCGGTGCGTGATCCTGTCCTTTCGCAACGACACCAGAAAGCCAAGAACGACACGAGTCGATGGCAAACGTCATCTGGTCTTATTGGCTTGCTCTTTTTGGCGTTAGGTTTGCGCAGGGGACAGGCCGGGAAATCATTTTTTGTTGCCAGCCTGCAAGTTTCAACGGCACATGTGAACACAACTGCCTTTAACAACGGCATTCCGGGCACGGGGGCCGTGGGTGTTGTGTTCCAATCAGCCGCCCACGATGACCTTTGGGCGCGGTACTGGGATCATAGGTTCGAACAGAAAAGGACGCGCTATGCCGGAAACACCGCTGAAAGGGTGGAACCACACACCCGCCGTGCCGTTAGAGGTATCGCCGTTTTTTCAGTGGCCGCTGCGCCCGATGCGCATGTTGGCTTGGGTGTGGCAATCGTGGTTTTTGATCAGCGAACGGTTGATCGTCGTCGGGATCGCGTGCGTTTCGTTCTATTGGTTTCAACCGCCTTTGGAAGTAACCCGAACCCTTGGCTTTGACTGGATCGCGCAGATGTTTGTGCGAAACCTTGCGTTGATGACGTTCGTCGCCGGGGGGCTGCATCTGTATTTCTACACGTTTACCCAACAGGGGCAGCGTTTGAAATATGATCCGCGCCCGTTGATGAAAAACGGCAAGCAGTTCACGCTGGGCGGACAAATCCGGGACAACATGTTTTGGACGCTTGCATCCGGGGTGACAATCTGGACCGCGTACGAAGTTCTGATGTTCTGGGCGATGGCAAATGGCTATGCCCCGATGCTGACGTGGGCCGCCAACCCCGTCTGGTTCGTAGCCTTGTTCGTGGTCATTCCGATTTGGGAAAGTTTCTATTTTTACTGGATCCACCGGTTCCTGCATATTCCGTTCTTTTACAAACACGTCCACGCGCTGCACCATCGCAACATCAACGTCGGGCCGTGGTCCGGTCTGTCCATGCATCCGGTCGAACACGTAATCTTTTTGGGGTCCGTGCTTGTGCATTGGGTGGTTGCGGCGCACCCGATACACATCCTGTATCATCTGCAGTATTACACATTGACTGCAGCCACGACGCACACAGGGTTCGAAGGCCTGATTGTGAAAGATGAAAACCGGCTAAAGCTGGGAACGTTTCATCACCAGATGCATCACCGGTATTTCGAATGCAATTATGGCTCGCTCGAACTGCCGTGGGACAAATGGTTCGGATCGTTTCACGATGGCACACAGGCGGCTGACGCAAAGATCAAGGAACGCCGCAAGCGCATGACTGGCGGCTGACTGATGGTCAGGGGATGACCCATCGGCTGTTTGTCAGCCGGCCATCCGGGCCGTATTCGAATTTTGCACGCAGATTGGTGGTTCGGTCCAGCTGAACCCAATCCAGATGACGGGCGTGAAACTGGATCACACCAAACACGGATGGATTGGGCCCCGATCCGGCCGGTGCACTGGCATCTTGCGCCAGATCAATCCCTGGCGGTCCGCCCTTGTACGTTGTGCGCGTGTGATCTGGAAGTGCCGCCCAAGCGGCCCGTGCCGCTTGGCTGTCTGGCCCGTGGCAGACGCACGTTCCGTCAAAGCGCAATTGCAGACGACGTTCGGGGCAATAGACATGGATATGGGCGTCTGGCGACCGCGCCAGATCAGACCATTTTTCGCTGCGCACGTCCGTGTGGAATTCCAAACGACGGGCATCAGACAAAACATCGCGCAAAACGACCGTGCGAACCTTGGGGCGGGCATCTTTGCCAATCGTGGCCAGCGCAGGATAGCGCAGGGCGGACAGCGGATCCTTCACCGCTTTGGTCAGGTCAGCCCATGCGTGTTTATCGTGTGTATCCGGGCTCACATTACCGCCCCTTATGTGAAAGTCGGGTTATCAGCACGCTACCATGTGATGCGCACGGGCGACATCGCCCAAATCATAGTGGCAGGCGCGTCGGTATGATTGCGAAACCGGTGCGCAATCATCGATGGATAGGAAAAACTGTCGCCCGGTCCCAAAACAATATCTTCGTCGCCCAACCGCAGGGCGACGTGCCCGGTCAACACCATCGCGTGTTGTTCACCTTCGAAGGCGAAACCTTCCACTGGTTCAGGTGGTGCATCCGTTGCTGGCGGAAAATGGGACAATATCAAATAGCACTGCCCCGACAGCGTGCTGGACAGCAGTTCATCCTGAAACCCAAGTTCAGCCGCGCTGCGCGTGTACATATCTGAAAGTCTGCGTCGATTGCCCGCCCGAACGACATGCGCCTGTTCCAATGGTCCGTCACCGGTCACATTTGGAAAAAACCAACCCTGTGGCACGTTCAAAACAGAACTGATTTCGCCAATAATTTGTTCTGATGCCCGCGCTGTGCCCAATTCGATCCGGCTTAGATAGGCGGTGGAGCAGGAAATCCGTTCGCTAAGATCGTTGAGCGTCAGCCCACGGGCCTTTCGAATTTCGCGAATTTCTGCGCCCACGCGCTGCGGCGTCAAGGAATCAAAGGGAGTATCCATGACAGATTTTAGTTGATTTTTAGCGCAGATTTCAATCTGGTTGAAATGTGAGGGATAATTCAACTGCGTTGCTGCCTGATACTGGAAAGAACCATGCGTTTTGATTTGATTGCAAACTTCAGCCCCGGCGAAACCAAACCATGGGATCAGGTGCTGGGCATGATCCGGCAACAGTGCCAATTGGCCGAACAGGCGGGGTTTACGACCGCGTGGTTCACAGAACATCATTTCGCGCACAACGGCTATATGAACGCGCCCCCCAATCCCATTCAGATGGCGACCCATGTAGCCGCGCATTGCCCGCGGCTGCGGGTGGGAACGGCCCCCATTGTCTTGCCTGACTGGCATCCGCTGCGTGTCGCCGAAGACGTGGCAATGTTGGACAACATGACCGGGGGACGCGTTGATTTTGGCGTGGCAAAGGGCATCAACGAACGATCTACCATTCAGTTCAACCCCAATGCGGACCGCCGTGACAATGCAAAGGTCATGCGGTTGTTTCAGGAAAATCTGGATATCGTACTGAAGGCGTGGACGAACACGGCGTTCACGCACAAAGGCGAATTTTGGCAATTTCCGGTGCCCGGATGGCAAGAAAAGAACCGTTTTTTTGAACCTCTTGATCCGCGCTATCATCGCGAAGACGGCGAATATCACGCCATGTATGTGCATCCGCGCCCATTTAGCGATCCGCACCCGCCGGTGTGGTTGATGTCAAATGCGCCGCCAACCTTTGCGCTTGCGGGTGAAAAAGGGTGGGGCGTGATTTCCATGTCAGCGGGGCCCAAGGCAACGTCGGCGTGTTGGCAGGCCTATGCTGACGCTGCGTCGGCCCGGTTGGGGAAATCGGTTGCGCCGGGTCAGGGATGTGGGGTTTGCATGGCGTTTTATGTCGGTGAAACTCAGGCCGAAGCCGAAGCAACCATTCGCCCAGCCATCAACGCCTACTATGAATTCCTGGGTGGATCACGGCCCGCAGGGGAATGGACAAAACACGGCTATCTGGATCTGGGTGAAGAAATGACACCAGAAGACGACGCCTGTGACTGGTTCGATTTTTTGAACAAACGTGGGATCATCATTGTGGGGGATGCGGCATTTGTGGCGGATCGGCTGATGGAAAAACGCGACACCATCGGGTTGCAGCACGTGATGCTGATGCAACAGTACACGGGCGTGCCCTATGAAAAAATTCTTGCCAGCTGGGACCGGCTGTTTGAACATGTGGTGCCAGTGCTGGGAACAGAACACGGCGCGTCAGAACGGACACGACACAATGCTTAAGATTTGGGGCCGACCCTATTCATCCAATGTTATCCCTGTGATCTGGACTGCCAATGAATTGGGTCTTGACTATGATCTGATGTTGGCAGGCGGCAGCTTTGGCAAGCTGAACACAGATGCCTATGGCGCGATCAATCCCAACCGGATGATTCCGGCCATACAGGATGGCGACTTTGCGCTTTGGGAAAGCCTTGCCATTGTGCGGTATCTGGCGGCCCGCTACGGGGCAGATGGATTGTGCCCGGCGGATCTTCAGACCCGCGCGATTGCCGATCAATGGATGGAATGGTCTGCCAGCAAAGCCTTTGGTCCAGTGATTTATCTGTTCTTTGCGACAGTGCGCACTGCGCCTGATGCGCGTGATGCAGAAAAAATCGCGGGGCTGCGCGACGAAGCGCATGCCGCACTTACGATCCTTGATGGTCATTTGGCGGATCGGCCTTTTGTGTGCGGCGATGATTTTACCATGGGCGATATTCCGTTGGGCTGTGTCGCCTATCGCTACTTCAATGTCGATGTTGATCGTCCCGCTTTGCCCCATGTTGAAGCATGGTATGAACGGCTGGCCCAAAGGCCCGCGTATCAGGCCCACGTCATGCGCCCTTTCGGAACCAATCCCGATGAATGGGCTGCATTGGAAAAAGCCTGCGCTGCAGAAGGTATTTTGTAATGGACACTCCGTTGACATTTCACAGCCGGTTTTCGCGCGCTGAACTGGATGCCCAATATGATTTGCGGGCCGGTCGCCCTGATTACGATGTGACTGTGATCCCTGACTGGATCGCCCGCAGCGAAGCCGCCCGTGCCGAATTGGGTGGGCAGCTGGACGTGCGTTATGGCGATGGGCCAAAACAGCTGTTGGATGTGTTCACTTGCGGGAAACCCGACGCGCCGACGCTGTTCTACATTCATGGGGGGTATTGGCAGCGCGGTGATAAATCCGTCTATTCGTTTCTGGCTTCACCTTTTGTGGCGGCAGGGGTCAATGTGGTGGTGGTGGGATACGATCTGTGCCCATCCGTTTCAATCACCCGCATCAGTGCGGAAATGCGTGAGGCCATCGCCTTTGTCTGGCGCAACGCAAATGATTTGGGGCTGAGCACGGACCATTTCACCGTGATGGGGCATTCCGCTGGTGGGCATCTGACGCAAATGATGATGGCAACAGACTGGCCGGCCTATGGGCACGATTTGCCTTCAGATTTGATCAAATCGGGAATTCCGGTTTCGCCGCTTTCCTACTTGGAACCGGTGCGGTTAACTGTGTTGAACGATGGCCTTCACATGGACCCGGAAGAAGCGCACGCGCAAAGCCCGATGACACAGCACCCACCGCTGACGGACGCGCCGCAGATGGTCGTGGTGGGCGCGGCCGAAACGGATGAATTTCACAGACAGGCACAGATGTACGTCGATGCATTTGCCACGCAGGACCGGATGATCACGACATATGTGGTGCCTGACGTGGATCATTTTGATGAATTGAATGTTCTGGCCGACCCGGACAGCCCGTTTTTTCAAAAGACCTGTGCAATGCTGGGCAAGGGGATCTGATATGACCGAACTAACACGCAATTTGGTGGATGCCATCGGGGATGCATTCAACGCCAATGATATCGATGCGGTGATGGCGTTTTTTGCGCCTGACGCGACCTTTGACCATGCCGTTGGCCCGGATATTCACGGGGTCCGCTTTTCTGGCGCCGACACCATCCGGGGCGTGTTCGCAGGCTTGTTTGCAAAGGTCAAAAAGGTGCATTGGGAAACGCTGGATTGCGCAATCGCTGGCGACAAGGCGTATTGCGAATACCACCGCACAGCACACAACGCAGATGGTAGTGTTGACGAATGCCTAAGTGTTGACATCCTGACATTCCGTGATGGTTTGATCATTCACAAAGACACCTACTATAAACAACGAACCGCAGGATGACGGGTATGGATCAGCAGCCAACAATCACACGGCTGCCGTTCGCAGCTGACGGCGGCGTGGGCGCGCGCGCGCGGATCGGGTTGTTGGTTTTGGAATCCGATCAGACGATGGAATGGGAAATGCGGCAGATGACGCATTTGCCGGGGGTGGCATTTTACCATGCGCGGCTGGCCAACGATGCTGTTGTGACCCCTGAAACCCTGTCAAAAATGGAAGCGGAACTTCCCGTGGCTGCCAATCTGATACCGGATTACATGGGGCTGACCGCGCTGGGATACGGCTGTACGTCCGGATCAACAATCATCGGCGAAGACCGTGTCGCGTCGATTTTGAACGACGTGCATCCCGGCATTCCCACATCCAATCCCATGACAGCCGCAAAAGCGGCCTTTGCCGCGCTTGGGATCAAGCGCCTTGGCTTGGTCACCCCTTATACCCCAGATGTGACACTTGCGATGCAGCAGCGGTTTGCAGACGCAGGTTTGACCATCGCCGCTGTCGGGTCGTTTTATGAAAACAGCGATGCGGTTGTGGGGCGGATCAGCGAAAAATCCATCATCGATGCGGCTTTGGCCATTGGCGCGTCGCCGGATGTGGACGGTGTTTTCGTGTCCTGCACCAGCCTGTGCACATCTGGCCTGATCGAAACGGTCGAGGCCAAACTGGCGAAGCCCATGACAGCCAGCAACCATGCGCTTGCATGGCATCTGTTGCGCCTTGCGGGCGTTGAAGATGCCGTGCCCGGGTTCGGTTCCCTGTTCACGCGCGGACTTGCGCAGCCAAAGGAAAATTGACGATGACATTTGAACGCGGGTTTGCGCAGTCCGAATACGAAGACCGCGTCGCACGGGCACAGGCGATGATGCGCGACGCACAGATGGACGCGATGCTGTTCATGACGGAACGGGAATTCACCTATTTCGCCGGATTTCAAAGCAATTTCTGGCAAAGCCCAACGCGGCCCTGGTTCTTGATCCTGCCAGCGGATGGGGATTTGATCGCTGTTGTTCCCAGCATCGGGGAAAACGCCCTGTCGTTGTCATGGGTCAAAACGCTGCACATCTGGGCCTCTCCGAACCCGCAGGACGAAGGCATCAGCCTTTTGGCGCACACACTTCAGTCCTTGCCGCGTCGGTTTGGGCAAATTGGCGTTCCGATGGGGCCTGAAACCCATGTGCGTATGCCTGCAAATGATTTTGTGCAGCTGCAAACCGCACTTGCGCCTTTGACCCTGTGCGATGCGACCGACATTGTCCGGTCCCTGCGCATGGTCAAATCAGAGGCCGAGATTGCAAAACACAAATATGTCGCCGGATTGGTTTGCGACGCCTATGACAATATGGATCAAATTGCCCGCGCTGGATTGTCGGAACGACAAATTCTGAAGGCCTATCAGTTGGATGTGCTTGCGCGTGGGGCGGACACCGTCCCCTATATTGTCTCAACCGCGGGGCAGGATGGGTCTGATGATGCGATCCGTTTTCCCAACGACCGTCCATTGGTGGCAGGCGATGTGTTGTTCATCGATACGGGCGCAGAAGTCGATGGCTATTACTGTGATTTTGATCGCAACTTTGCCATCGAACGGGCCAGCGATGCGACCCGCCGGGCCTATGATCTGGTGTATCGCGCAAATGACGCCGGCATTGCGGCGGTGCGCCCGGGTGTGCGGGCATGCGATGTCTGGCAGGCGATGGCCGATGTTCTGGCCGAAGGGGGTGCCGAGGCCGGCGGCGTGGGTCGCATGGGCCATGGGATCGGTCTGCACAACACTGAATGGCCTTCGCTGATGGCCACCGATGAAACCGTTTTACAAGAAGGCATGATTTTGGCCATCGAGCCGGGATTTGACTTCGCACCGGGCAAAATGATGCTGCATGAAGAAAATGTGGTCGTGCGATCCGATGGTGCAGAATTGACAACCCGGCGCGCGGCCCGCGACATTCCGATTTTATGACCTGGATTGCTGTTGACCGTGCGCAGCTGACCGCTGATCTGGCAGCCTTGGTTCAGTGCCCCAGCGTGAACACCTTTGGCGCAGAAGATCCCGCAGGGGCAGAGGCTGCAATGGCCGCACTGTTTGCGCGCCAAATGAAAGACGCGGGTCTGTCAGTCCAAAGCCACGAAGTTGCGCCGGGCCGCAGAAACGTCTGGGGTCTGCGCAAAGGGGCCGGGGGTGGGCCAACGATCCTGCTGGCCGGTCACATGGACACGGTTGGCGTTGATGGGTTCGATGACCCGTTCAGCGGAACCTTGGACGGTGACCTGATCTACGGACGCGGGTCATGTGATATGAAAGCGGGCCTTGCTGCGTATCTGGAAGTGGTTCGTTGTCTGGACCGCGACGGAATCACCCTGACGGGCGATCTGATCGTTGCCGGTGTGATTGATGAAGAATATGCGATGATCGGGTCGCAGGATTTCGGCAAGAATGGTCCCCATTATGATGTGGCCATTGTTGCAGAACCCAGCAGTCTGGCTGTGTGCCCGGCCCACAAGGGCCAGATTTGCACAACGATCCGCACGCGTGGCAAGGCCGCCCATTCCAGCATGCCTTCCGCCGGTCGAAACGCGATTTTTCACATGACCACAATCCTGAACCATCTGCAGGTCTATGCCGCGGATCTGGCAGGCAGACCGGCAGATCCGATGTGCGGGCAACCCAGTTTCAGCGTGGGTGTGATACGCGGTGGTCAGGATGCCTGTACTGTGCCCGATCAGTGCAGCATTGATATCGATCGCAGGATCATCCCGGGCGAAACCGTCGAACAGGTGATGTCCGAACTTCAGCAGATACTGGATCGCGCACGCCATGATGAACCGGATCTGGATGCATCGCTTGATGCGCCGTTCATGCAGCAACCGCCGTTGAACACGCCGCACACCCATCCGCTGATTGAAGCCATGGTTGGGGCGGTGGAAAACGTGCGTGGGCGCGCCGATATCGCGGCCTTTCCGGGGTCGACTGATGCGCCGAATTTCAGATGTCCGGCGGTTATCTGCGGGGCAGGGGAACTGGCCCAATGCCACGCGCCCGGTGAACATATTGCCGTGTCCGAAATCGAAGATGCCGTGCGCATTTACGTAGAAACCATATTGAAACTGCAATCGCACAAAGGGCCTTTTTGATGGATTGGAAAACCCGCCTGTTGAACCCGGCCCCACAAGCCCGGCGCGACTATGCATCCCTTGCCACCCCCGTTTATCGCGGGTCAACGGTGGTGTTTTCCGATCAAGATGCAGTGACGGATGACTGGCGACAGGCTGAACACGGCTATTCCTATGGATTGTATGGCACACCCACGGCATTGGAATTGGCCGCGCGTTTGGCAGATCTGGAAGGGGCAGAAGCCACGCTGATTGTCCCCGGCGGGCAAGCTGCGATTGCGCTGATCTATCTGGCCTATTGCACCGCTGGCAGCCATGCGTTGGTGCCCCATTCAGCCTATGGCCCAAACAAGGCGATGGCGACTGGCATGTTGCGCGGACTGGGGATCGACGTGGAACCCTATGACCCCATGATCGGTGCGGGCATCGCAGCTTTGATCCGCGACAACACGGCGTTGATCTGGTGCGAAAGCCCCGGGTCTGTGACCATGGAAATTCAAGATGTCCCTGCGATCGTTGCAGCAGCACACGACAAGGGCGTAGCTGTGGCGCTGGACAACACCTATGCGGCGGGGGTTTTGTTTGATGCCTTTGCCCATGGGGTGGATGTCAGCATGCAAGCGTTGACCAAATACGTGGGGGGGCACAGCGATCTGCTTTTGGGTGCCGTGTCAGCCCGCGACCGCGCCGCGTTCGACAAGCTGGGGCCGATTTACCAACAGTTGGGTCTGGCGGTGTCGCCCGATGATTGCAGCCTTGCGCTGCGGGGCCTGCAAACGCTTGCCCTAAGGTTGGACACGTTGGAAAAATCAACGCTGCAGGTCGCGACATGGCTGGCCAACCATCCGGCAGTGGACACTGTGTTTCACCCCGCACTTGCGACATGCCCGGGCCATGACCACTGGAAACGCGATTGGTCGGGTTCCGCCAGCGTGTTTTCGTTCGTGTTCAAAGATCGGATCACCGCGGATCAGGTGGTTGATTTCATAAACGCGCTTGCGGTGTTCAAGATCGGGCTAAGCTGGGGCGGGGTGCACAGTCTTGCGGTCGTGTATCCTGATCTGGATCGTCCGTTGCAGGATTTTGGCGGTCGCATTGTGCGGTTGAATATCGGTCTGGAAAGCGTGTCTGATCTGATTGCTGATCTTGATCAGGCGATGCCATCTGATTGATCAGGTTCGACCGAATGGGTCTTGCCATTCAAACCGGATATGGCAGGTTTGGATCAGTTCGCCAAAGGACCTGACCCGATGATCCTGACCGATACGCAAAGCGCAATCAAAGACATGGCCCGCCAGTTTGCACAGGCTGAATTGCAACCCGGTGCAGCCCAACGCGACCGCGATGCGCAGTTTCCCCACACAGAACTTGCCGCGATGGGGCAGCTTGGGTTTTTGGGGATGCAAGTTCCCGAAGCTTATGGCGGTTTCGATTCAGATTTTGTCAGCTACGCCGCGGTTGTCGAAGAAATCGCAGCCGCCGATGGGGCCTGTTCGACCATTCTGTCAGTCCATTGTTCCGTCGGATGCGGGCCCATTCGGGATTATGGAACCGAACGCCAGAAACAGGAATATCTGCCCCGGTTGGCGCGGGGTGATTGGATCGGTGGTTTTGCCCTGACCGAACCGCAAGCCGGATCGGACGCATCAAACCTGCGCACAACTGCGGTGCGCGATGGCGACGCCTATGTGATCAATGGCGCAAAGCAATTCATAACGTCTGGCAAAAACGGGGACATGCTGATCGTCTTTGCCGTGACAGACAAAGATGCGGGCAAACGGGGCATCAGTGCGTTCATCGTCCCCACGGATACGCCGGGATATCAGGTGGTGCGCGTGGAACGCAAACTTGGGCTGCATGCATCTGACACCTGTCAGATTGCCTTTGAAAACATGCGCGTGCCTGCCGAAAATCTGTTGGGCGAAGAAGGACAGGGGTATCGCATCGCGCTTGCCAATCTGGAAAGTGGGCGCATTGGCATCGCCGCACAGGCCGTAGGGCTGGCGCAAGGGGCCTATGAATACGCGCGCGATTACGCCAAGGACCGCACAGCCTTTGGCGCGCCGATCACGGCCAATCAGGGGGTGTCGTTCAAACTTGCCGATATGGCAACGCAAATCGCGGCAGGGCGCCAGATGGTGTATCACGCGGCGGCATTGAAAGATGCGGGCCTGCCCTGTCTTCAAGAAGCGTCGATGGCAAAGCTGTTCACGTCTGAAATGGGCGAACGGGTCTGTTCACAGGCCATTCAGATATTGGGGGGATATGGCTATCTTTCTGATCATCCCGTCGAACGGATGTACCGCGATATGCGGATCTGTCAGATTTACGAAGGCACCAGCGAAATCCAGCGGCTGGTCATCGCGCGCGATATCCTAAGCGATTGATCACTGTATCACCGCGTCTTCCCAGGCTTTCAGAAAGTTCCTGCGTTTCAGGGTATCCAGATAGGTCAGCAGGGCAGGGTCCAACCCAATGGTGGCGGTCGCATCTGCGGTCGGATCCAACAGCGGAAGCGGTGCACGCGCATCCTTTTGTGCCCCGCTTGCCAAAAGATGCTGTAAAAACGCAATCGCCGCAGGCCGTTTTTCGGTCAGGTCAGACACCAGCACTGTGCGCATCATGGTGGTTTGAAAGTCTGATGGCAAAATCACTTGAAGCCGATCATCAATGCGCGCCTTCGCATAGCTTCCCAGCACATTATAGGCCACGGCGATGCGGCCTTCGCCAAGATCGTTGATCATATCCCCCGAACAGCAGTACAGCCGAACGTTCAATCCCCCCAGAATTTCCATCAACCGCCAATAGGTGTCAGAGGCGCGGGCGTCCTGTGTGGCAAACAGATATCCCAATCCTGACCGGCGCACATCATACGTTCCCACCCGGCCTTGAAACACATCGGGCCGCGTTCGCAGGGCTTCGATCAGGGCTTGCCGGGTTTGCGGGACGGCCACCCCATCAAATGCCGCACGATTGATCACAATTGCCGCTGGTTCGATTGTAAATCCAAACAGGCTTTGCCGCCAAACGGCCCAGTCGGGGTGATCTGCGGTATCCAGCACCGCTGCGAACCCATCGTTCGCCAATTTCAGTTGCAGATCCATGGCGCTGGAAATGACCACATCAAATTCCGCTGGATCAGCACGAAAGCGACGATCAACATCGGCGGTTCCTGTCACAAGATATTCAACAGAAATCGACGGATTGTCGGAAACAAAGCTTTGGATCAGGGGCGCGAAAACGCTGGTGTCTGTACTGGACAACACCCGCACGGTAATTTCGGATGCGGCCCCGGCAAAGGTTTTCTGGTCTTCCCAATCCTGTGCCCCGGCAACACCTGCCAGGCAGCATAACATCAAAGCGATAATCTTGCGCATAGGCCCCCCTGTGGTCGGTTCGAAAGCGTCAGCTGGCCGCCGTGGGCCATCGCGACATCGCCAACAATCGTCAGCCCCAGCCCAGATCCAACGGTGCCGATTGCATTCTTGCCGCGTGCGAAACGCCCGGACACGGTCTGCAATTCGGATTCCGCGATCCCGGGGCCTTGGTCGCAGACTTCGATGTTGGGTGTGGGTTTGGATGCCACGGTGATCGTAACGGTGCGTTCCGCCGGTGAATATTTCAGCGCATTGTCGATCAGGTTGCGCACGGCGTTCTGAATCAAGATTGGATCCCCTGAATAGGGCACTTGATCGTCCCCAAACAGGGACAGATCAATATCCTTCATGTCGGCCACGGGGGTCAGCCGCATGACCTGTTCTTTTACAAGGTCCACCAGATCAAGCGGATCCCGCGTTAGGTGATCGGCCCGAAACGCAATCATTGCATGATCCAACAATTGCCCAGCCGCACGGGAACTTTCGTCGATGGCGCGGATCATGGATCGCATGGCGCTTCGGTTTTCTTCTTTATCGACCCGTTGAAGCGTGACTTCCGCATAACTGCGGACCGTTGCCAAGGGTGTGCGCACCCGGTGTGCGGCTTCGGCGATAAAGTCTTCGGATCGTTGCAAAGACCCATCAAGCCGCCCCATCAGCGAATTCAACGATCCAACAAGTGGCAGCATTTCCGCAGGGACAGGCCGTTCAAACGGGCTGAGATCTGCAGGTCCCCGGCGCGTCACCGATGCAGTCAATCGGCTAAGCTGGCCAACCGTCCAAGACGTGACCCAATAAGACAGACCCGCCGCCAAAACAAAAAACCCAAGGCCCAACAACGCGGCATTGCGCGAAATTTGCGACAGCGTTTCAGAAAGCCCATCTTGTGTCTGGGCCAGGGTGATCGAAACAACCGACGGACCATTCACACCAATCAGGCGTCGTTCGGCAAAGACAGACCGGACATTTGCCCCATTGTACGCCACGGTTTCAAATCTTGACGCTTGATCCGGTAAATCTGCATACCCGGACAGAAACGTCCCATCTTGCCGGATTGCGTAAAACACCCGGTCATCGGACGATGTGTTCAACATGGAAAACGCAGCATAGGGCATATCCAGATCCACGGTGCCGTCGGTCAGTCGGGCGGCATCCAGAATGGATGCTGCGGCTGCGGCCAGAATTTGATCCTGACCCTTTTGCGCGACATCCGTTGCGTAGCTGCGCACGGCAAAAAACAGGATCAGCCCCAAAACGGCAGCCCCCCCAATCAGCCATGCAGACAGACGCACACGCAGTGAACCAGACGACGCCGGACTATTCATGGTGATCAAGCCTGTAGCCCATGCCGCGCAGCGTCGTGATCTTCAACGAAGACGCCCCCAGATGTTTCCGTAAACGTCCCACATACACTTCGATTGCGTTTTCAGACACCGTGTCGTCATAGGAAAACAAGCGGTCGGTCAGTTTTTGCTTTGAAAAAATCTGGCCCGGCGCATTCAGGAAAAGTTCCAGCAGTCGCAGTTCACGGTTACGCAATGTGACCGCTTTGTCCCCGACGCTGACGTGACCGGATACCGGATCAAAGGTCACATCACCGACCATGATCGTGGTTTGTGCCTTTCCAAACTTGCGGCGCAGGACCGCGCGGCAGCGGGCTTCGAGTTCGGCATGGTCGAATGGCTTGGTGATATAGTCGTCAGCCCCCAGATCCAGGCTGTCGATTCTGTCAGAAATTTCGCTGCGGGCGGTCAAAACGATCACGGGTGTGTCCAAATCACTGGCCCGGTGACGCTTCAAAAAGCTGCGTCCATCGCCATCTGGCAGCATGATATCAAGCAGGATCAGGTCATATTCGCCGGTTTCAACAAAGGCCTGTGTTTCGTCCAAATTTGCCGCGTGATCAATGACATGGCCGGCCAGACTCATCCGCGAACAGATGGCTTGCGCCAAGTCAGGATTGTCTTCGACCAAAAGAAATTTCATCTGCTGCGGGCCTATTTTCTGACTGTGACAGGTCTGTGTCAGGTTGTTGTGATTGTCTTTCCCAGTCTGAGCCCGGAACCGGGCCAGTTGTCAAATGGGAGGAAACGATGACAACATTGAAACTGGGCCGCCGCGCCCTGATCGCAGCTGTGGCCGCTTTTGGTCTGGCCGGGTCTGTATCTGCCGAAGGCCATCAGGTCGTTGACAGCATTCACTTTCTGATCCCCGGCGGCGCCGGCGGTGGCTGGGATGGCACAGCCCGTGGCACAGGCGAAGCGTTGACCAACGCTGGTCTGGTCGGGTCTGCATCTTATGAAAACATGTCTGGTGGCGGCGGCGGTAAAGCCATCGGTTACCTGATCGAAAATGCCGACAGCAACCACGGCACGCTGATGGTGAATTCTACGCCAATCGTCATCCGGTCGCTGACAGGTGTGTTCCCGCATAACTTCCGTGATCTGACGTTGGTGTCGGGCACCATCGGTGACTACGCAGCACTGGTTGTGAACGCAGACAGCGACATCAATTCGATGGCAGATCTGTTGGCCGCCTATGATGCGGATCAAGCTGGCACCGCGATTGGTGGCGGTTCTGTTCCCGGCGGTATGGACCATCTGGTTGCTGCCATGGTGATGGAAGCTGCTGGCAAAGACGCGCTGGGCGTGAACTACATCCCATACGACGCGGGCGGCAAAGCGATGGCAGCCCTGCTGTCTGGCGAAATCAAAGCACTGTCCACAGGCTTTTCCGAAGCGGTCGCACTGGCTGAAGCTGGTGAAGTCAAAATCCTGGGCGTGACATCTGACGCGCGTGTGGACGCATACGCAGATGCCCCCACCATGATGGAACAGGGCATTGATACAACTTTCGTGAACTGGCGCGGGTTCTTTGGTGCACCAGGTCTGCCTGCAGACAAGCTGGCGATGTATCAAGATGCGATCGCAAAGATGTATGAAACACCAGAATGGGAAGCCGTGCGCGCCCGTAACGGTTGGGTCAACATCCACAACCCGGGCGATGACTTCCAGACATTCCTGGAAAACCAAGAACAGGTCATCGGTGATCTGATGCGTAAGCTGGGCTTCCTGTAAGGAACTGCCGAACGATTTTGCGGTCCCCAAACGCGGGGGCCGCATACATTCAAGTCGGGCCGGGGCGGCATATGCCCACCGACTTTCGATATTTTCAGCTATAAACAAGAGATGGGCGTTTGATCCCATCCTGCGACGGGGGACCCCATGGCGTTGGATCGTTGGATCGCACTGGTCATTCTTTTGATATTTGCCGCGTATGGTTACGGGGCATGGTTTACGATGGATGGCAGCTTGCCACCGTTCATGCGGCGCAACCCGATATGGCCGTCAACATTCCCAAAGGTCATCAGCATTCTGGGCATTCTGACCGCACTGATCGTTGTATCCGGTATTGAACAAAAACGCCCAAAATCCGGTGCGCAGGCCGCATCTGCCAGTGTGTACCGCACCATTGCCGGGTACCATCTTGCCCCTGCAATCGCATTGCTCGCACTGATGGTTGTTTATGCGTTTGCGCTGCGCCCTGCGGGGTTTCTGCTAAGCACAGTTGGCTTTTTGATGGCGGGTGCCGCGATTTTGGGCGAACGGCGCTGGATCACGATGTTTGTGGTATCGGCGATTGCTGCGGGAACCGTTTGGTACCTGATCCAACAAGTTTTGGGAATTTTCCTGCGGCCACTGCCCGCATTCATGGGGGTGTAAGATGTTAGAAGGTGTTTTGATCGGCCTGCAAACGGCCCTTTCGTTGCAAAACATTGCGATGGTGATTGGCGGCTGTTTGATTGGCACATTCATCGGCATGCTGCCCGGTCTGGGCCCCATGTCGATCATTGCAATCATGATCCCGGTGGCAATTTCACTGGGCGATCCAGCCGCCGCGCTGATTTTGCTGGCGGGTGTCTATTACGGTGCGATCTTTGGTGGATCGACGTCCTCTATCCTGCTGAACGCGCCCGGTGTGGCCGGGACGGTGGCAACCAGCTTTGATGGCTATCCAATGGCGCGGCAGGGCAAGGCAGGCAAGGCGCTGACCATTGCCGCGATTGCAAGTTTCGCGGGCGGAACGATCGGTGCGGTGTTGCTGATGATCTTTGCGCCTGCGCTGTCGTCGGTCGCGCTGTTGTTCCATTCCGCGGAATACTTTGCGCTGATGGTCGTCGGATTGTCGGCCATTGCCGCGTTTGCCGGGGCAGGAAATGTGGGCAAGGCGGTGTTGATGACGTTGCTGGGATTGTTGATGGCAACGGTCGGGGAAACCACGATGGCCCCGATGCCGCGCTTCACCATGGGCATGATGGACCTGCAATCTGGCTTTGCCTTTATTACCTTGGCGATGGCGATCTTTGCCCTGCCAGAGGCGCTGTATTTGGTGTTCGATCCGGCCCGGTCCAAAACCGGTGAGGCGGGCGATATCAAAGACCTGCGCATCACGCGCGAAGAAGCAAAGCAGATGGCCCCGGTCGTGGGTCGCCAATCGTTGCAAGGGTTCTTTATCGGCGTTTTGCCGGGGGCAGGGGCCACAATCGCGTCGTTTCTGGGATATGCGGTGGAACGCAACATCGCATCAAAGGAAGAACAGGACAAATTCGGCAAGGGATCGGTCAAGGGGCTGGCAGCGCCTGAAACGGCCAACAACGCCGCTTGCACCGGGTCATTCGTGCCCTTGTTGACCCTTGGCATCCCCGGGTCGGGCACAACCGCTATTTTGCTGGGCGCGTTGATTGCATTGAATGTCACGCCGGGCCCACGCCTGATGGTCGATGAACCGCAGGTGTTCTGGGCGGTGATCATTTCGATGTATATCGGCAATCTGGTTCTGTTGATCCTAAACCTGCCACTGATCCCTTACATTGCCAAAATTCTGGCTGTGCCGCGCAACTATCTGATCCCGTTCATTCTGTTTTTTACGTTGATGGGCAGTTATATCGGCCAGAACAATTCGACCGAACTTTTGATCCTTGTGGGCATGGGGATTTGTGCGACGATCTTGCGGTTCGCAGATTATCCGCTTGCCCCGCTGTTGATTGGCTTCATTCTTGGGTCCATGCTGGAAGACAACTTTGCCCGATCAATGCAACTGTACGAAGGTGTCGCCTTTATCTGGGAACGTCCGATGACGCTGGCACTTTTGGTGATCGCCGCGCTGCTGGTGCTGGTTCCCAGTTACCGGGCACGCCGGGCGCAGGCCCGCGCAGACGGGGTTGCCGATGGGGATTAAGCCACTGGCCGGAATACGGGTCCTTGATCTGACCAATGTTCTGGCCGGGCCATACGCCTGTTATCAGCTTGCGCTTCTGGGGGCAGAGGTGATCAAGATCGAACGCCCGGACGGCGGGGATTTGGCACGTGAACTGGGGGCGGATCCTGACCGAAATGCAGTGGGCATGGGGGTCAGCTTTCTGGCGCAGAACGCGCAAAAGGCATCGATCTGTCTTGATTTGAAATCAGACGTGGGCCGGCAGGCTTTTCTGGACCTTGTGCCCACGGCCGATGTCGTCGTGGAAAATTTCCGCCCCGGGGTCATGGACAGACTTGGATTGGGATATGAAACCCTTAAAGCGATCCATCCCGAACTGATCTATTGCGCCATTAGCGGATATGGGCAAACCGGCCAACGTGTGGCGGACCCTGCCTATGATCAGATCGTCCAAGGCGTTAGCGGTGTAATGTCGATCACCGGGGATGATATGTCTGCGCCCCTGCGCGTAGGTTATCCGCTAGCTGACACGTTGGGTGGCATGACTGCGGCTTTTGCAATTTCAGCGGCATTGAACGAACGGCCCAAGGGGGCCTTTCTGGATGTTTCGATGATGGATGCCGTTCTGTCGTCGATGGGATGGGTGGTTTCAAATCACCTGATGACGGGCGTGGCCCCAATGGCGCATGGAAATGAAAACACAACCTCTGCGCCCTCTGGCACATTCGCGACAGCGGACCGCCCCATCAACATCGCTGCAAACCGTGACAGCCAATGGCAGGCTCTTGCCCGGCATTTGGGACTGGACGATCTGATCACGGATCCGGATTTTGTGAACCGTGAACGGCGCAAGCAAAATCGCCATGTGCTGCGTGCAAAGATCGAATCCGTTCTGCGCACTGATACAGCGGACACATGGGTCGCAGCCTTGAATGCCCTTGGTGTTCCGGCCGGACCTGTGCAAACCGTGCCAGAGGCATTGGCCGAAACGCATGCCGCGTCGCGCAGCATTATCGCAAATCTAGGGCAGGGCGCAGCGCAGATTTCTGTGATGGGTTCCCCGATTGTGTGGAATGGTGAACGCCCAATGCCGACGCAACTGCCCCCGGCGTTGGGGGCTGATACGGATCGGTTCGTTCCCAAAACAGCCAAAAAGGCTGACGACTGAACCGGCCATTCTTGCAAAGCATTTTGTGCTTTTGATCTGCGCGAAGGCTGCGCATGATGGGACATGCCGTTGACTGTTGAAATGATCGTCTTTCTGACGCTGGGGGCCGCCGCTGGCGGGTTCATCAACGGGCTTTCGGGAACCGGCACAGCGTTGTTCGCCATGGGGTTCTATCTGATCGTTCTTGATCCCCTTCAGGCGGTGGCCATCGTTGCGCTGATGTCTGTTTTGGCAGGGGTGCAGGGGGCGTGGATTGTGCGCCAATCCATTCAGAAACATCCAATCCGATTGGCACGGTTTTTGGTGCCCGGGCTTTGCAGTTTGCCGCTTGGCGTGATGGCATTGTCTGCGCTGGATGATGTGTGGCTTCGCATGGGCATCGGCGCGCTTTTGATCAGCTACGGTCTTGTGTTTGGGTTTCGCGCGACGCTGCCGGAACTGTCCCGTCCGACGCCGCGCATGGATGTGTTGGTCGGGGCCGTTGGCGGATTTCTGGGTGGGGTTTCCGGGGCGTCGGGTGCTGTGCCTGCGGTCTGGCTGTCGATGCGCAACTGGCCCAAGGCAGACACACGCGCGGTGCTGCAACCCTTTAACATCTGCATTCTGACGCTTACGGTTGCGGTACTGGCGGTGACCGGTGCGTTTACTGAAACCGCGCTTTGGGCGCTTGTCATCACCATCCCGGTTGGGCTTATGGCAGCACAAGTGGGGATCATGCTGTTCAGGGTTTTGTCAAACACGCAATTTCGCAGACTGCTGATCCTGCTGTCACTGGCAACCGGTATCGTGACTTGGGTGGGGGTATTTTTGTGACCGGGATCACCTTCTATTATTCCGCCGGGTCATCCGCCGTGGCTGCGCATATTCTTCTGGAAGAAGCGCAGATTCCCTATAAGGCCATCCACATATCCATCCCCGATGGCGCACACAGATCACCCGATTTTCTGGCTGTTTCCCCCAAAGGCCGTTTGCCCGTTTTGGTGGTGGATGGAACCACGATCACTGAAAACCCCGCGATCCTCGAATTGATCGCCGACGCGCACCCGGCGGCGGGATTGGGGTTTGCCGCGCCATTGGATCAGGCTGCGGCGCGGTCGGTTTGTTCGTATTTGGCATCAACGGCGCATGTGGCGTTTGCGCATTTGCACCGGGGGGCACGGTGGGCCGATACGGCGCAGGCCCATGCTGACATGGCACAACGGGTTGCGGGCAACCTGTCGGCCTGTGCGGCGTTTATGGAAAGCGATTTGGCCTTTGCGCCCTTTGCGATGGGGGAACGCTACAGTTTCGTAGACCCTTATGTGTTTCAGTTTTGCAGGTGGATGCAAGCGGCCGGTGTGCCGTTGACCCAATTTCCGAAACTGCAACGGTTCCACGATGATGTGGCAAACAGACCCGCCACCCAAAAGGTGCAAAGACTGCACGGGTTTTAGATCACTTCATCCGTGCGATCATCACTTTCGCCATATCGTTTCAGCGTGGCTGGCTTGGTTCCTTCGTAAACCCGCGCCACGTTTTCGGCGATCTTCGCGTTTTCGCGTTCAAACAGGCAGTCCCCGTTCAGGTCTGAGGCGACAATGAACGGCCCCATCTTGCGGCACTTCAGAACCCACATCGCTTGGGCGAGGCCCAATTCTTCGTTCCAATGCACGGCTTCCACCGTTTCGACGCCGCGCCCCAACAGTGCCCCAGTGCCGTAGCCCACGGTCGAAAGATAGACCGCACCATTGGGAACGAAGTAATCTTTGTAATCCTTGGACGTCATCCCACCTTTGCCCACAATCAGTTTCGCCCCGGTCTTGGCCATCCATTCCGGCAGCCATTTGGCAAATCGGAACGACGCGGTGGCCGTCACCGCCCCCATGTCAAAGCTGCCATCGGGGTTGATCCGGGCGGCGGGGGAACAATGGAAATTCGCCGCCGACTGGCTGGGCAGTTCCATTGGGATGTTCGCCTTGTCCTCTAACGCCCGCATGTAGACCCCTTCGCGGGCCGTATACATCAAGCCATCGAGGTACACGACGTCGCCCAATCGCAGGTCTGCGATGGCTTCGGGGGTTGGGGTGGTGGAGAGGGTTATTTCACGGGGCATCAGCTTGAGAGTCTCCCAAAGAAACGAGCAATCCAGCTCCTTTTTTCAGAACGTGTCGCTTCAGAAAGTGACTGTGGCCAATCATGGATAATGTCACCATCGTTCGCGCTGACATCAAAAAAACCTACACTATGACGACGAGCCATTTCTCGGGTCGTTTCATATGCAAGTTCCGCCTTGGACCAAGCAAAGGTGATGTAGATTCCCGATGAGCCGCAATTGTAATCGGAAAGCAAGGATTCATCTTCTATGGAGTCAATATCAGCCGCAAACGGACCGTTCATTGCAGGTAGAACTGTTCGCATATCGTCATAGAAGGCTCGAAGATTTCCAGTCATGCCGTCTGCGGAATTGTAGTTGCGGTTTGGTTCGTCCCATTTCACGAAATTCCAATACCAGGTCATAAAATTCTCGCGCTCCCTGGGCGCGACCGCCGGGTCGAATACCATCAAATCATAACTCACTCCGCTGTCTCCATCATCGGTTCCCACTCCACCGTTTCGCGCCTCTGGTACGGCGTGAACCAGTCAGGGTC
>JAHDBC010000051.1 GCA_020630595.1 Planktomarina sp.
ATGGCGCTGGCCGACCGGTTTGTGGGGTAGGCGTGCGGTGGGTTTCACCCACCCTGCGCGACCTGAGGGTCCCGTTCGAAAGGCCCAACGCCCACCGCCGCCTGCCCGGACAGACCGGGGGCGGTGGGTTTGTTTCGAAAGTCCGGAATTTCATCCCGTTTCAGCGTCCCGGAAATCACGTGGATCCACGTATCCCGTCGTCAGGGCTGTCTTCAGGGTGATACCCCTTGGCCGCAACGACATGCCAAAACGATGCGCATCGTGGGGGGTAAGATTGCCCAAAACCCTTGCAACTTTCGAAACAGACCGTGCGGTGCGCCGTAGGGTGGGTGTTAACCCACCAATCGAACGCGCGGTGGGTTTCACCCACCCTACACCCCTTGCCAACTGACACGGACGGGTCTAAACGCCCCCAGTCGGCAACGACTCCCCCGTGGGAGGCGCGCACCACGCGTGGTGCAGACCAGACCACGTTAACATTCACCCAAGGGTCGCGACCCACGGGCGTTAAGAAAGGAAAGACCAATGGCCAAAAAGCTAGCTGGTACAATGAAGCTGCAGGTTCCTGCAGGTCAAGCCAACCCATCCCCACCTGTGGGTCCTGCGCTGGGTCAGCGCGGCATCAACATCATGGAATTCTGTAAGGCGTTCAACGCCAAGACACAGGATATGGAACCGGGCGCGCCTTGCCCGACCGTGATCACCTATTATCAGGACAAGTCCTTTACCATGGACATCAAGACGCCACCTGCGTCTTACTACCTGAAAAAAGCGGCCAAGCTGAAATCCGGCGCGACCAATCCATCCCGCGAAGTGGCTGGCACAGTCACAGCCGCGCAGGTAAAAGAAATTGCCGAAGCGAAGATGAAAGATCTGAACGCGAACGACATCGAAGCAGCAATGCAGATCATCCTGGGCTCTGCCCGGTCCATGGGCATCGAGGTGAAGTAAGATGGCAAAACTGGGTAAACGCGCAAAAGCCGCCCGCGAAGCATTCGCCGGCAAATCCGATCTGACTGTCGAAGATGCAGTCGCATTGGTCAAAGGCAACGCCAACGCGAAATTCGACGAAACTGTCGAAATTTCCATGAACCTGGGCATCGACCCACGCCACGCAGACCAAATGGTTCGCGGCACAGTGAACCTGCCAAACGGCACTGGTAAATCCGTGCGTGTGGCTGTGTTCGCCCGTGGCCCAAAGGCAGATGAAGCCAAGGCCGCCGGTGCAGACATCGTTGGTGCAGAAGATTTGATGGAAACCGTTCAAGGCGGCACCATTGAATTTGATCGCTGCATCGCGACGCCAGACATGATGCCCGTTGTGGGTCGTCTGGGTAAGGTGCTGGGTCCACGCAACCTGATGCCAAACCCGAAAATCGGCACAGTGACCATGGATGTCAAAGAAGCTGTCGAAGCTGCCAAAGGCGGTCAGGTGCAGTTCAAAGCCGAAAAAGCCGGTGTTGTGCACGCAGGCGTTGGCAAGGCTTCGTTCACGGAAGAACAGCTGGCCCAAAACATTCGCGCTTTCGTGGATGCTGTGGCAAAGGCCAAACCATCGGGTGCCAAAGGGTCTTACATGAAAAAGATCGCTGTCAGTTCGACAATGGGTCCGGGCGTGTCCCTGAACGTGGACAGCGCTGTCGGCGAATAATCAGCTGACGATGCAAATACAAAAGGCGGGTCCATCACGGCCCGCCTTTTTTGTTTCCAAAGGTTTGTCTGTTCAGGCGATGGCGGCCAGCAGATTGCCCTTGTCATCCAGATCATCCAGACTGTTGGGCAAAGTGGCCCGAATTTCGCGCAGATAATCTTCGCTAAAGCAGGGAAATTCCCGACCCAACGCCGCCATCATCTTTTTGTGCAATGTCGTTCCGGGCTGCACCGGGGATCGATCGATCAGGTTGCGCACCCGATTCTTGGTGCCCTGTTTGCTGTCGGACCCTTCGTGTACTGTATGGATGTAGGAATATTTGCGCGGATCAACCATGGACGGCATCGTATTTGCGACCCGCAGATGGGATGCTTCGTAAGCGTTGCGCACCACATCCGGGGGCAGGCACAGGGCCCAGCCAATCGCGATATAGGGGCGAATTTCTTCGACGAAGTGTACCTGGCCTTCGTATTCCACCAGCATAATCCCGCGCGACATCGACAGCAATGTGGCTTCGCGGCAGGCGCGGCCCATGATTTTCAGATCGCGGATCACGTGGCGTGCAATCGCATCGTCATCGTCCAGCCTGAAATGCACAACCATTTTCGCATCGGGGTGTTTGATGCTTTCGGCGACCGGGTTGAAGGCATCGTTCAGATTGCCGCCGCCATCTTCGATCAGGCGAATGTAGGGCCGCCCTTCCAATGCGTCTTGCATGCGTTTGCGAAAGACGGGCGGCATGTCATCACCGATCAGAACCAAAAGGGTGAAATCCATATCAAACTGGGCATCCAGCGCGGGCAGGCAGATGTTTTCAAAGAAATGAAACCGCTGCGCCATGCGAAGGGGATCGTACAGATATTCCCGCAAATCTGCGCCCTGCAAATTCCGGCTTTTCGCAGCGTCACTGCGGCCGGGATACGAAAATCGAAGATACCCAATGACTTGAATCATTTCTAAACCCTACCGATACACTCCAACCACCATAGCACACATTGGCTGTGATCATAAGAAAGCATCGATTCCATGCCAGCTGTAAGGGGGAAATAGCTGTGAAGTTGGGCGAAAAGATGAAATTTCGCTTGGCAATGGTGCGGGAATCTTCTAGCTGCGCGGCTAATGCCCCGATTGGGGTGTTGTCTGTCCGAGACGGTGGGTTCTGATCCAATCAGTATAATTCCTGCCTGAGCCAGAGAACAACAGTTCATAGCGGCCCCTTGGGGTGCGCGTGCTTTGGTCTTTGTCGGATATCGCCGGGGGAAACCCCGAAACTGAGCCGAGGGACCAACCGGACCCTCATAAATTTGGAGAGAACTGTGGATAGAGCCCAGAAAGAGAAATTGGTCGACGAACTTGGCCAAATCTTTGAAAGCTCTGGCGTTGTCGTCGTATCAAAATACGAAGGCATGACAGTTGCGGAAATGCAGGATCTGCGCGCACAATTGCGTGACGCAGGTGGTGCACTTCGTGTTGCCAAAAACCGGCTCGCCAAAATTGCCCTGGAAGGAAAGCCCTGCGAAAGCATCGGTGAATACCTGACAGGCATGACCGTATTGGCCTATTCTGAAGATCCTGTTGCTGCTGCCAAAGCAGTGAAGGCCTTCACCAAAGAGAACAAGAAATTGGAAATTCTCGGCGGTGCAATGGGTGATACGGCCCTTGATCCTGCCGGCGTTGATGCCGTTGCCGACATGCCATCGCGTGAAGAGCTTATCGCTACGATCGCCGGAATGATTGGCGCACCAGCATCCAACATCGCAGGCGCAATTGGCGCACCAGCAAGCAACATCGCAAGCATTCTTTCGACCATCGAAGAGAAGGCTGCGTAAACGCATCTGATCATGTCAACGTAGGGCGCTGCCCGACACGTTGGAACACATCTAGTTAAACGGAAAGAAGCTAAAATGGCTGATCTGAAAGCACTTGCCGAAAGCATCGTCAACCTGACACTGCTGGAAGCACAAGAACTGAAAACAATCCTGAAAGACGAATACGGCATCGAACCAGCTGCTGGTGGCGCTGTTATGATGGCAGGCCCAGCTGGCGGCGACGCTGGTGGCGCTGCTGAAGAACAGACTGAATTCGACGTGATCCTGAAATCCGCAGGCGCATCGAAAATCAACGTCATCAAAGAAGTTCGCGGCATCACAGGCCTGGGCCTGAAAGAAGCCAAAGAACTGGTCGAAGCTGGCGGCAAAGCTGTCAAAGAAGGCGTCGACAAAGCCGAAGCAGAAGACATCAAAGGCAAGCTGGAAGCAGCTGGCGCCGAAGTCGAACTGAAGTAATTTCGGTTTCTTGCTTTATGAAAGGCCGTCCCTGGCAACAGGGGCGGCTTTTTTGATTTTTGGGGGATGTCTGACCCCGCGACACCACGCCCCGCACCAATTCGTTTGAACACTTTGCCTGACAGCCCTATGTACCGTTCAGATGCGGACAACCGCCCCTGGAATAGAAAGACCTTGAGTGATGCCTCAAAAGATCGAACGATCGCTCATCCGGCACGTGGTGCTGTTCAGTGCAAAAGATCCCAAAGATGTGGACCGGATTGTTGACGGACTTTGGATGCTTTCTGAAATTCCCCACGTGAAAACGTTCGAGGTTGTGAAGAACCGGCACGAAGATCGATTTTCGAACGAAGTCGATGTGATCGTTTATGGCGAATTCGAAGATGATGCCGCGTTGGAAGCGTACCGGTCCCATCCGATTTACCAAGACTGCATCGCATTGGTGCGACCCTTGCGCGATATGCGTATTGCGGCTGATTTCTGATCAATGGCCGGTCGTACCGTCCTGTTTGATCGCGGGCCACTGGGACAGGGAACGCAGTTTTCCGATCCGTTTGATATTATCGAAGCGTGGACCCCCGAAGATGTGCCCGCAGCGTTTGAAAAAATGCAGGCCGCGCAGCGGTCGGGCCGTTGGGTTGTCGGGTCGGCCACTTATGAATTGGGCTATGTCTTTTCATCAAAGCTGCGTGGGCTGATGCCCGATGGCCGCAAAGAACCCCTGTTGCGCTTTGGGGTTTTTGCTGGCCCGCACGAACCCGTTGCCCACAGCCGCCAGATTCCGGCCCATCTTGGGCCCCTGACGCCCAAGTGGGATTTTGACGCCTATGCGCAAGCGTTCGAAATTGTGAAAGACAACATCCGCAACGGTGAATTCTATCAAACCAATCTGACGTTCCCGCTGACAGCCACGCTGCACGGGTCTGCGCGCAGCCTGTATGATGCATTGGTCGAACGCCAAACGGTCCCTTTTGGCGCCTTTGTCGATCTGGGCGATGTCAAATTGTTGTCGCGGTCGCCCGAACTGTTTTTTTCGCTGTCCAGCGACGGTGTGCTGAAATCGCGCCCCATGAAAGGCACCGCCCGGCGTGGCACGACAGACGCAGAAGATACGGCGCTGAAAGCGGAACTGGCCGCATCCGAAAAGAACCGTGCGGAAAACCTGATGATTACGGATTTGATCCGCAATGATCTGGGCCGGATCGCAAAAATCGGCAGTGTGAAAGTGCCCGATTTGTTTCGGATCGAAAGCTACACAACCGTCCATCAGATGACATCCGAAGTGGTGGCCGATATCCTTCCGGATCAAAGCCTGCATGACATTTTCGAAGCGGTGTTTCCCTGTGGGTCCATCACCGGCGCACCCAAGATCCGCGCGATGGAGGTTTTGTCGGAATTGGAACCCTGGCCCCGTGGCGGGTATTGCGGCGCAATCGGGTGGATTGCGCCGGATGGCAGCATGGAATTCAACGTCGCCATCCGGACCTTGATTTGTGAATCCAACAACACCGTGACCCTGAACGTTGGTGGTGGCGTGGTCTATGACAGCACCGCCAGGGGCGAATACGAAGAGGCGATTTTGAAATCCGGATTCGCCCGGGGTTTGAAATAAGCGCAGGCGAATCCCAGCGCCGAATCCAAACACATCACACCAATGGGTCCGTCCCTTCAGGATCCGATCATCGTTTTTGAACAAGGGGCCTGACTGATTTTTAAAATCGGTGCGTCAACGCAGTGCCTGCGCCTGCCGTCCCTTTGGCGTGCCAAGCGCGCTGGGGGGCTGATGGGGTGGGGGTTTGCCCCGAAATTCTGATCATTTTTGAAAACCGCTGATCATTTTCGAAAAAAGAGACTCATTTTTTGAAATCGGGGCGCTGGGGGCAGCGGGGCAGGGCATCACAGGGTCAGAACTTGCAAACGCATCCACATTGAACACCCGAAAGGACCAAGACCATGACACGCATTTCCCACGACACCGCCCGCCTGATGCTTGCCAAGGCCCGCCCAAATACATCCCTGCTGGAAGCTGAGTTTTTGGCAAATGAACCAGACTTTGTTTTTGATAAATCGGATTGGGTGCCGCTGTATTATGACACGCAGCATGCGTTTGCTTCTGACTGTGGGACCATCACCGCCTACCGTGCCCACACGCTGAAAGGCGATTGGATGTGGTTTGTGTTCCGTGAAGGCAAGGCACGTGGCTATCACGCGGCTTGTGACGATCCGCAACAGGCGATCACCATGGCAAAGGCCAGCTGGGCCGGACGCCGGGCGGTGCGGGCCGATTGGGACCGTGTGGAACAGACAGCACGCGATTTGCTGCTGGGCCGCCAACGGTTCGACGTCCGGGTCGAAGATCTGGAAGCATCGCCGTTGTGTGATCTGGGCATCTGTGGGTTCCGGTCTGCAATCCGGATGGACAATGTCACCCGTATCCCCGGCTGGGTCGCAGCGCTGCTGATGAAAGTGGAACCACAGATGGGGTTTGTGATCCACGCCGCGATGGAACGCCATGCGGCCACAAAACAAATCGATTTGGCAGTCCAGGCGGCTTGATCCAATCACGCCCCTAGACAAACCCGATCTTTCAGCCATCATACCCCTGATGATGGCCGGAGGTCGGGTTTGGATATTGTCCCCATTGATATTGCCATACGTGGCGGAGCGACGGGCCTTTGCATTCTTACAACCCTTGTCGTGTTTTGGGGACGCGTCACATGGGAATCATTCTTTGCCTATGCGACGATTTGTTTTGTCGCATCGGTTAACATGTGGACCAGGGTTGGTCCCGCCATGGGTATCTCTGACGCCGTTTTGGTTGGCATGAAACTGATCGGCGCAGGTGGTGCATTCTCAATTACTTGGTTTATTCTGACCATCTTTATGGATGATCGAAGGTCCGATTGGGCTTGGCTTGGATCGGGTGTTGCAATTTGGATTGCGATCCCCATTTCCCCCCATTTTCCCGAGTTTATTCCTTTGCTGCGTGGATATGCCGTTGTCCATTTGGCGGCTTTGATGAGTCTGATCATTTACTCTGCCAAAGGGGATCTGCTGAATGCCCGCCGCAGGGTCAGGCCGCTGATCTGTGCATTTCTTATTGTCTATTCTTTGGGTCAGGCCCTGACGTCGCGCCCCATGCAGGACATCCGAACGACCGATGTTGAAATCTTTCAACCTTTAACCTTTGGCCTGTTTATGTTGGTTTTTGCTGTTTGGGCACTCAAGGTTAATCTAAACAACTGGCCTGGCCGCGCTGCAAAGCGCCCCGCGTCTGAACCAACCCCCCAACAACAAACCCAACGCCAGTCTGTTTTGATCAAGCGCATTCAGGCCAAGATGGAAGATGGCATCTGGAAAGAAGAGGGGCTGACCGTTGGCAGTTTGGCACAGGTTGTTGACGCCCCTGAACATCAGGTTCGCAAGGCGATCAATCAGGAACTGGGTCACCGCAACTTTGCCAGCTTTATCAACGGCGCCCGGATCGAAGAGGCAAAATCACGTTTGCAATCCGAAGAAGACGCTTCCAAAACGGTATTGGAAATCGCCTTTGATGTGGGGTTCAGTTCGCTTGGCCCGTTCAATCGCGCGTTTCGCGATGCAACGGGCATGTCGCCCACGGATTACAGACGACAAGCAGCCGAAGCGATGGTTGTTTAAGAATTTGATAACCTGACCGTTCGCGGCCTTGTCAAAATGACAACAAAGCCCTAAATGCACCTGACCAGCGGGACCGAGCGATTCGATCCCGCTGTTTGGCGTTTTGATATAGGGAGCATTCACAAACCACCTCATCCTGTCTCAGCAAGCCGCCAGTTTTCGATAATCGACGGCTTCCTTGGAAAGGATGGATCGGGCGCAGGGCATTGGGCCGCCTTGCAAGTATAGATCTTCTTTTTCTGTCTTTGATGGCACACGGTCGCGGCCCCGGCGATGCGCGTGCAGGCAAAGAAACGGAGTGCGCTTACGCATGGCACAATCATTCCTTGGACAAAAACGTCTTCGCAAATATTACGGCAAAATCCGCGAAGTGCTGGAAATGCCAAACCTGATCGAGGTTCAGAAATCATCCTATGATCTGTTTCTGAAATCCGGTGATCAGCTTCAGCCGCTGGACGGCGAAGGCATTATGGGCGTGTTCCAATCGGTGTTCCCGATCAAGGATTTCAACGAAACGGCAATTCTGGAATTCGTGAAATACGAACTGGAAAAGCCAAAGTATGATGTGGAAGAATGCCAACAGCGCGACATGACATATTCAGCCCCGCTGAAGGTCACGCTGCGTTTGATCGTGTTTGATATCGACGAAGACACAGGCGCAAAATCCGTCAAGGATATCAAGGAACAAGACGTGTTCATGGGCGATATGCCCCTGATGACACCAAACGGCACATTTGTGGTCAACGGCACCGAACGGGTGATCGTATCCCAGATGCACCGGTCGCCCGGTGTGTTCTTTGACCATGATAAGGGCAAAACCCATTCGTCGGGCAAACTGTTGTTTGCATGTCGGATCATCCCTTATCGCGGGTCGTGGCTGGATTTCGAATTCGACGCCAAAGATATCGTGCATGCCCGCATTGACCGTCGTCGGAAACTGCCCGTGACGACGTTGCTGTATGCGCTGGGTCTGGACCAGGAAGGCATCATGGATGCCTATTACAACACGGTCGATTACACCTATGAAAAAGGCAAAGGCTGGGTCACGAAGTTCTTCCCGGAACGCGTGCGCGGCACACGGCCGACCTATGATCTGGTCGATGCGGACACAGGGGAAGTGATCGCAGAAGCCGGCAAGAAAGTAACGCCACGCGCAGTCAAGAAACTGATCGACGAAGGTGTCGTGCAGAACCTGTTGGTGCCGTTCGAAGAAATCCTGACAAAATTCGCCGCCAAGGACATGATCAACGAAGAAACGGGCGCGATTTACGTCGAAGCCGGGGATGAGTTGACATGGGAAGTCGACAAAGATGGCGAAGTCATCGGTGGTGCGGTCAAAGAACTGCTGGATGCGGGCATCACCACAATCCCGGTTCTGGACATCGATAACGTGAACGTGGGCGCATACATGCGCAACACAATGGCGGCAGACAAGAACATGTCCCGCGAAACTGCGTTGATGGATATTTACCGCGTCATGCGTCCGGGTGAACCACCCACCGTTGATGCGGCGTCTGCGCTGTTTGACACGCTGTTCTTTGATTCCGAACGCTATGATCTGTCTGCCGTGGGCCGCGTGAAAATGAACATGCGTCTGGCGCTGGATGCCGAAGACACCGTGCGCACATTGCGCAAAGAAGACATCGTTTCCTGCGTCAAGGCGCTGGTCGATCTGCGCGATGGGCGTGGCGATGTGGACGATATCGACCACCTGGGCAACCGTCGTGTGCGGTCTGTCGGTGAATTGATGGAAAACCAGTACCGTGTGGGTCTGTTGCGCATGGAACGCGCGATCAAGGAACGCATGTCATCGGTCGAAATCGATACCGTGATGCCGCAGGATCTGATCAACGCCAAGCCCGCGGCCGCCGCCGTGCGCGAATTCTTTGGCTCGTCCCAGCTGTCGCAATTCATGGACCAAACCAACCCGCTGTCCGAAGTGACGCACAAACGCCGCCTGTCGGCGCTTGGCCCCGGTGGTCTGACCCGCGAACGCGCAGGCTTTGAAGTGCGCGACGTGCACGCCACCCACTATGGCCGGATGTGCCCGATTGAAACGCCGGAAGGGCCGAACATTGGTCTGATCAACTCGCTCGCGACATTTGCGCGGGTCAATAAATACGGCTTTATCGAAACACCCTATCGCAAGGTCGAAGGCGGCGTTGTCACCGACGAAGTCCAATACATGTCCGCCACCGAAGAAATGCGCCACACCGTGGCACAGGCGAATGCGGTTTTGGATGAAAACGGCAAGTTCGTGAATGAAATGGTATCGACCCGTCAAAACGGCGATTACACCATGGCATCCACCGAAAACGTCGATCTGATCGACGTGTCGCCCAAACAGTTGGTGTCGGTTGCGGCGTCATTGATCCCGTTCTTGGAAAACGACGACGCCAACCGCGCGCTGATGGGGTCGAACATGCAACGTCAGGCGGTTCCGCTGTTGCGGGCCGAGGCGCCATTGGTTGGCACCGGCATCGAAGAGGTTGTCGCCCGGGATTCAGGTGCTGCGATCATGGCGAAACGCGGCGGGATCATCGACCAGGTTGATGCCCAACGTATCGTTATTCGTGCGACCGAAGATCTGGAATTGGGCGATGCGGGCGTTGACATCTACCGGATGCGCAAATTCCAGCGGTCCAACCAGAACACCTGTATCAACCAGCGTCCGTTGGTGAAGGTGGGCGATTACATCACCAAAGGTGAAGTTATTGCCGATGGGCCATCCACGGATATCGGGGAACTGGCATTGGGCAAAAACGTGGTCGTCGCGTTCATGCCTTGGAACGGTTACAACTACGAAGATTCGATCCTGATTTCCGAACGCATCACCCGTGATGACGTGTTCACATCCATCCACATCGAAGAATTCGAAGTGGCGGCCCGTGACACGAAACTGGGTCCAGAAGAAATCACCCGCGACATTCCAAACGTGGGCGAAGAAGCGCTGCGCAATCTGGATGAAGCGGGCATCGTGTACATCGGTGCCGAAGTTGGCCCTGCTGACATTCTGGTTGGTAAAATCACACCCAAAGGCGAAAGCCCGATGACGCCAGAAGAAAAACTGCTGCGCGCCATCTTTGGGGAAAAAGCGTCTGATGTGCGCGATACATCCCTGCGCCTGCCGCCGGGTGATTTCGGCACGGTTGTGGAAGTGCGCGTCTTTAACCGCCACGGTGTGGAAAAAGACGAACGTGCCCTGCAGATCGAACGGGAAGAGGTTGAACGCCTGGCCCGTGACCGCGACGACGAAGTGCTGATCCTGGATCGCAACATCTATGCCCGTTTGCGTAGCCTGATTGTTGGCAAAGAAGCGGTCAAAGGCCCCAAAGGCGTAAAAGCCGGGGTTCTGACCGAAGAAATGCTGGATGATCTGCCGCGCAGCCATTGGTGGCAGTTCGCGATGAAAGAAGAGGGCGACGCCCAAATCGTTGAAGCGTTGAACGACCAGTACGAAGCCCAGAAACGCGCCATGGATGCACGGTTCGAAGACAAGGTGGAAAAAGTCCGCCGTGGCGACGATCTGCCCCCGGGTGTGATGAAAATGGTCAAGGTGTTCGTCGCGGTGAAGCGCAAGCTGCAACCGGGCGACAAAATGGCGGGTCGCCACGGGAACAAAGGGGTTATCTCCAAGGTCGTTCCGATGGAAGACATGCCATTCCTGGCTGATGGGACACCGGTTGATTTCGTTCTGAACCCGCTGGGCGTGCCATCGCGGATGAACGTTGGTCAGATTCTGGAAACCCACATGGGGTGGGCTGCACGTGGTTTGGGGCTGAGCATCGATGATGCGCTGTCCGAATACAAACGCAGTGGTGATCTGACGCCCGTTCGGGATGCGATGAAAATTGCATACGGTGATGACGTTTATGCCGAAGGCATCGAAGGCATGGATGAAACCCGCCTGATCGAAGCGGCGGGCAACGTGTCACACGGTGTGCCGATTGCAACGCCCGTCTTTGATGGCGCGAAAGAGGCTGACGTGAACGATGCGTTGGTGCGTGCAGGGTTTAGCGAAAGCGGCCAGTCTGATCTGTATGATGGTCGGACAGGTGAAAAATTCGCACGGCCTGTCACAGTTGGGATCAAATACCTGCTGAAACTGCACCACTTGGTCGACGACAAGATTCACGCCCGATCCACTGGCCCGTACAGCTTGGTCACACAGCAGCCGCTGGGTGGTAAGGCACAGTTCGGTGGTCAGCGCTTCGGCGAGATGGAGGTTTGGGCATTGGAAGCTTACGGCGCCGCTTACACCCTGCAGGAAATGCTGACGGTGAAATCGGACGACGTGGCAGGCCGGACCAAGGTCTATGAATCGATCGTCAAAGGCGAAGACAACTTTGAAGCCGGGGTTCCTGAATCCTTTAACGTGCTTGTCAAAGAAGTCCGCGGCCTTGGCCTGAACATGGAACTCCTGGATGCGGAGGTTGA